>NZ_JALJRJ010000018.1:0-33530 GCF_024519755.1 Micromonospora sp. Mcm103
CAGCGAACCGTCCAGCACGTACAACGCCCGGTCCCCCACCGCCCGGCCGATCGGCGGCGTGCCGGTGAGGCCCGGCGGAAGGTCGGCGACCGTCGTGGTGACCGTGGTCTCGGTCGGGCCGTACGCGTTGAGCACCGTCACGTCGGGGCACCGGGACGCGAAACGGTCCACGTCGTCGGGGCGGACACGGTCGCCGCCGAGCACCATCAGCCGCAGGTCGCGCGGCACCTCGCCGTCCCGTTCGGTCAGCTCGGCGACCAGTTCGCCGAAGTACGCCGGCGGCAGGTTGGCAAGCGTCACGCCGTGCCGCGCCAGCAGCGGCAGCAGGGTGGCCGGGGCCACCAGGCCGTGCTCGGGCAGCACCAGCGCGGCCCCGCAGCTCAGCGCGGGGAAGATCTGGTCGATCGAGGCGTCGAAGGCCAGGGCGGCGAACTGGAGCACCCGGTCGTTCGGGCCGAGTCCGAAGCGGCGTCGCATCCGGGACACGTGCGCGGCCATCGCCGCCCGCGACACGCCGACACCCTTGGGCCGGCCGGTCGAGCCCGACGTGTAGATGACGTACGCCAACTGCCCGTCCGCGACCGGCACACCGGGGTCGTCGTCACGGCCGCCGTCCGGCAGCTCGCCGTCGAGCAGGAGTTCGAGCCCGGCGTCCGCGCGGACGACGTCGACCCGCGCGGCCGGCCAGGAGGGGTCGATCGGCACATACGCGCCACCCGCCTTCAGCACACCCAACACCGCCGCGAGCATGTCCACCCCACGCGGCAACCGGACACCCACAAGCGACTCCGGACCCACACCACGACCCCGCAACCACCACGCCACCCGATTCGCCCGCGCGTTCAACTCCCCGTACGACACCACCCCACCCGCGGCAACCACCGCCACCGCACCCACACCACGACGCACCCGCTCCTCGAACCCCACCACCGGATCCACCACCCGGCCCACCACCTCCGGCGCACCGAAACGCCGCAACACACCCCGCTCCCCCGACGGCAACCCCAACCCACCAACCCGCACACCCGGATCAGCCACCACCGCCACCAACAACTCCCGACACCGACCCACCAACCGACCGATCGACACCGCATCGAACAGATCCGTCCGGTAGACAAGCGTCATGGCGAGTTCGTCGCCGCGGGGCTGGGCGAACAGCGACACCGCGAACAGCGCCTTGGGGCGGTCGGTCTCGAAGTCGGTGAAGCGCAGCGGTCCGGCCGAGGGGCCGTCGCCCGGCACGTTCTGCATCGCGAACCAGGCGTCGATCAGCGAGTCGGTGTCCGGCCGCTCGGGCCGCAACTCGCGGACCACCCGCTCGTACGGGACCTCTTGGTGGTCGAGCGCGTCGAGGGCGTCGTCGCGGACCCGGCCGAGCAGCTCGGCGAACGTCGGGTCGCCACTCAGGTCGGCGCGCGTGACCACCGTGTTGACGAACAGTCCGATGAGGTTCTCCACCTCGGGCCGGTCCCGGCCGGCCACCGGCGAGCCGATGCCGAAGTCGTCCTGCCCGCTCCACCGGCCCAGCAGCACCTGGAACGCGGCCAGCAGCGTCATGTAGAGCGTGGCGCCGTGTTCCCGGCCGACGCGGTGCAGGCCGGCCACCAGGTCCGGGCCGAGGACGAACTCGGTGGTCGCCGCCGTGTGCGAGGGTCGCTCCGGGGCGGGCCGGTCGGTGGGCAGGGTCAGCGCGGGCAGGCCGGCGAGCCGGTCACGCCAGTAGTCCAGGTCGGCGCGGAGCCGGTCACCGTCGAGCTCGCGGCGCTGCCGCTCGGCGTAGTCGACGTACCGGACGGGCAGGTCGGGCAGGGGTTCCCCGGCGTACGCGGCGGCCAGCTCGCGGGCCAGCAGGCCGACCGACCAGCCGTCGGAGGCGATGTGGTGCGTCGCCGCCAGGACCACGTGCTCGGTGTCGGTGAGCGTCCAGACGACGACCCGCAGCAGCGGTCCGGTGGCCAGGTCGAACGGCCGCTCCGCCTCCGCCTCGGCCGCCCGGGCGACCTCGGCGGCCGAGCCGGCGGCGCGCCAGTCGACGGGGGTGCCGGCCGAGGGCGGCAGGACGACGCGGGGCATGCCGTCGCGTTCCACGAAACGGGCGCGCAGCGCGTCGTGCCGGTCGACCACCGTGTCCACCGCCTTCTGGAACCGTTCCCGGTCCAGCCGGCCGTGCACCCGCCACATCGGAGTCGTGACGTACGCGGTGTCGCGACCACCGGCCAACCGGTCGAGGAACCACATGCGGTGCTGGGAGAACGACGGAGAGTAATCAACCTGGACACAGTTCTCTAGCTGGCGCAATTCGAATTCTCCTCGACTGGAAACCGGCAGGCGACAAGCGATTACCGACGCATGCGATTGCGTCGGCGCGCAATTCGGTCAGACATCCCGAAGCGCCACGCCCATTCATTCACCCATCGGGCGAAATGCATGGCAAGGCGGAAATCGGTCGCATGCACGACCTATTCCACCGCTCGTACTGATCAGGGGTAGGGCCTGGCTGGACGCCATCCCACGTAGCCGTATGTCGGATTTGGTCCCGCTACGACCACAAACGAGAGATCACAGAATCACTCCCAAGCGACCTTTACGATCCTTAAGTTCGTTTCCGGACGCAGATCCCCCGACACCTCCGGACGGACTCATTCTGCAACGCCGTCCGACGCTCTCGCAAACCCCATCCTGTCGGGAAGCCGATGATCGATGGACGACAACTCGACGTGGATCTTCGAGGACTGACGCCCATTCAGGGACGCCTTTTCACGCATCGCCGCAGATGGCGGCGGGGACGGGCGCCCGGGCATCGCAGCCTCCCATGGGCACCGCCGCGCCGGGCAACCCGGCGAAAAAATTCTTCGCGTACGGTTGCCCGGGCGGCGGTGGTGGACATGAACGGCGGACCGGGCGTGCGCCCGTCGTACCACGGGCACCTCCCCCGGACGGTGGACGCGGCCGGCCGACCGGCCGACCGTGCCGGCGACGCCGGACCGGCCACTGTGGCCGGAGTGTGACGCTCGCTACACGGCCTCGGCACCGGCCGCCGGCGGCGTGGCCATCCTGTGGTTGTGGCCGGGCACCCGGAAGTGGTGGAACGTGACAGTGGCGCTGACGTCAAGCGCGTGCACCCAGTGCCACCAGCCGACCGGCACCAGCAGCATCTGCCCCGGTTCGAGCACCGTCTCCAGCACCGTCGCCTCGGCGTACCGGGGATGCCGGTCGAGGTCCGGTCGTGCCGCGTCCACCGCACTGAACGTCCCGCCGCGGGGATAAACGAGGTGCCGCTGGTACGACGGCACCAGCCGGACGTGCTTGCGCCCGAGCACCTGGCAGAGCAGCACGGTGCTGTTGTCCACGTGCAACGGCGTGACGGTACCGGCCGGTCCCAGCAGCAGGTGCCCGCCACCGGCCGGGTCGACGAGGTGCGCCGGCGGCCGCACGTCGGCGGCGAGCGCCCGCAGCGCGCCGTTCCAGTTCTCGTTGCGCGGCACCATGTAGTAGTCGTTCGTCCGCGCGCCGGAGTCCAGCAACGCCACGTAGTCCGCGAACGGCATGGTGGTGCGGTGCCTGTCGTACTGCCAGGAGTGGTCGGGGTTCGCCTCGCGGCCGGTCATCACCTCGACGACCGCGTCCGGGCACCTGCGGGCCATCCGGGCCGGCGTCCAGTCCCGCGCGGGCCAGTCCGCCATCAGGCCGTCGAGCACGACCGGCCGGTTGCCGAAGTAGTAACGGGCGAAGAACTCCTCGGCGCCGGGATCGGACCGGCGCTCCAGGGCGCGGCCCCCGTCGTCCTCGCGCAGCACCCGGTAGGTGTCCAGTACCGACTCCATCCAGTCGTAGCGCAGCGCGAGCCGCCGGCACACGGCGAAGTACGGGTGGCCGGCGAGCGTCGCCAGCTCCGCGTCGACGGCGTCGGCGTCCGCACCGGCGGCGACGGCCGCCGCGCGGGCCTGCCCGGCGGCGACGCCCATCGCCAGGTTCTCGGCGAGCCACTCCCGCCAGGCGGGGAGCAGGCCCGGCGCGGCGGCCACCGTCACCGGGTGACCTCGACGGGCGGAGCGGCCGGCGCGGTCGGGCGGAGCGACAGCACCACGGCGTCGCCGCGGACGTCGGCGGGCGGCGGCGTGAGCCGGGGCGCCCGGGTGTACTCGGAGCAGTTGACGTAGGAGTTCTTGACGTGGGCCGGGATGTGGTCCGGCGTGGTTTCGGTCATGCCCGGCAGTCAACCGGCGCGGCGTCCCGGCCCGCCAGGGACGGCGATCCCGTCCGGTCCGGGACGCCGTCGCCGCACCGCACGGCCGATCGCACCGTCCCGGCCGGACCGGGACATCCACCCCTGGCCGCCGGGACACCGCCGCCCGCAGGGTGACGGCGGCAGGCCGCGCCGGCGCGGAAACGGTACGGCGGGCCCGCGTACCGCCCGGCCCGCCACCCGGCTCACGCCGTTCAGGTGGTCCCCCGACGCCTCCCGGCCTGACACAGTGGACCCGACATGCGTGACGACCTCCTCACTCCGCGTCGAACGGCCTGGGCCGTCCTCGTCGCCACCGGCGTGCTCACGCTCGGCGCGGTCGCCGGCTGGGCGGTGGCGACTCCCCCGTTCACCGCCGCCCAGCTCTACTCGCTCGTCGACCTGCTCGACGGCGTCGTATACGGCGCGGCGGCATGGCTGATCCTGAGCCGCCGGCGCCGCGGCAGCCGGCTTCCGGGGTGGATCGCCACGGCGGCGGCGCTCGGCGGCGCGCTCGCCGCGTGCTGCGCGCAGTGGCAGCTCGCCGTCGGTGGGCCGCCGCTGCTGACCGCAGTGCACCAGTGGGCCTGGGTGCCCGGCCTCTACTCGCTCGTCGTGGTCATGCCCTGGCTGCTGCCGGAGCGGCCCCCGGGCCGGCTCGACCGGGTCGCGGTCGCCATCGGCCTGGGGTACGTGGCACTGACGGTGGCCGTCCTCGCCACCGCGCCGCCGCCGGTGGGAGTGGTGCCGCTGACGCCGGAGCTGCGCGACGCCCGCGCCGCGCTGCTGCGACAGTTGTCCCCCGTCCTGCCGTACGCGCTGGTCGGGCTCGGCGCGCTCGCCGCCGCCGGCGTCGCGTGGCGGTGGCGGCGCGGGGAGCCCGCGCGGCGCAACGGCCTCGGCTGGGTGACAGCGGGCAGCGTGTTGCTCACCCTGGCCTTCCTGGCCACGCTCCTGCCACCGGCGGTGGTGCCGCCGGCCGCGCCCGCGCTGCTGATGCTCGCCTCCCAGGCGTTCTTCCCCGCGGCGGTGGCAGTGGTGGTGCTGCGCCAGCAGTTGTGGGGCCTGCGGCTGGCCGTCCGGCGCACCCTGGTCTGGTACCTGATGACCGCGACGGTGATCGCCGCCTACTGCGCGGCGGTCGCCGTGTCCGACCGGCTGCTGCCGCACGCCGCGCCGCTGCCGCAGCTGCTGGTCACCGGCGTGATCGCGGCGGCCTTCCAGCCGGTCCGCGCGCTCGTGCAGCGACGGGTGGACGGGCTGGTGCACGGCGAGCCGCCCGAACTCCTGCTGCACCGGGTGGTGCGCAGCGGCGGCAGCACGACCGACATCGGCGCGGCGGTGGCCACCGCGCTGCGGCTGGCCGACGTGCGGATCACCGAGGACGGGCCGCAGCCGCCGCCGCACGAGGGCGCGCCGCCGGTCACGGTGCCGCTGGTCCGCGGCGACCGGCTGGTCGGCCACCTGCACGCCTGGCCCCGGCCCGGCGAGCTGCTGGACGACCGGGCCGGGGAGGCGCTCGCCGTCCTCGCCCCGGTGGTCGCCGCGATGGTGGACCTCGCCGGCACGAACCGGGACCTGGCCCGGTCGCGGCAACGGCTGGCGGAGGTACGCGACGAGGAGCGCCGCTCGCTGCGCCGGGACCTGCACGACGGCCTCGGACCGGCGCTCAGCGGCATCGGGCTGGGCCTGGCCGCCACCCGCAACCTGCTGCGCCGCGACCCGGACCGGGCCGAGGAGCTGCTGGACCGGCTGACCGAGGAGCTGACCGCACGGGCGGCGGAGGTGCGGGAGCTGGCGCACGGGCTGCTGCCGCCGGTGCTCGCCGACGGCGGGCTGCGTCCCGCCCTGGACCTGCTGCGCACCCAGTACGCGCGGGCCGGGCTGCGGATCGTGATGCGCGCCCCCGCCTCGCTGGACCCGCTGCCGGAGCCGGTAGCCACCGCCGCGTACGGCGTCACCGCCGAGGCGGTGCGCAACGTGCACCGGCACGCCGGGGTGGACACCTGCACCGTGTCGCTGGACCGGCGACCGGACCTGCTCCGGGTCACCGTCACCGACGAGGGCCGGGGCGTGGCCGCCGGGCCGGTCCGCCCCGGCGTGGGCCTGCACGCCATGCGGGAACGGGCCCAGGCGGTCGGCGCGACGCTGACCGTCGGGCCGGCCCCCTCCCGCGGCACCACCGTCTGCCTGACCGTCCCCCTGGAGTGCCGGTGACCGACAGCCCGATCCGCGTCGTCGTGGTGGACGACCACCCGGTCTTCCGGCTCGGCATGAGCGCGCTGCTGGACACCCTCGACGGCATCGAGTGCGTCGGCGAGGCCGCCGACGCGTCCGAGGCCCGGGCGCTGGTCGGCAGCACCGGGCCGGACGTGGTGCTGATGGACCTCCATCTCGGGCCGGGGTCCGGGATCGAGGCCACCCGGACGTTGAGCCGTGACCACCCGGAGGTCCGGGTGCTGGTGGTGACCATGCTCAACGACGACGCCTCACTCGTCGCCGCGGTACGCGCCGGAGCGCGTGGATACGTGCTCAAGGGGGCCTCGGCCGCGGACGTGGAGCGCGGCATCCGGGGTGTGGCCGGCGGCGACCTGGTCCTCGGCGGGCCGCTCGCCGACCGCGCCGCCGCTCTGCTGGGCGCCCGCGCCGACGGCCCGTTCCCGGAACTGACCGACCGGGAACGCGAGGTGCTCGGCCTGCTCGCCCGGGGCCTGTCGAACCCGCTCATCGCGCACCGGCTCGGGCTGAGCGCCAAGACCGTGCGGAACAACGTCTCCGCCATTCTGGTCAAACTCCGTCTCGGCAGCCGCGCCGAGGCGATAGCCCGGGCGCGCGACCACGGAATGGGTAATCCGAACGCCGCCGAACTGCCACCGTCCCCGGCCCGCTGACCGGCGCCGCCGATTCCGAATCGGCAGCCGGGGTCTCGATTCCGATGCGGGCGGCGGAGACGATTACCGCCCGCTGTTCCGGATGACGGCCCCGGCACCGGCCGGTCGGCTTCGTGGCTGCTCACCGGCGCTGCGCCGGCCGGCCTGTCGCGCCCGAAGCGGGCGGACAAAGACGTCTCCCGGCCTGGAAAGAAAGCCTTCCCTAACCAAGGTAAGGCTCATCTTCGCCGGTCCGGACTCGGCGCGGAAACGACTGCTTACGGCCACCAACCCCGCATTCCGTTGTTAAGGTGAGCATGATCCTCACTGACGGCGGACGGGTTTGCGGACCGGGCCGCCCGGCAAATACCCGATGGCATTCGAGCACCACGAGGCCGGCGTTCGTGTCCGCCGGCCCGCATGACTTGGAGGCACCATGAAGACCCTGTTGCAGTCTCCGCCGGTACGTGAATGCGCCGCCACCGCGTGCAGCTTCAACGACAACGGCTGTCACGCTCCCGCGATCACCGTGGCGGCGTCCGCCGACGCGGCCTCCTGCGCGACGTTCGTCGAGTCCTCGCTCAGCGGCGGGATCGCCGAGGTCACCGGCGCGGTGGGCGCCTGCGCGCGGGCCGAGTGCGTGCACAACACCAACCTCGCCTGCACCGCCGAGTCGATCACCGTCGGCCCGGGCGCCACGGTCAGCGACTGCCTGACCTACCAGCCCGCCTGACGAACCGGACACCACGCCCGTACGGGTCACGACGGTCACCGTCGTGACCCGTACGGCATGTGCGGCACCCGACCCGCGGTTGCACAGGTAAGCCTTACCTACTACCGTCTGACCTGGGCCGACTTCACCCTTCCCGGCCGAGGAGACAGACATGGCGTTGCACCCCGCCGGGCGCCCGGCCCCGTCGGCCGGCGTCGCCCCGGTCAGCGCAGGGCCGTCGGCGCTCCCCTCCACGCCCCGAGACGCCGTCTCCGCCCGGTGCGTGCTGAACGCCGCCTCCTCGGTGCGGCTGACGCTCGGCGACACCACCGCCGATCTCCTCTCCGCCCACGCCGTCCTCCCCGACGGCACGATCGTGCTCGCGGTCGACGCGATGAGCCGCACCGGCGGCCTGCTGGTCGCCGCGCGCGGCCACAGCGGTGCGGTACGCCTCGACGTGACCCACCTCGCCCCGGTCGCCGTGCGCTCCCGGGTGCGCGCCCGGCTGCGGATCGTCGGCACCGCCCGCCGCTTCGACCCGGCCGCGCTCGACGCCTGCGACCCGGCCACCGTGATGTCGCTGCTCGACCTGCCGCAGGTGGCGCTGTGGGCGATCGCGCCGGACGAGATCGTCCTCGACCGGGCCGCCGAGCCCGTCGCGGTGGACCTCGGCACGTACCGGGCCGCCCGCCCGGACCCGATCGCCGTCGACGAGGCCACCCACCTCGCGCACCTGGCCCGGTGCCACAGCGACGTCCTGGACCGGCTCGGCGCGCTCGTCGACAGGGGCGCCGACGCGACGCGGATCGTCCCGGTCGCGCTCGACGCCGAGGGCATCGTGCTGCGCGCGGAGCGGCCGGACGGTCACACCGACACCCGGTTGCCCTTCGCCCGCCCGGTCACCGCCGGCGCCGGCCTCGCCGAGGCGCTGCGGACGCTGCTCGCCTAGGGCGCCGGGGGCGGACCTCGTCCGCCCGGATCGAGGCTGCCCACGAGCGCCACAGGGCAGCAGGGTTCGCCGTCGTGCCCGTCGCTTCCACTCCGTACCGAACGCATCGCCGCGGCGGCGGCGCGCCACCGGTGGCGCCCGCCGACGGTGGGGTCGGCGGGCACCGTCGTGGTGGTCGTCAGCTGGTGCAGCAGCCGCCGGCCTGGCCGCCGGCCGGGGTGTCGAGGCTGACCAGGCTGAGCGGTGCGGAGAGCAGGCCCCCGGAGATTCCGGTCGCCAGCCCCTGTGCGGCCGGCGGGGCCGCGGGGTCGGGGCCGCAGCAGCCGTCGGTGCCGGTGGAGTCGGTGGGGTTGCTGTTGCAGACGCCGGTCTCGGGCAGGTCGAGCTGGACGTCGCGGGCGGCGTCCCAGTCGCCGGCGAGAGCGGCGACGACGGAACGGACCTGCTCGTATCCGGTGGCCATGAGGAACGTCGGCGCGCGGCCGTAGCTCTTCATGCCGACGGTGTAGTAGCCGGCCTCGGGGTGCGCGAGTTCGGCGGCGCCGTGCGGGGGAACGGTGCCGCAGGAGTGCTCGTTCGGGTCGATCAGCGGGGCGAGGGCGCGGGTCGCGCCCATGACCGAGTCGAGGTCCAGCCGCAGCTCGGCCGCGATCGAGTGGTCGGGGCGGAAGCCGGTGGCGGCGACGACGCGGTCCACGGTGACGGACTCGTCGGTGCCGTCGGCGTGACGGACGACCACGGCGACCCGGCCCTCGGCCGGGGTGAGGGCGTGCACGGAGAAGCCGGTGAGCAGCCGGATGCGGCCGGCGTCGACGTGGTCACGCAGCCGGGCGCCGAGCGCGCCGCGGGCGGGCAGGGCGTCGGCGTCTCCGCCGCCGTATGTGCGGGCCGGGCTGGACGAGCGGATCGCCCAGATCACCTCGGTGCCGGGTTCGGCGGTGGCCAGCTCGGCCAGCGACAGCAGGGTGTTCGCGGCGGAGTGGCCGGCGCCGACGACGAGGGTGCGCCGGCCGGCGAAGCGGTGCCGGTCGCCGCCGAGCACGTCGGGCAGCGCGTGGCCGAGGAACGCCGCCGCGTCTTCCTCGCCCCGGGCCGGCAGGCCGGAGGCGCCGAGGACGTTGGGGGTGCCCCAGGTGCCGGAGGCGTCGATGACGGCGCGGGCCAGCAGCTCATCGCCGTCGGCGAGGCGGATCAGGAACGGCGTCTGTTCGCGGCCGGCGGTACGCAGCCGGTCCAGGCCGAGCCGGCTGATCGCCGTTACCCGCGCGCCGTAGCGCACGTGGGGCTTGAGCTGCGGCAGCTCCGCGAGAGGCTGGAGGTAGTCGGTGACCAGCTCTGCGCCGGTGGGCAGGACGTCATCGGCCGGGGCGACCCAGCCGGCGTCGTCGAGCAGCCGGCGGGCGGCCGGGTCGACGTTGTACCGCCACGGGGAGAACAGTCGTACGTGCCCCCACTGCCGCACGGCCGCGCCGGCGGTGTCACCGGCCTCCAGGACGAGGAAGGGCAGGTCACGCTCGCGCAGGTGGGCGGCGGCGGCCAGACCCACCGGGCCCGCGCCGATCACCACGACGGGCGACTCGTCCAGGACACTCATCGGGAACTCCTCTGTATTGGCGATTGTCGAATCAGTCAGGTGCGGTGACACCACGTCGCGCCACCGGGTGGCCGTCAGCAGACTCCGACCGGATCGGGCGCCGGGCGACCCATGACGACGTCGGCGGCGGACGGGAAGCAGCCGACACAGGCGTCGTTGATGCGATAGTGGCGTGCGGTGCCGACCGGCTCGACGAGCACGAACCGCACCTCGGTGAGGATCTTCAGGTGCTGGGAGACGGTGGACTGGGCGAGCCCGACCGCGGCGACGAGTTCCCCCACGCTCATCGGCCGGGCGTGGCGGGCCAGGTACTCCACGATCTGCACCCGCGTCGGGTCCGCGAGCGCCCGGAACCACGAGGCGTAGGTCTGCGCGGTGTCGCGGTCGAGGAGGTCGCCCACCACCACTCCTTCAATCGTTTATCGCCGATTGGCGATGAAGTCTAGCAGGCGCCGGAGCCGGCGATCGCCGGACGGGCCCCGCCTGACGACGCCCTCTCCGGCGGCACCCTGTCTTGATGTCGGTCTAAACAGAGACTTGCACGCTGATTAGATAGATGTCAACCTAGAGACATGCCGAAGCAACAGGCGCCGATCCCCCTCGTCGACCTCAGCGCCGACGCGCCGTGCTGCCCCCCGCTGGCGCAGCGCCGGGTCCCGGCCGAGACGGCGGCGGTGCTCGCGCCCGCGTTCAAGGCCCTCGGCGATCCGGTACGGCTGCAGCTGATGTCGATGATCGCCTCCGCCGAGGGCGGCGAGGTGTGCGTGTGCGACCTGACGCCGGCGTTCGACCTGACCGGGCCGACGATCTCCCACCATCTCAAGACGCTGCGCGAGGCGGGCCTGGTGGACGCCGAGCGGCGGGGCACCTGGGTCTACTACCGCGCGCGGCCGCAGATCCTGCGCCAGCTCGCCGGCCTGCTGTCGATCGAGCCGGCCGCGGCGGCGCAGCGGTAGGCCGCACGCCACACCCCCGCGGGAAGGCGGTCCGATCACCGCCGAGCCCCGTTGCCGCCACACCGACACCCCACTGGAGCGTCCATGAGCACCGCCACCAGAGCCGACCATGCCCCGCCGGTGGTGGCACGCCTGTCGCGCCTCGACCGGTTCCTGCCGGTCTGGATCGGCCTGGCCATGGTCGCCGGTCTGCTGCTCGGCCGGATCGTCCCCGGCCTGGACGACGCTCTCGGCGCCGTCGAGGTCGGTGGCATCTCCCTGCCCATCGCCCTCGGCCTGCTGATCATGATGTATCCGGTCCTGGCCAAGGTCCGCTACGACCGCCTCGACACCGTCACCGGTGACCGGCGCCTCCTGGTCTCGTCGCTGGTCCTCAACTGGATCGTCGGTCCCGCCGTCATGTTCGCCCTGGCCTGGGTGTTCCTGGCCGACCAGCCGGAGTACCGCACCGGTCTGATCATCGTCGGCCTGGCCCGCTGCATCGCGATGGTGATCATCTGGAACGACCTGGCCTGCGGCGACCGGGAGGCAGCGGCGGTCCTCGTCGCCGTCAACTCGGTGTTCCAGGTCGTCGCCTTCGGCCTGCTCGGCTGGTTCTACCTGTCGGTGCTGCCGGGCTGGCTGGGTCTGGACGGCGCGGCGCTGGAGGTCTCCGGCTGGGACATCGCCGGTAACGTACTCGTCTTCCTCGGCATCCCCCTGCTCGCCGGCTACCTCTCCCGCCGCCTCGGCGAGCGCACCAGGGGCCGCGACTGGTACGAGCGGCGGTTCCTGCCCAGGGTCGGGCCCGTCGCCCTGTACGGACTGCTGTTCACCATCGTCGTGCTGTTCGCCCTGCAGGGCGAGGCCATCACCGACCGGCCGGCCGACGTGGCCCGCATCGCTCTGCCGCTGCTGGCCTACTTCGCCCTCATGTGGGCCGGCTCCTACCTGCTCGGCCGGGCCATCGGCCTCAACTACGAACGCACCACCACCCTGGCGTTCACCGCGGCGGGCAACAACTTCGAACTGGCCATCGCGGTCGCGATCGGCACCTTCGGGATCGCCTCCGGCCAGGCCCTCGCCGGTGTCGTCGGCCCGCTGATCGAGGTCCCGGTCCTCGTCGGCCTGGTCTACGTGTCGCTGTGGGCCCGCGCCCGCCTGTTCCCCGCGCCGGGCACCCGGCCGTGAGACGCCCCGACCGCGCTGCGGCACGCCGCGCGGCAACCACCCGTATCAGGGAGACCCGATGAGCGACAAGCCCAGCGTCCTGTTCGTCTGCGTGCACAACGCCGGCCGTTCCCAGATGGCCGCCGGGTGGCTGCGCCACCTCGCCGGCGACACCGTCGAGGTGCGCTCCGCCGGCAGCGCGCCAGCCGGCCAGGTCAACCCGGCCGCCGTCGAGGCCATGCGGGAGGTCGGTATCGACATCACCGGCCAGACCCCCAAGCTCCTGGAGTACGAGACGGCGGAGTCCTCGGACGTCATCGTCACCATGGGCTGCGGTGACGCCTGCCCCGTCTTCCCGGGCAAGCGGTACGAGGACTGGAAGCTCGACGACCCCGCGGGCAAGGGCGTCGACGCGGTACGCCCCATCCGGGACGAGATCCGCACCCGGGTGGAACGGCTGCTCGCCGAACTGCACCCCACCGCCTGACACCCGCCCTCCCGGTCGACACCGTAGTGGTAACCGACGATGATCCGGTCCTGATTGCACCGGCGGGCGGCCGCCGTTGGTGCGACGATGCAAGCGTGGGAACTGCGAAGACTGCCACCCCTGCCATCTCGCCGCTCACCGGCGAGCCGATCAAGCGTGCCGACGCCGAACGCCTCGCGGGCGTCCTGAAGGCGTTGGCCGACCCGGCCCGGCTGCGCCTGCTCAGCCTGATCCAGTCCGCGCCGGAGGGCGAGGCGTCCGTCAGCGACCTCACCGCGCCGCTCGGTCTCTCCCAGCCGACCGTCAGCCATCACCTCCGGATCCTCACCGAGGCCGGCCTGATCGAGCGGGAGAAGCGGGGTGTGTGGGCGTACTACCGCCTGGTGCCGTCCGCGATCTCGGCGATCGCCGAGTTGCTGACGCCGCCTCGTAAACGACCGACGAAGAAGGTCCGCTGAGCAGGTCACCACCGGGTTGCCGCGTGCACCCGCCGACCTGCCACGGTCGCGCCCCGGAGCCTCAACCGGCCACCGGGAAGTTGGACCGGACGAGGCCGTCCGGGTCGTGGCGGCGCTTGACCGCCCCCAGCCGGGTCAGGACGGCGGGGGTGAACGCGTCCGCCGCCGTCTCGTCCGGGTTGAGGAAGGTCACCGGCTTGCGCCCGCTGACCGGCAGGGCGGCGGCCAGGGCCCGCTGCCGCGCCGTGACCGCCGCCGGGTCGGTGGCGAGACCGAACAGGTAGAGCGCGTACGGCTCGGTGAGCGGGCCGTGCGGGCTGTCGGAGTCCCGGGCGAGGGCGCCACCGAGGTGCCGGAGCTGGACGCTGAGCAGCGGGGCGATCGGGTCGGCCAGCAGCGCCCCGGCCGCGTCGTCGTCGAGGCGGGTCAGCAGTTCGGCGCGGGAGATACCGGGGCTGGGGTCGGTGGGTTCGGCCGTGATGCCGCCGAGTTCGGTGACCTGCATGTTCCGCCTGCTGTCGGAGATCGGCTGGGTCAACCGGTCCAGCGGTGCGAGCAGGTCCCGCGCCGCAGCCCCGGCGCCGAGGTAGGTGACGTCGAGGGCGACCATCGGATCGGCGCCGGGGAAGTGCAGCAGGTCCATCCAGACGGTCAGCTCCTCGGGTGCCGTGGCGGTGATCCGCCGGAACGCCCGCAGCACGTCCGGCGCGTGCGCCGCCGCCCACAGCATGCGTCCGCCGTACAGGTCCGGCGCGGGGTGCAGCGCGAGTTCGAGGGCGGTGACGATCGCGAAGTCACCACCGCCGCCGCGCAGCGCCCAGAACAGGTCGGGGGCGGTCTCGGCGGTGACGCGCCGGTGCCGCGCCTCGGCGTCCACGACGTCGAACGCGGTGACCGCGTCGGACACCCAGCCGTACGCGCGGCCGAACCAGCTCAGTCCGCCGCCGAGCGCCACCCCGGTCACGCTGACCACGGGGGAGCTGCCGGGCAGCCCGGTGAGCCCGTACGGCGCGGCGGCGGCCTGGAGCAGGCCGGACGGCACACCGGCGCCGACCCGTGCCCGCCGGGCGACCGGGTCGATCTCCACGGTGTCCAGACGGCCGGTCCGCAGCAGGATCGCGCCGTCGGCGCGGCCGGTGGCGCCGTGCCCGTTGGGCTGCACGGCGATGCTCAGTCCGGCCGAACGGGCGTACCGGACGAGCGCGGCGACGTCGTCCGCGTCGGCGGCCTCGACCACCGCCGCCGGTGACTGCGCGACGGCCAGGTTCCAGGCCCGGCCGGCCACCTCGAACCCTTCGTCGCCCGGCAGCAGGACCCGGCCCCGGACGGCGGAGCGAAGCGGGTGCGGAGCATTCATGAGCGTGTCCATGAGCCCACACTAGGAGCGGAAAAGACCCCGACTAGGGTGCATTCGCATGATGGATTCGTGGGCCAATCCGGCGCGGCGGCTGGGCAGCGACCTGCATCTGGAGCTGTCCGGCGCCGGCGGCCGCCGGTCCGCGCTCACCCGCGCGCTGCGCGACGCCGTCCGGGACGGGAGACTGGCGGCCGGCACCCTCCTGCCGCCGTACCGGTCCCTCGCCGCCGACCTCGGCCTGGCCCGCAACACCGTCGCCGCCGCGTACGCCGAACTGGTGGCCGAGGGATGGCTGGTCGCCCGGCAGGGGTCCGGTACGCGAGTGGCGCCGCACGCCGAGCCCGCCCGGGTCGCCCGCGTCCCGAGGCAGATGCCCGCGCGTCCGGCCCCGGCCGTGCACCATCTGCGGCAGGGGCAGCCGGATGCCGCCTCCTTCCCGCGCGCCGCGTGGCTGGCGTCCGCGCGCCGCGCCCTGACCGCCGCGCCGAACGAGGCGTTCGGGCCGGGCGATCCGCAGGGCCGCCCGGAGCTGCGCCGGGCGCTGGCCGGGTACCTGGCGCGGGCGCGGGGCGTCCGGACCACCCCGGACCGGATCGTGGTGTGTTCCGGTGTCGCGCACGCGCTGCGCCTGCTCTACGGCGGCCGGGTTCTGCGCGGCCCGCTGGCGGTGGAGTCCTACGGGCTCGCGTTCCACCGCGCGGTGCTGGCGGCGGCAGGCGTCCGTACCGCCCCGCTCACGCTCGACGCGGACGGCGCCCGCACCGAGGAGCTGACCGGCCTCGCGGGGGTACGGGCGGCGCTGCTCACGCCCGCGCACCAGTTCCCCACCGGCGGGCCGCTGCATCCCCGGCGACGCCTCGCCGCGCTGGGGTGGGCGGAGGGCCGGGACGGGCTGGTGCTGGAGGACGACTACGACGGCGAGTTCCGGTACGACCGGGATCCGGTGGGGGCGGTGCAGGGCTTGGCCCCGGAGCGCGTCGTCTACCTGGGCTCGGTGAGCAAGAGCCTCTCCCCCGCGCTGCGTCTGGGCTGGATGGTGCTGCCCGAGCGGCTCGTCGGCCCGGTGCTGGACGCCAAGGGTGAACGGGAGGCGTGGGCGGGCGTGACGGACCAGCTCACCCTCGCCGATTTCCTCGACTCCGGACGGTACGACCGGCACGTGCGCCGAATGCGCCAGCGGTACCGCGCCCGGCGTGACCGTCTCGTCGCCACGCTCGCCGCCCACGCCCCGCACGTCACGCCGACCGGCGTCGCCGCCGGGCTGCACGCCGTGCTGCGCCTGCCCGCCGGGACCGAGCGCCAGGTGGTGGAGGCCGCCGCCGGACGGTCGATCGCGCTCGACGGGCTGGGCGGTTTCCGCCACCCGGACGCCACCATGCCCGCCCTCGACGGCCTCGTGATCGGCTACGCGACGCCGCCCGAGCACGCGTACGCAGCCGCGCTGGAGGCGCTGTGCCGGATCCTTCCCCCGGCCCCCTCCCCCGCTCGGTCCGGTGGGCCGGCCCTTGAGGACCGCGGCCGGAGCCGGTAGAAACGGCGGGGCCGACAGGAGATCAGTCATGACCGATACCGACGGGCGGTTGTCCGCGACGCCGCGTACCACCCTGCGCCGGATGAAGGAGAAGGGGCGCCGCGACCGCGCCGCCCTGTTCGACGTGCTCCGGGCCGCCTCCGTCTGCCATCTGGGCGTCCTCGTCGACGGCGGACCGATGGTGGTGCCGACCGTCTACGGATTCGACGACAGGCACCTCTACCTGCACGGCTCGGTGGCCAGCCGGAGCCTCACCACCGACGCCGAGGTCTGCGTGACGGTCACCGTCGTCGACGGGCTGGTCCTGGCGCGCTCGGTGTTCGAGCACGGGATCAACTACCGCAGCGCGATGATCTACGGCCGGCCCCGGTGGGTGACCGACGCCGAGGAGAAGGTGTACGGCCTGCGGCTGCTGACCGAGCACGTCGCCCCCGGCCAGTGGGACCACGCCCGCCGGCCGAACCGGCGGGAACTGGCTGCCACCGCGCTGCTGGCGCTTCCGCTGGCCGAGGCGTCGGTCAAGACGCGCAGCGGACCGCCGGACGACGGCGACAGCCCGGACGCTGCCCTCGGCCTCTGGGCCGGCGAGCTTCCGCTTGTCGCGCGCTGGGAGCAGCCGGTGACCGACCCGGCGCTGCCGCCGGCGACGCCGGTGCCGGCGCACGTCGCGGCGCGCGCCGGCACCCGCGCCGACCGCCGGTGACCGGCCGGCCCTAGCGAAGCTGGCGGGCCACCTCGGCCAGCGGCAGCCGGGGCTGGACGGCCGCCCGGGCGGCCACCACCGCCAGCGCCCGGGGTACGCCGGCGCAGTGCGCGATGATCTCCCGTACCGCCGCACGCTCGGCGGTGAGGCGACGCTCGCCGAGACGCGCCGCCAGCAGGTCCCACGCCTCGCCGGCGGCCAGCTCGTCGACCACGACCGGGCACGCGGCCTCGCCGACGACCAGGCCGGTGAGGCGCTTGCGGCTGGTCACGACCACCATGCAGCCGGGTACGCCGGGCAGCAGCGGCCGCACCTGGTCGGCGTCGCGGGCGTCGTCGAGCACGATGAGCATCCGGCGCCCGGCGAGCGCGCTGCGGTAGAGCCCGGTGCGCGCCGCCGGTCCGCACGGGACCCCACCGGGTACGTCGAGCGCCTCGATCAGGCCGCCGAGCGCCTCGGCCGGCGCCACCGCCGGCCGTACCGGGTCGCTGCCGCCGAGCTGGACGTGCAGCACCCCGTCGGCGAACCGGGCGGCCGACCGGTGCGCCCAGCGCAGCGCCAGCGCCGTCTTGCCGATGCCGGACCGGCCGGACAGCACGCACACCACCACGCTCGACATCCGCCACGGCCCGCCGTCGAGCAGCCGGTCGAGTTGCCGCAGTTGTGCCGAACGGCCGGTGAAGCCGGGAATCTCCAGCGGCAGCTGCATGGGGCGGATCCGGGCCGCGGCCGCCGGGCGGGCGGGCAGGCCGAGGACGTCGCGGAGCAGCCGGACGGTCGCGGGCCGCGGACGGGTCACCCGCGACGACTCCAGGTTGCGGATGCTCCGGACGCTCAGTCCGGTGCGGGCGGCCAACTCCTCCTGGGTCAGGTTGGCCATTCGCCGTGCGGTAGCGATCTCATGACCCAAAGTATCCATGTAGCCGATCACAGCGTCGTCTCCGTACCGGTTCTGGTGGATTCATGACGGTGGACCACCGAAGCCGCGGCCACTGAGCGGGCAGTCAGCGGCGACATTGCCGGTGATCTGCCGGTGAAGCTCCTGTTGGCCAGACGAGGTTAAGTCCACAGTGGGTCCGACGCTATCGACCGGAGTCGAATCGACGGTCGACGAGACGGGCCCTTCCCGGCATCGGTGCAGCGTCGCAGAAGCAGCACTTCCGGTCACTCTCCGCAAACCTCAGATCCGTCCGGCGCGGGCCCGGAGGGCAGCGCGCCGACCAGGAGGACGAACATGCGAAGGTACGTCAGCGACACCGCCGAACTCACCGACGAGTACGGCATCCGGATCGGCCGCTGGACGCAGTACCGCGATCTCGGCCCGTTGCCGTTCGACGCCATGTGGTGCGTGATCCCGCCCGGTGGCAGCAGCAGCGAGGACATCCACCCGGAGGTCGAGTTCGCCGTGGTGACCCGCGGCACGGCCATCTACGAGGCGGGCGGCGAGAAGGTCGAGGTGCCGACCGGCGGCGTGATCCTGCTCGAACCCGAGCAGAGCCACGTCATCCACAACCCCTCGCCGGAGCAGCCGCTCACCATCCTCAGCATCTACTGGATGCCCCGGCCCGGCGACTCGGCGCAGGCCGGTGCGGACGCCGGGACCGGCCGTGACTGACGCCGCCACCGGCTCGGTGCTGGTGGTGACGCCACCACCGACGCCGAACGGGCCGCTGCACCTCGGGCACCTCAGCGGCCCGTACGTCGCCGGGGACATCGCGGCCCGCGCGCTGCGTGCCTCCGGCCGGCGGGTGGTGACCCAGTGCGGCCTGGACGCGCACCAGAACTACGTACTCGCCCGGGCGGAGTCGCGGGGCGAGACGCCCGCGGACACCGTCGCCCGCTACGGCTCGTCGATCCACGCCGCGCTGCGCGCCGCGCGCATCCGGTACGACGTCATGGCCGACCCGCTGGCCGACGCCAGCTACCGCCGGGCGGTGGCGCGCCTGCTCACCGAACTGGTGGAGGCGAAGGTGGTGGAGGTCGCCCCGGTGTCGCTGCGCGCCTGCGCGACGTGCCGCCGGACCCTGCACCACGTCCGGGTCGCCGGGCGCTGCCCGGCCTGCGGCGCCGGCGCGAACGGCGGCACCTGCGAGGGGTGCGGTGGCTTCTGCACCGCCGCGAACCTCGTCGGCGCGCGGTCGACCTGCTGCGACGCGGCACCCGAACCGGTCACCCACACGGTCCCGGTGCTGCGGCTCGACGAGCACCGGGAGCGGCTGGCCGAGTTCTGGTCCCGCGCGGTGCTGCCGCCCCGGCTGCGGCGCCTCGTCGCGTCGTACCTCGACGGCGGGCTGCCGGAGGTGCCGCTGGCGTACCCGACGGACTGGGGCATCGAGTGGGACGACGGCCTGCGCATCGACGTCTGGGCCGAGATGGCAGTGGCCAACCTGGTGCTGCCCGCCCGCCATCTGCGGCCGGGCGCGGACACGCTGGCCGGGTACCTGGACGCGTGGCGGGACGTGGACGAGCAGTGGATCTTCCTCGGGGTCGACAACGCCTTCTACTACGCGCTGCTCATCCCGGCCCTGCACCTGGCCGCCGGGCTGCCCGACCGGCCGACCGGGCTGGTCGTGAACGAGTTCTACCGGCTCACCGGCGCGAAGTTCTCCACCAGCCGCGAGCACGCGATCTGGGCGCACGAGTTCCTGTCCACCGAGGACCCGGCGGTGGTCCGGGCGTTCCTGAGCTGGGACCGGCCGGACAGCTACGAGTCGGACTTCCGGCCGGAGGCGTACGAGGCGTTCGCCGGCCGGTACGCCGCGACCCTCGCCGGCACCACCGCCGGGCTGGACGGCGTGCTCGCCGACACCGAACTGACGCGCGGTGAGCAGGCGCTGCGGCCGGGGCACTTCGATCCGGCCACCGCGGTCCGGGCGGCGCTGGCCGCGTACCCCGGTCGGCCGGAGCGGGCGGCCCGCCTGCTCGGCGTCGTCGGCGGCGCGGAACCGGCGGGTTCGGATGGGTGAGCCGCGCGTGCTCGTCGTCGGCGCGGGCGTCAGCGGCGTCCTGCTCGCCCGGCGGCTGCGGGACGCGGGCGCCGACGCGGTCCTGATCGGTCCGCACGACTGTGGTCCGGACGGGCGGCCCGCCGACGCGACGGCCGCGTCCGGCGGGCTGGTGCGGGCCTTCGAGCCCGATCCGGCAGGCCGGTCCCTCGCCGCCGCGAGCCTCGCCGAACTGCTGGCCGATCCGTCGCTCGCGAGAGCGGCCGGGTGGCGGCGGACCGGCTCGCTCTACCTGCTCGACGCCGGGGCGGCGGCCGGCGTGGACGGCGCCGAGGTGCTCACCCGGGACGAGGTCGCCGACCGGTTCGGCTTCGCCGGACTCCCGGACGGCACGGTGGGGATCTGGGAGGACCGGGCCGGCTACCTCGACCCGGACCGGCTGCGCCGGACCGTCCTGCGTGGCCTCGGCCGAACCGAGAGCACACCGGTGGCCCGCCTCGACGACCGCGTGGTCGAGCTGGTCGACGGCCGCCGGCTCACCGGCGACCTCGTCGTCGTGGCCGCCGGGGCCTGGACGCCGCGCCTGCTGCGCGCCGCCGGGTTGCCGGCCTCGCTGCGCACCAAGCACATCCAGTACGCCCACCACGTCACCGGCCGCGCCGAGCTGCCGTGCTTCGTGGACGAGTCCAGCGGCCTCTACGGCCGGCCTGCCGGTCCGGGGCGGGTGCTGCTCGGTCTGCCGAGCGACAGGTGGGACGTCGACCCACCGGCCCCGGAGCCGGACGCCGCGCTGGCGGCACGGGTCCTGACCGTGGCGGCGCGGCGGCTGCCCGGCCTGGACCCGCGACCGGCCGGCCCGCCGGTGAGCGCCGCCGACTGCTACAGCGAACCCGCCGGTCTGGCCCTGCGCCACGTGTCCGGCGCGGTGCACACCTTCACCGGCGGCAGCGGCGGCGCCGCCAAGACCGTCCTGGCCGCCAGCCGGCTCGCCGCCACCGCCCTGCTGAACACCCGAACCGCTATCCCTGTCCCCCACGGCCAGACAGAGGAAGACTGATGACGCAGACCTTTCACACAGTGGGAATCGGCGCCGGGCCGGCGAACCTGAGCCTCGCGGCGATGTACGACACCCTCGCGCCGCACGACATCGCGCTGTTCGAGGCCCGCGACCGGCCGGGCTGGCACGACGGGATGCTGCACAGCGGCGTCCGCATGCAGACCGGCTGGGTCAAGGACCTGGTCTCGCTCTACGACCCGACCCACCCGCTGTCGTTCCTCAACTACCTGGTCACCACCGGCCGGGTGTACGCCCTGCTGGGCGCCGGGTTCGACACCATCCCCCGGATCGAGTACCAGCAGTACCTGGTGTGGGCGGCGGGCCGGCTGCCGCGCATCACGTACGGCACCCGCGTCGACCGGGTCGAGTTCGACGGCGCGCTGGTCAGCCGCAGCGGCGGTGCGGAGGTCGCCCGCTCCCGGCACCTGGTGCTCGGCAGCGGAACCGTCCCCTTCGTACCGGAGTTCCTGGACGCCCTCGACCCGCGGCACCTGTTCGTCGCCGACGAGCTGCACCAGCGCCTCGCCACGGTGCCGGACGAACCGGACCTGCCGTGGATCGTGATCGGCAGCGGCCAGACCAGCGCGGAGTGCGTCGCGGCGCTGCTCGCCCGCGGGTGCCGCGACATCAGGTGGATCGGACGGCGGTCGTGGTTCGCCCCGCTGGAGGACTCCCCGTCGGCGAACGACCTGTACCGGCCCGCCTACCAGGAGGCGTTCCTCAACCTGTCCCGGGACGTGCGGGAACGTCTCGTCTCCGGTCAGATCCTGACCAGCGACGGGATCTCCCCGGGCACGTTGCGCGGCATCTACCAGCACAACTACGAGGAGCGGCTGCGTACCGGCCGGTTCCCGGTGACGATCATGCCGAGCCGTACCGTGACCGGCGCCCGGCAGCTCGACGGGGAGGTCGAGCTGGAGTGCCTGACCGCCGGCAGCGGCGAGGAACGGCACCGGGCGGTGAACCTCGTCGTCGCGGCGGGACGCCGGCAGGCGCCGCTGCCCTTCGACCCGGAGCTGACCGCGCTGATCGACCTGGACGAGCGCGGTGAGCCGGTCATCGAGTCGGACTACTCGATCCGGTGGAAGCACGCCGACGACCACAAGATCTTCGTGCTGAACCGGGGGCGGTACGTGCAGGGGCTCGTCGACTCCAACCTGAGCATCCTGCCGATCCGCAGCGCGATGATCCTCAACTCGATCGCCGGCCGCACGGTCTGCCGGTTCCGCGACGACTACCTGAGCACCCGATGGGCGTGAACGCGATGACGTCGTTCGACTACGACGACCGGGTCTTCGTCTCCGTCGACCACGCCGGTGACGCCGACCCGCTGCGGGGGCACTACCACCAGCGCGGCGACCTGGTCTGGGCGGAGATCTCCGGCGGCCCGGTACGGCACGGCCGGCTCGCCGGCACCTGCGACGCGCAGGGCGTGGTGCGATTCGCGTACGTGGAGGTGCTCACCGACGGCAGCATCGTCGTCGGCGAGTGCGAGTCGCGGCCCGAGCGGCTGCCGGACGGCCGGATCCGGCTGCGCGAGCAGTGGCGCCGGCACGGGCCGCGCCGCGACAGCGGCGTCTCGGTGATCGAGGAGGCCGTCCCGGCCCGCGCCGAGGCGAGGGAGGAGCAGCGTGTCTGACATCCAGATCGTCAGCTTCGTCGCGGCGAGCCTGCTCATCATCATCGTGCCGGGCGTCGACTTCGCCCTGGTCACCCGGCAGACCGTGCGGTACGGGCGGCGGGCCGGGTTCGTGGTGCTGGCCGGGCTGTTCGCCGCCGCGCTGGTGCACGCCTCGCTCGCCACGGCCGGCCTGTCCGCCCTGCTGGTGTCGTCGCCGACGCTCTACACGGTGCTGCGCGTCGCCGGTGCGCTGTACCTGCTCTACCTGGGCGGCACCATCCTCTGGGCCACCCGGCCGCGACGGGCGACGGCACCGGCCACGCAGCCGGTCCCGGTGGGCGTAGGCGGCTCCGGGCCGGACGCGGACACCGGCCCGGCCGCCGCGCCGGAGACGGTGGCCGCCGACGAGCCGCACGTGGCCCGGCGCTCGTTCGTCATGGGCGTCACCAGCCAGCTGCTGAACGTCAAGGTGGTCGTCTTCTACGTCTCGTTCGTGCCGCAGTTCGTCAAGCCCGGCGACGGCGCGGCGGCCCGCACGGCGGTGCTGGCCGCCACGTTCATCGGCCTCGCGGTGCTCTGGTGGGCCTGCTACATCCTGCTCATCGACCGGTTGCAACCGTGGCTGACCCGGCCGTCGGTGCTGCTGGTGATCGAGCGGCTGACCGGGCTGATCCTGATCGTCCTGGCGGTACGGATCGCGCTGAGCCACTGACCCGCACCCGTGGGGCGCCCGCCGGTCCGGCGGGCGCCCCACGGGTCAGGCGTTGCGCCGGCGGTGGGCGACGGTGAGGACGTGGGTGGTCGGCCAGTCCAGCGGCCGGCCGTCCAGGTCGGTCAGGGACGCGACGGGCGCGATCCGGTTGTCGATCACCCAGTCGTTGCGGACCGGCGCCGAGGCGGGGCCGATCTCGAAACCGGCCTCGGTGAGCAGCTCCGACCAGTCGGCGAAGCTCAGGCCGCAGAACTGCTCCTTGGTCTCCGACAGCCAGTTGTCGGTGTAGTCCTTGCGGGTCAGGTAGTCCATCGCCGCGCCCAGGCCGAGACGGACCGCGCCGTCGGCCAGTGGTTCGTACGCGAAGCCGAACGCGAAGTCCACGGCGAACTGGTCCAGCCGGGCCCGCGTCGACAGTCCGGAGACGTACCGCCGGACCTCGGCCGAGGACAGGTCGGCCAGGTCACGGCGGGGCGAGGCCGGGTTGTCGCCGTCGTCGCCGGTCAGTCGCAGGATCACCGGCCGCTCCGGCTCGTCCGGCCCGCACACGTCACTGTTGATCCAGACGCCGCCCGGCACCGTGTGGTCGTGGATGCGGCGGGCGAACTGGAGCAGCGACTCCCGCTGCCGCCCGTACGACCAGATCTCGTGGGTCAGCGCGAAGGTGAGCGTGGTGTCCACCGAGCGGTCCTTGAACACCGCGCCGCCGAGGACGTTGCGGTGGAAGAAGTAGACGTTGGCGTTGCGGAACACGCCCTGCGCCTTCTTGTGCAGGCACTCCTGGTAGAGGTGACGGGCCACCTCCACGCCGATCAGGTCGCTCTCCCGCAGCGTGGCCTCCCGGTCGGCCAGTTCCAGGACGGCGCCCGCGCCGCAGCCGATGTCCACGATGCGGCCGGGCTGCACGTACCGGCGCACCGAGTCCCACTTGCGTTCGGCGGCCGAGGCGAACGCCTCGACGTAGGTGCGGTAGTCGCGGGTGACGGTGAGGCCGCCCTCGTCGCCGACGAGCGGGTCGTTCACCACCGACCGGATCGCCTCGACCAGGCGGTAGCGCTCGAACACGTCGATCGTCGCCGGGTGGGTGAGCGTCCGCCATCTCTCGTCGCCGGCGGCCAGGCGCAGCAGCACGTCCCACGGCCGTTCCGGGGTCTCGGGCAGGTCCGGGTCGGCCTCGACCAGCGCGATCGCGAAGCCGAGCCGCTCGTACAGCTTGGCGACCTCCGGCGTGGAGCAGGCCACCACCGTGTCGGCGGGGGTGAGTTCGAGTCCGGTGGCCACCGCGATGCTCTTGAGCGTGACCTCGGCGAACGCGTCGGTGTACGCGGTGTCGAAGATCGGCACGGCCAGCGAGCGCAACCCGGTCAGCACGCTGAACCGCTCGATCGCGGCCTCCCGCCTGTGGTACGCGACCGGGTTGCGCCTGGTGTTCTCGTGGTTGGCCGACGTCACCGCCCAGACCACAGTGGCCTCGTCGCCGGCGAGCCGGCTCAGGTAGTCGGCCTGGAACCGGGTCAGCAGGTGGTGCCGCCCCGGGAACAGCACGAAGCGGGTCGGCAGGTCGGTCATGGTCACCTCGCCTGGGCGGTGGAGCGGGCGGTGATCATACCGGGACGCGCCAGGAACGCCAGAGATGGCCGTACCGGCCGTCGGCCGCGAGCAGTTCCTCGTGCGTGCCCTGCTCCACGATCCGGCCGTGGTCGAGCACCACGATCCGGTCCGCGCTCACCGCCTGGCTGAGCCGGTGCGCCACGATCAGCGTGGTCCGCCCCTGCGTGGCCGCGAGGGCCGCCCGGTCCAGGTCGCGGGCCCCGGCGCTGCCCGCCTCGGCGGTCGCCTCGTCGAGCACGGCGACGGCGGGCGCGGTGAGCACCAGCCGGGCCAGGGCGACCTGCTGGGCCTGGGCGGCGGTGAGCCGGTGGCCGCCCTCGCCGACCGGCGTCGCCAGCCCGTCCGGCAGGGCACGCAGCCAGGTAGTGGCGCCGACCCGCTCCAGCGCGTCGAGCAGCTCGGCGTCGGTCGCCTCCGGGGCGGCCAGGCGCAGGTCCTCGGCCAGCGGGCCGGCGAAGACGTGCACCTCCTGGCTGACCAGTGCCACGTCCCGCCGGGAGGTGGCCTCGCCCGTCCCGGTCAGCGGCGCGCCGTCGAGGCGTACCGATCCGTCGGTGGGCGCGATGATCCCGGCGGCGATGCCGGCGAGCGTGCTCTTGCCGGCGCCGCTGGCGCCGACGAGCGCGACCCGCTCCCCCGGCGCCAGGCGCAGCTCGACGTCGGCGAGCACCAGCGGCCCGTCGTCGTAGTGGTGCCGGCGCACCGTGACGTCCAGCGCGGCCGGGCCGCGCGGGCCGGCGGGCGGGGCGGCCGGGCCGGACGCGGTGGCCGGGCCGGTGTCGGGCAGGTTCGCCACGCCGACCAGCCGGGCGAGGCTCGCGCCGGCCTGCAGCACCGAGTCGGACTCCATCAGCAGCAGGCCGATCGGGTTGAACAGCCGGTGGAAGTAGAGCGCGGCGGTGGTCGCCGCGCCGACGGTGACCAGGTCGTCGCGGACCAGGAAGAAACCGGCGACGAGCACCGCGGCCAGGCCGAGGAACTCGGATCTGTTGATCCGCAGCCCGAAGCGGGTGTGCAGGTTGAAGATCTCCAGCGACAGGTCGCGGGCCAGGCCGGAACGCTCGGCGATCGCTGCCACGTGCGCGTCCTCGGTCCGGTACGCGCGCACCGTCGCCGCGCCGCGCAGCGCACCGGCCATCGCCTGCGTCCGCTCGCCGGTGGCGACCCGCTCCCGGGCGTAGTACGGCGCGGAGCGCCGCAGGTACCAGCGCAGCGCCAGCGCGTACGCGGGCGCGGCGACCAGCCCGGCGAGGCCGAGCCGCCAGTCCAGCGCGACCAGCCCGAACACGGTGAGCACGACGGACAGCAGCGCGCCGACGAACGCCGGGCCGCTCACCGCGATCACGTTCGTCACCACCGCCACGTCGTCGCCGACGCGGGCCAGCAGGTCGCCGGTGCCGGCCCGCTCCAGCGTCGCGGACGGCAGGTGCAGCGCCCGGTCGAGGACGCGCTCACGCAGCCGGGCCAGCACCGTCTCGCCGAGCCGGGACGCGAGCGCGGCACCGAGCGCGGTGAGCAGGCCGGTGAGCACGGCGGCGGCGGCGATCACCGCCACCCGGCCGGCGATCCGGGAGGCCGGGGCGTCGGCGATGACGTCGTCGACCAGGCGGCCGAGCACCCAGGGTGCGACCAGGCCACCGGTGGCGGCGGCGACGAGCACCGTCGCCGCGGCGGCGCTGAGGCCGGGCCGGTCGCGGAACCGGGCGACGAGCGTGGTCCAGGTCTGGCGGGCGGACGCGACGGGCAGCAACGTCCGGCCGGGGGTACGCGGTTCGGCGGTCACCGCAGCGTCTCCTCGCGGTAGCGGGGGTCCTCGGCGAGCAGGCGCTCATGTGGTCCCTCGGCGGCGACCCGGCCGTCGGCGATCACCACCACCCGGTCGGTGATGCGCAGCAGGGCCGGGCTGCTGGTGATCAGCAGCGTGCCCCGGGGCGCCGCCCGGCGCGCTTCGGCCAGCCCGTCGGCGAGCTGCGCCTCGGTGGCCGCGTCGACGGCGGTGGTGGGGTCGTGCAGCACCAGCACGGGCGGGTCGGCGTGCAGCGCCCGGGCCAGTCCGAGCCGCTGGCGCTGTCCACCGGAGAGGTTCGCGCCCCGCTCGACGAGCCGGTGGTCGAGGCCGCCGGGGTGCCCGTCCACCACGTCCTGGGCGGCCGCCGCCCGGACGGCGGCGTGCAGCCGTGCCTGATCGGTACGGGCGCCGGCGGCGAGGTTCGCCGCCACGGTGCCCTCGAAGAGCGTCACGTCGTGCGGTTCGACGAGCACGGTGCCGCGCAGCGCGTCGACGTGCAGGTCGTCGGCGGGCACGCCGTCGACACGCACGGTGCCCCGGCGCGCGTCCGGCGGCACCCGCCCGGACAGCAGCGCCACCAGCGCCTCGGCGTCGGCCGGGTCGTACGCGAGCACACCGACCACCTCGCCGGGGCCGACGCGCAGGTTCACCCCGTCCAGTCCGGCGTGCCCGACGTCGTCGAGGGCGAGCCGGGGCCCGTCCGGGTGTGCCGGGGCGGGCGCGTCGCCGGGCCGGGTGAGCGGCTCGGCGCCGAGCACGCGCGCCACCCGGGCGGCGGAGGCGCGGGCCATCGCGAACAGTTGCACGCACCAGCCCATGGTCTGCACCGGCTCGGCGACGAACTGCGCGAGGCCGACCACTGTGACGAGCTCGCCGATGGTGAGCCGGCCGCGCAGGGCGAGCCAGCCGGCGACACCGGCGACCGCGGCGAGGAACAGGCCGTTGGCGGCGGTGGTGAGCCCGAGGTGCAGTCCCTTGGTGTTTGCGGCGCGCAGCGTCACGGCGAGCGCGTTGCGGCTGGCGGCGGCGTACCGGCCGGCGGCGTGGTGCTGGGCGCCGATGCCGCGCAGCACGCGCAGGCCGGAGACGAGGTCAACGGCGAGCGCGGTGGTCTCGGCGAGGGCCTCCTGCTGGGAGCTGCTGCGCCGGGACAGCAGCGGCGCCATCCGTTGCAGCACCAGGACCAGCACCGGTACGCCGACGAGCACGCCGAGCCCGAGCGGGACGTCGATGACCAGCAGCGCGGTCGCCGCGACGGTCAGCGCGGTCACCGCGGCGACGCCGAACCCGGCGACCCGCACCACGTACGCGGAGAGTTCGGCGTCGGAGGCGGCGACCGAGAGCAGTTCACCGTCGCGCAGGCCGGAGCGGTGCCCGCGCGGGTCGAGCGCGCGCTCGGCGATCTCCACCCGGAGCAGGTGCGCCTCCCGTTCGACGGCGGCGAACGCCTGGCGGGCGCCGTTGCGGTAGGCGAACGCGAGCACGGCGAACAGGGCGGCGAGGCCGGCGACCGAGTACGCGAGCGCCCACGGGTCGCCGGTCACCACGGCGCGGTCGATGATGACGCCGATCGCCACCGGCACGAGCGCCTCGGCGACCTGGTGCAGGCCGAGCAGCGTCACGCCGATCAGCACCGGCCGTCGCTGCCGGCGCAACGCCTGACGCAGCACGTACCGGGCCGTGACGGCGCCGCCGGCGGGTTGCGGGGACACGAGGGGAGGCCTCCAAGGCTCGAAGTGAGGACAGCCTAACCTCAGCCCTCGCGGTGACCGAGTCGGGTGGCACGGCTCACCACGGTCTCCGCCAGCGGGGCCCGGTGACCGCCGGTAATGTTGATCAGGCCGAGAGTGCACCCATATGTCCGCTGCCCCGAGGAGCGACCATGCTCGATCACGCGTCCGGCCGCATCGACATCGCCCGCCTTCAGGAGACGCTCGACGGACCGTGGGCCGAGGTCCGCCGGGCTCACCGCGAACATCTCGACGAACGGTTCCTGCCGGTCTACGGCGAGACCGGCGACCAGGCGCGCGAGCGGATCACCCGGCTGCTCGGCGAACTCCCGGTCGAGCTGGGCATCGCCGCGGGCTTCCCGCCCGAGTACGGCGGCCGGTCCGACGTCGGCGCCTCGATCGTCGCCACCGAGATGCTCGCGCAGGTCGACCTGTCACTCATGGTGAAGGCCGGCGTGCAGTGGGGCCTGTTCGGCGGCGCGGTCGCCGCGCTCGGCACCAAGCGGCACCACGACGCCTACCTGCGGGACATCGTCTCCGGACGGATCTTCGGCTGCTTCGCGATGACCGAGACCGGCCACGGCTCGGACGTGCAGCAGCTACGCACCACCTGCGTGTACGACCCGCGGACGCAAACCTTCGACCTGCACACGCCGCACGAGGCGGCCCGCAAGGACTACATCGGCAACGCGGCCCGGGACGGGCGGATGGCCGTGGTCTTCGCCCAGCTCATCAGCGACGGGCGCCGCCACGGGGTGCACGCGTGGCTGGTGCCGATCCGCGACGAGCACGGCAACCCGATGCCCGGCGTGACCATCGGCGACGCCGGGCCCAAGGCCGGCCTGCTCGGCGTGGACAACGGGCGGCTCAGCTTCGACCATGTACGCGTACCGCGGGACATGCTGCTGGACCGGTACGCGCAGGTGGCCGAGGACGGGACGTACTCCAGCCCGATCGAGAACGACTCCCGCCGGTTCTTCACCATGCTCGGCACGCTGGTGCGGGGCCGGGTCAGCGTGGGCGGCGCCGCGTCGGCGGCCACCAAGGCGGCGCTGGCCATCGCGGTGCGCTACGGCGACATCCGCCGCCAGTTCAGCGACGCCGAGGGCGACCGCGAGGTGCTGCTCAACGACTACCTGGCCCACCAGCGCAAGCTGCTGCCCGCGCTGGCCACCACGTACGCGCTGCACTTCGCCCAGACCGAGCTGGTCGCCGCGCTCGACGAGATCCAGGGCGGCGACGGGCCGGTCGACGAGCACCGGCAGCGGGAGCTGGAGTCCCGGGCCGCCGGACTCAAGGCGGCGCAGACCTGGCACGCCACACGCACCATCCAGATGTGCCGGGAGGCGTGCGGCGGGGCCGGCTACCTGTCGGAGAACCGGCTGCCCAGCCTCAAGGCCGACACCGACGTGTTCACCACGTTCGAGGGCGACAACACGGTCCTGCTCCAACTGGTCGCCAAGGGCATGCTGACCGGCTACCGGGACGAGTTCGGCTCGCTGGACGGCTGGGGGCGCGCCTCGTTCGTGGCCGAACAGGTACGCGAGATGGTGCTGGAGCGCACCGCCGCGCGGGCGCTCATCGCGCGGCTGGTCGGCGCGGTGCCGGGCCGGGACGACGAGGTCGCCGTCACCGACCGGGGCTGGCAGCTCAAGGTGTTCGAGGACCGCGAGGAGCACCTGCTGGACAGCGCGGTCCGCCGCCTGCGCGGTGGCGCCTCCACCAAGAAGGACCGTCCGTTCGACATCTTCAACGACGTGCAGGACCACGTCCTCGCCGTCGCCGCCGCGCACGTCGACCGGGTGACCCTGGAGGCGTTCGTGGCCGGCATCGACGCGACAGCCGACCCGGCGGTCAAGGAGCTGCTGTCCCGGGTGTGCGACCTGTACGCGCTGAGCGTCATCGAGGCGAACAAGGGCTGGCTGCTGGAGCACGGCCGGCTCACCCCGGCCCGGTCGAAGGCGATCACCGGCGTGGTGAACGGGCTGCTCAAGGAGCTGCGCCCGTACATGCGCACGCTGGTCGACGGCTTCGCCATCCCTGATGCGTGGCTGCACGCCGCGATCCTGCGCGAGGAGCCGGCACGCCAGGAGACGATGGCCGCCCACGACGCCACGGGCGACCCGCAGGCGGTCGCCGCGTAGCCGGCCGGCGCCACGGCCCCCGGTCAGCCGCCGGGGGCGGGCGCGGGTCGCGCCGGTGCCGGTGAACCGGGTGTGCCGGCCGGTTCGCCGCCGGCCGGCTGCGACGCGGCGTACGCGCCGGCGCCGATCGCCAGGTACAGCCCGCCGAACAGCCAGAACGCGGCGAACAGGAAGCCGCGCTCGGCCATCGCGGAGATCATGACGAGCGCGCCGGCCAGGGCGGTCACCGCGTACCCCGCCCGGATGCCGTACGCGCACAGCGCGCCGACGACGAGGGGCCCGGCGATCCACAGCGCCGCGCCCACCCAGCCGACGCCGACCGAGCCACCTGCGGTCGCGACGGTCACGAGCACGCCGGGCATCGCCACGACGCCGCCGGTCAGGTAGCGCCACCAGCGTCCACCGGCGCCGCGCCGCATCGCCCACGGCACGAGCGCCGCCGCCCCGGCCACCAGCGCGAGCGGGAAGTAGTACAGCCCGATCTCGCCGGACGCGCAGGCGAACAGCGTCAGCGCCGCCGCGCCGGCGAACCGGGCCGCGCCGCGGGCCCGGCCCTGCAGCACGAGCGGCGCGGCCACGAGGAGCGCCGGCAGCAGCGTGAGCAGCGCGATGCCGGGGCCGAACCGCCGGACGACGCCCTGCTCGCCGGAGTCCGCGCCGAGCGGGTCCACCGGCACCGCGGACGGCAGCAGGAAGCTGACGCACACGGCGATCAGCACACCGGCGGCCACCGCGACCACTGACAGCGCCCGGGCGGCCCGCTCCGCGCCGTCCTGGACCGGCAGGCCCAGTTCCTCCCGCGCCTGGCCCGCCACCGCGCCCGGTGCGCCGAGTCCGGCGAGGATCTCGGCGGTGTCGCGTCCGCTGTCGAGCGCGTCGGCGATGTGCGCGCGGACGTCCGCGACGATCTCGCGTGCCGCGTCCGGCGGGATCTCCGACAACTCCGCGTCGAGGGCCCGCAGATAGGTCTCCGCCGCCTCCGGGAGGCCGTCGTCGCTCATGTCTCCTCCGCCATCAGCTCGTCCACGTGCGGCTGGATCTCCCGCCACACCGCCGCGAACATCCGCAGGTGCGCCCGCCCCTGATCGGTGATCGTGTAGTACCGCCGGGCGTGCCCCTGCTCGGGCGCCACCCACCGGGTCTCCACCGTGCCCGCCTGCCGCATGCGGGCGAGCAGCGGATAGAGGCTGCCCTCGCTCGCGGTCAGGTCGCGGACGGCGAGCCACTCGGCCAGTTCCAGGCCGTACATGTCGCGTCGCGAGAGCAACGCGAGCACGCAGTACTCCAGCACGCCCTTGCGGATGTTCGTGGTGATCCGCTCACGTGCGCCGTCCATGCGACGCAAGATACCTTGCTATGCAAGACATGTGGCGCGAGGGGTCCGCGGCACGCCGCGCTCGGCGCACCGCGAACCGGGGCCGGTCAGAGCGTCCGGTACGAGACGAAGGTGCCGCGCGTCGTCCAGCCCCGGAACAGGTCGTCCGGCGCGGCCTGCGGCGATTCGAGTGTCGGACATCGATCGACGTGCATTGACACATTTCGTTACGGCGGTGATAGTAACTGCAAAGCTCCCGCCGGTCCCTCCGCTGGGACGCATCGCGGCGGCGCCACACCGACGTGGCCGGCACACCGCCACCACCACCGTCCAGGGAGCGCCGTCACGACGTCCCCTGGAGGACGCATGAGAAGAAGATCGAAGATCTACGCGGGGCTGGCGGCCGCCCTCGTCCCGCTCGCCTCCGTGGTCGTGGCGCTCGGCGCGACACCCGCGGGCGCCGCGATCGGCGGCTCGGGGCCCTACCCCGCCGACTACGAGACCTCGTCGAGCCTGCCCAACCACACCATCTTCCGTCCCCAGACGCTCCCGTCCGAGCGCCTTCCCGTCCTGGTCTGGGGCAACGGTGCCTGCTCGGCGAACGGGCTGTCGCAGGGCAACTTCCTGCGCGAGATCGCCTCCCACGGCTTCCTCGCCATCGCCAACGGCGCACCGAACGGCTCCGGCTCCACGAACGCGCAGATGCTCACCCAGTCCATCGACTGGGCGGTGGCGGAGAACTCGCGGTCGGGGAGCAAGTACTACAACCGGATCGACACCACCAAGATCGCCGTGGCCGGGTTCTCCTGTGGCGGCGTCGAGGCGTACGCGGTCTCGAACGACCCGCGCATCACCACCACCGGCATCTTCAGCAGCGGTCTGCTCAACGACGCCGACGACTACCAGTTGCGGCGCCTGACCAAGCCGATCGCGTACTTCATCGGTGGGCCCAGCGACATCGCCTACCCGAACGCGATGGACGACTGGGGCAAGCTGCCGTCCGGGCTGCCCGCCTTCATGGGCAACCTGAACGTCGGGCACGGCGGCACGTACGACCAGCCCAACGGCGGCGAGTTCGGCCGGGTCGCGGTGCTCTATCTCAAGTGGCGCCTGAAGGGCGACATCAGCGCCGGCGCCAACTTCGTCGGACCCGACTGCGGTCTGTGCCGCACGCAGTGGAGCGTCCAGCAGAAGAACCTGACGCTCGACGCCCCGCCGCCCACCACTCCCCCGCCCACGACCCCGCCGCCCACCACGCCGCCGCCGACCACACCGCCGCCCACCACCCCGCCGCCGGGCGGGGCCTCCTGCACCGCCGTCTACGCCGTCCAGGACCAGTGGAACGGCGGGTTCGTCGCAGGCGTGACGGTGACCGCGGGGAGCACCGCGCTGACCGGCTGGCGCGTCACGCTCACCCTGCCCGGCGGCGCCGCGATCAGCTCGCTGTGGAACGGCGTGCCCAGCGGCACCAGCGGCACCGTCACCGTGGCGAACCAGAGTTACAACGGACGGCTCGGCGCGGGGCAGAGCACCACCTTCGGCTTCCAGGGCACCGGGACCGGCGGCGGCGCCACCGCCACCTGCACCGGTAGCTGAACCATCTCGGCGGGGCCCG
>NZ_JALJRJ010000018.1:33540-39136 GCF_024519755.1 Micromonospora sp. Mcm103
GGCGTCGTACGCCGGCCCCGCCGAGGTGAGTATCGTCTCGCCGGCACGCCCGGCCCCTGCCCGGTCCGTCGTGGACGGTCCGGACCGGCCTCGCGAAGACTGCCTGCTAGCGCGACCGGCGGTGGCCGAAGATGAACGGTACGCGCACCGGAAAGCCCTGCACCGTAAGCTTTTCGGCCATCCACACGAAGTTGACATGGTAGATGGTTGGGCTAGGGTTCCGCCGAACGGTTGTCACCGAGGCAGGTATCCGGTCACCACGAGGACGGCATGACGGCACAGTGCAGTGGCTTCGACATCCGCTTGCTGGGCAGTCTCCGGATCACATTCGCCGGGCGGGAACTGCCACTGCGCTCGGCCCAGCGCCGGGCCGTCTTCAGCGCGCTGGCGCTCACCCCGGAACGGGGCCTGTCCCGGGACGAACTGATCTCCGCCGTCTGGGGTGACCATCCGCCGGCCAGCGCGACCGGCAACCTCTACACGTACGTCTCCGCCCTGCGCCGCATGCTCGAACCGGACCGCGACAGGTGGTCCTCCGGCCGGGTGCTCACCTCCGAGGGCGGCAGCTACCGGCTGCACGTCGACGCCGACGCCGTCGACGTGCACCGCTTCGAGCGGTTGCGCGAGCGCAGCCGCGCGCCCCGCGCCGCCGGGGACACGACGGGCGAACTGGCCGCGCTGGACGCCGCGCTGGCCGAGTGGCGGGGCGACGAGGCGCTCGTCGGCGTACCGGGACCGCGGGCGGCCGGCCACCGGATCCGGCTCGGCGAGCTGTACCTGACCACTGTGGAACGCCAGGCCGAGCTGATGCTGGGCCTCGGACGCGGCGCCGAGGTCGTCGACCGTCTGCTCGCGCTCGTCGACCGCCACCCGGCCCGGGAGAGCCTGTACGCGGTGGCGATGCGGGCGCTGGCCGCGCAGGGGCGTACCGCCGAGGCGCTCGCGCTCTACGCCACGCTGCGGGACCGGCTGGTCGAGGAGTCGGGCACCGAACCCGCCGCCGCCGTCCGGCAGATCCACGACCAGCTGTCCGGCGCCACCGCGGCCCCGGTACGCGGCCCGGGACCGGTCCCGGCCCGGCACCACGGTTTCCGGGGCCGTTCCGCCGCGCTGGCCCGGCTGCGCGCGGCGGTCACCGGCCTCGCCGGCGGACGCGGCGGCAGCATGTGGATCAGCGGTGAGGCGGGCATCGGCAAATCAGCGCTGCTGGCCGAAGGGCTCAGCGGCGCGGCGCCGCTCGGCGTCCAGGTCGGCTGGGCCGTCGGCGACGAGCTGGCGTACCGGATGCCGTTGAGCATCGTGCTGGAGTGCCTGTCCCTGGGCAACGACGCGGACGGCCTGCCCGCCTCGCTGCACGCCTGCACCGGCGGGGCACCACCGACCATGACCGTCATCGACACGGTCCAGCGGTTCGTGGTCGCGCGGTGCGCCGAACGGCCGCTGCTGCTGGTCCTGGACGACCTCCAGTGGGCCGACGACATGTCGCTGCTGGTCTGGCACGCGCTGCACAAGCTCACCACCCGGCTGCCGCTGCTGCTCGTCTCCGCCGCCCGCCCGGTCCCGGCCGGATACGAGGTGCGGCTCCTGCGCCGGGTGCTGCCCCGCGACGGCACCACGCTCGTCGACCTCGGTCCGCTCGACGACGACACCGCGACCGACCTGGTAAGCGCCTGGTCCCGCCCACCCGGCCCGGGCCCCGGCACCGTGCGCTCGTTCGTCGCGGCGGCCGCCGGGAACCCGTACTACCTGCGGCATCTCGTACTCGCCGACCGGGACGGCCGGACCGCCGACACACCCGGACCGGAACTGACCGACGCGGTCTCCCGGCACCTGCAACCGCTCGCCGACGACACCCGCCAGTTGCTGCGGGCGATCGCGTTCCTCGGCAACAACTACCTGGTGGCCGACCTGGCCGCGGTCACCGGCAAGTCGGCGCCGGAACTCGTACCCGCGGTGGAGGAGGCGCTGGCCGCCGGGATCCTCGTCGAGGACGGGCGCCGCCTGCGGTTCCGGCATCCGGTCATCCGCCGGGTCCTGCGCGGCGCGATCCCGACCGCGCTGCGGGTGCTGATGCACAGGCAGTTCGCCCAGCGGCTCGCCGAGGCCGGCGGCGACCTCGGCCGGGTCGCGGGCCAGCTGCTGGCCGGGCCGGTGCCGGTCGACGCCTGGGTGCAGGACTGGCTGACCGCGCACGCCGCGCAGCTGGGCGCCACCGCACCCGCGCCCGCGATCGCGGTGATGCGTCACGCCGTCGCCTCGCCCGGCCTGTCCGCGTCGTCCCGCGAGCTGCTCACCGCGGAACTGGCCCGGGTGCTGCACCGCTGCGGCCTGCCCGCCGGCGCCGAGGCGACCTGGGTGTCGGCGCACACCGGGGACGCCGCGACGCGCGCCGAGATGAACCGGATCGCCGGCCCGGACGGGCCGTCGGCGGACGTCGGCCCGGCGGTCGTCGGGCAGCGGTGAGGAGACTGCGCGTCACCGTTCTGGGCCCGGTACGCGCCTGGAACGGTGAGGTCGAGATCGACCTCGGACCGGCCCGGAGGCGGGCCCTGTTCGCGATGCTGGCCGCGAACGCCAACCGCCCGGTCACCCGCGCCGAGCTGATCCGGGCGCTGTGGGGCGAGTCGGCGCCGAGCGCCGCGGCGGGCAACATCTACACCTACGTCTCCGGTCTGCGGCGCGCCCTGGGCCCGGCCGGTGGGCTGCTGCGTTCCGGCCGGGCCGGATACACGCTGCGCCTCGAACCCGGCGCGCTGGACGCCGACCGGTTCGAGACGCTGTGCGAGGCGGCCGGGGCGCAGGCCGGCGCCGAGCGGCCCGGACCGGCCGTCGCCCTGCTCGACGAGGCGCTCGCGCTCTGGCGGGGCGAGGCGTACGCGAACGTCACCGGACTCTTCGCCGACCTCGACCGGCACCGCCTGGCCGAGCTGCGGATCGGCGCGGCGGAGCGACGGGCCCGGCTGGTACTGGCCGGCGGCGGCGACGACGCGCTGATCGCCGACCTGACCGCGCTGGTCCGCGACCATCCCCTGCACGAGCCGTTCCACGAGCTGCTGATGCGCGCGCTGCACCGGGCCGGCCGGGGCACCGAGGCCCTGGACGTCTTCCACGCGGCGCGCCGGGTGCTCGTGGACGAACTCGGCGTCGAGCCCGGCCCGGCCCTGCGCGAACTGCAGAGCCGCATCCTCGCCGAGCCGGCGCCGCCCGTACCTGTGGCACCGGCAGCGGTGGCGGCGCCCGCCGCGCCGCCCGTAGCGCGACGGGGACGCCTGGTCGGACGCGACGCCGAGCTGGCGCTGCTGCGCGACCTCCTGGACGCGGTGGGCGAGGGCCGCAGCGCGATCGTGTGGATCGAGGGCGAGCCGGGCATCGGCAAGTCCGCGCTGCTCGACGCGGCGCTGCACGAGGCGCGGGCCCGCGGCCACCGGATCGCGCGCGGCAGCGCCGAGGAACTCAGCAGCCGCATCCCGCTGCACGTGATGCGCCGGGCGCTGCGCCTGGAGGACGCGCCGCACGACGACCCGGCCGCTGCCGTCGACCGGGTGCTCGACCACGTCCGCGGGCTCACCGCGACGGGCCCGCTGGTGCTGGCCGTCGACCACCTCCAGTGGGCCGACGAGGCGAGCCTGCTGGCCTGGGAGCGGCTGGCCGCGCTGACCCGGTGGCTGCCGCTGCTGCTCGTCGCGACCGCTCGGCCCGAACCGGGCCGGCGCGACCTGGCCCGGGTACGGCGGGGCGTGAGCACCCGCGACGGGCACCTGATCCGGCTCACCCCCCTGCCCCCGTCGGACATCGAGCAGATCTTCGGCCGGACGGTGGGCGTGCCGCCCGGCGCCACGCTGCGGTCGCTGGCGCCGCTGACCGCCGGCAACCCGCTGTACGCCCGGGAACTGGTCAGCGGCCTCGTCGCCGAGGACGGGGTGCGCGTCGTCGACGGGCTCGCCGAGGTCGACGCGCGGGCCGACGACATGCCGCGCGCGCTGCTGGACACCGTGCGGGCCAGCCTCGACCACCTCTCCCCCGGCGCCCGCGAGTCGTTGCGTTACGCCGCCCTGCTCGGCGACGAGTTCGCCGTCGCCGAGGTCGCGGCGGTCACCGGGAGGTCGCCGTTCGACCTGATGGCCGAGCTGGAGGAGGCCGTCGCCGCCGACGTCCTCGTGGACGCGGGCAGCGAGCTGGCGTTCCGGCAACCGGTGCTGCGGCGGGCGCTCGCCGGCAGCATCCCCGCCGCGCTGCGGCCGACGCTGCACCGGCACGCCGCACAGGCGCTCGCGGACAACGGCGGGGCCGTCACCCGGGTCGCCGACCACCTGCTCGCCGGGCCGCCCGAGGTGGACGAGTGGCTGGTGGACTGGCTGGTCGCGCACGGCGCCGAGCTCTCCCGGCGCGCCCCGGAGGCGGCCCGCGAGCTGGTACGCCGGGCCCTGGCGGGACACCGGCTGCCGCAGGCGCAGCGGGCGGCGCTCGCCGCCCTGCGCGACGGTCTCGACCGGTAACGCCTCAGCGCAGCCCCGGTACGCCCACGAACCGGCGGGCGGCGGCCGCCGGGACCGGCGTACCCGGACCGGTGCGGCGCGCCAGGTGCTGGCGCAGGGCGGCAAGGGCGAGAGCGTCGAAGCGCACCCGCCCGTCCACCGGCGGCTCCTCCACCGCCAGTTCCCGCACCAGCAGCCGGGCGGGGACACCGGCGTCCGGCTCCTGCACCTGGAGCACCGTGAACGCGGTACCGGGGAGGAACAGGACCCGGGCCGGCACGCCGTCGGCGGTCTCGAACGCCGCCGTGCGCCGCGCGGTGGCCGACCAGATCAGCACCTCGACCGTGCCCGGCAGGTCGGCGGGCGGCTCGGCGAGCGCGTTGGTGAACCCCCAGTCGGTGAGCACCCGGCGCTGCGCGATCCGCCGCAGGTCCACAGTGGTCAGCTCGGCACCGGCGTACGCGACGCCACGGTGCACCGGCAACCGGCGTACGCCCGCCGACACGCACCTGGCGAACGGCACGTGACCGCCCGGCTCGGCGGACCGCAGCGCCTGGTCGAGGCCGTCGCCGGCGGCGGAGAGGTAGAGGCGGACCGCCGTCGCGTACTCCACCGCATCGGCGCCGGCCGCGAGCGCCGGATGCGCGGCGAGCGCGTCCGCCACGTCGGCGGCGACGGCGGCGATCTCCCGGCGGAACGCCCGCCGGAACCAGGTCCGCTCCTCGTCCAGGTCCGGGCCGGGGCGTACGCCCCGCGCGTCGTCGCCGGGGGTGCGCTGGAAGCGGACGGGCGCCGGTGCGGGGCGGTGTACCGGCAGCGTCATCGTCGGACTGGTCGCCCAGCCCGCGCCGCCGCCGAGCACCGGCCCGGCCACGTCCCGCGCCGCCGCATCCGGTCCGTTCGCGGCCGGCCCGATGTCGTCGAGCCCGGCCGCCTCCGCCCCGACGACGCTCAGCCCGGCCGCGACCGGCCCGGCCCCGTGAGGCCCGGCCACGTTCGTCCCCGCCGAGTGAAGCCCGGCCGCCTTTGACCCTGGGCCGGGAAGCCCCGAGCCGTCCGGCAGGGTCGTGTCCGGCGGTGCGGCGGGACCGGCGGCTGCGGGAACGGCCGCGCCGGCAGCG
>NZ_JALJRJ010000018.1:39146-167501 GCF_024519755.1 Micromonospora sp. Mcm103
CCATGTAGACCGACAGGCCGCCGACGGCGCGGGCGGGCCCGCCACGGCGACGGGCACCGGCTCCGGGACGGGCGCCGGCACCGACGGTGCGGGAGGCAGTCCGGCGGCGTGACCCGTCGTGTGCCGGTACGTCCCGGCCTCGATCCCGCGTGCCGAGAGCCCCGGGCGTCCCGGCGCCACGAGCGAGGACGGCTGCACCGCCGCGCGCTTGCGGGTCGCCGGATCCAGCCGCGCGGCCAGGTCACCGGCCAGTTCCCGGTGGCGGTCCGCCGCGGCCGGCGCCGGGTCGTCCACGACGAGCCGGACGCGGTTCGGGTCCATCGGTACCGCCCGGATCCGGTCGGCGTGCCGGGGTGGCTCCGGGCCGCGCAGCCAGAGGCCGGACGGGATCACCTCGACCACCGCGTCGTGGGCGTACTGGTAGACGCGCGGGCCGACCGGCTCGCCGAGTTCCGGCGGCGCACGGTGACGCAGGATGCGCGGCGTCACCGCCTTCGCCCCGAGGGTCTCCCGGGGCCGGTAGGCCAGTTCCTCGGCGAAGACCTGCCAGCCGGGCCGCCCGTCGGCGTCGACTGTGAACAGGGCCGGGCCGTCCGGGCGGCCGCTCGGCACGCCGGTGAAGACCCGCACCGGGCAGCGCAGCAGGTCGGCCAGCGCCTGCCCGAACGGCTCACCGTCGGGCAGCGCGACCGGGCCGTACTGGACGAACCGGGCGTGCTCGCGCCCCTCGGGCGCCAGGCCGCGCCAGAACCGGGCGATGTCGTCCAGGCGCAGCGGCGCCGTCCCGGGGCAGCCGACCAGGACCGGCATGGCGTCCGGCAGGCACGGCATCGTCGAGGTGAGGTGGCTTCCGTGTACGGCGACGGCGGCCTCGTCGCGGCTCTCCCGGAGCCAGACGCCGCCGGGCAGCGGCTCGGCGGCGCAGGTCGAACTGATCGTCAGGTGGTCGACGGCGGCGCCGTCCCAGGCCGGTACGGGATAGCGCTTCGACTGCCAGACCGGCGTGTGGCCGCGCCGGTAGCAGACCCAGCCGCCGAGATCCGTCGCGTGCACGAACAGCAGTCCCGCCGCGCCCGGGATCATCCGCCCGAACGGGGCGATCACCGGCCGGCCAAGCCGGTCGGAGAGCCACTGGCCGGCGAGCGCCCCGGTCTCCGGGCGGGCGCCGCACACCACCAGCCGGATGCCCCGGCGCAGGCGCTGCCGGCGCAGCTCGGTCGCGACCGTGTCCCAGATGTCGAACGGCAGCTCGTGTTGCAGGTCCAGGATCACGATGTCGTTGTCGGGATCACGGTCCACCGACAGCGCGACCGTACGGGCCTCCGTGCTGATCCGCTCGCTGGCGTGCAGCACCAGGGCGTTGCCGACGGTGTGGCGCGTGATCACCTCAGATCATGCCGGAGCGCAGGGCGTAGGCCACCGCGTGCGAGCGGTTGCGCAGCTTCAGCCGGTGGTTGAGGCCGTAGATGACGTTCTTCACCGTGCGTTCGGAGTAGCGCAGCTCGTCGGCGATCTCGTTGGTGTCGAAGCCCTCGGCCATCAGCCGCAGCACGTCGATCTCGCGCGCGGTCAGGCCGGAGGCGTTGAGCCCGTTGGGGTTGAGCACGTCGCGCTGGAGCCGTTCGATGTGCTTGAGCAGTTCGCCCACCAGGTTCGGGGGCAGCACGCCGCCGCCGGAGGCGGCCGCCCGGACGCTGTGCACGAGGCGTTCGGCGGTGACCGCCGCGCGTGGCAGGACGGCCACGACCCGGCACTCCACGGCGGTGAGGAGTTCCTGTTCGCTGACCTCGGTGGTGATCAGGACGACCGGGGCGCCGATCTCGGTCGCCGCGAGGCGCAGCATCGCGATCACGTCGGTGGTGAGCCGCTCGGCGGCGACGACGAGGACCTGCGCCCGCGTCCGGTCCGCGCTGTCCAGCAGCGTGATGTCGGAGCGCGACCGGAGGTGGGCGGTCAGGCCGGTGTGGGTCAGCGGGTCGGGCGCGTGCACAAAGACGGCAACTTGCTCCACAGCCATCTCCATCACTGTCAGTAGGGGCTGACAGTCTCATGGAGGGTCCTTCAGGAAATCTCCACACTCTCTTTCCCGAGGGCGCGGAGCCGTGAAGATCTGCCCATAGCCGCTGGTCAGACTTTTTTCAGTCAGTGAAGATTGATTTCGACGGGGCCCATCTTCTCCGTCGCGAGCTTCCCGGCGTTCGCGGCTGCGGTCTGGATCGCCTCCATGATCGCCGCCTGCAACGACGCTGCGTCACGCTGCTCGTACACCCTCGGGTCGACCCGGACGGCCTGGACCTTGCCGAGACCGCTGGCCATGACCACCACAGTGGCGTCCTGCGAGCGGCCGGTGACGATCGCCCGCTCCAGCTCCGCCTGCGCGTTGCGCATCTGGTCCTCCAGGCGCTGAGCGTTCTCCATGAACTCCTGGAACGAGGGGGGAACGGGCTTGGACTCGGGCTGCATGCCGGGCCTTTCTGTGTGGGACGGTCGTGGTGGTCAGCCGACGGCGGCCAGGCCGCCGAGCCGCTCGCCGGCCGCCGGGCCGGGCGCGGCCAGGTCGGCGAGCGCGAGGGTACGGGAGCCGGTGCGCCGGGTCAGCGCGAGCGAGAACTGGTGGGCGGCGTGGACGGTGCGCTCGGGCAGCCGGCCGGCGAGCTGCGTCAGCGCGGCCCGGACGTCGTCGGGTACCTCGTGGCCCCGCCGCACCAGGTGCCGCAGCACGATCGCGGCCAGCTCGTCGGTGCTGAACTCGGGCACCGACCACTGCTGGCCGAACACCTCGTTCACCGCCGGCACCGCGGCCCGCAGGCTCGCCAGGGCCGCCTCCTCGCCGGTCAGCACCACCACCGGATCACCGAGCCGGGAGCGCATCCGGCCCACCAGTGCCTCGGCGATCTCCGGCGCGACGCCGGAGGCGTCGTCGACGTAGTCGAGCTGGAGCACGCCACCGGCCGCGTCCTCGAGGACCGCGTCCACCAGGCTGCCGGCCTGGCCGGGCCACTGCGGCGCCAGTTCCCGGCTCGTGCTCACCCGCACGAGCTGGCCGACCGGCACCAGGCCCAGCTCCGACAGGCATGCGGCGTAGAGCCGGGCGTACTCGCTGCGGCCGCTGCCGGCCCGGCCGCCGAGCAGCACGTTGCCGGTGCGGCCGGGGCCGCGTCGGCGGTTGCGTCCCTCGCAGAGCTGCAACAGCGTCTGCCCGGCCGCCTCCTTGACCCGCTGCCCGCCGACCAGGCCGCAGATCCGCTTCCAGCTGCGGGCCGCGTTTATCGCACCGGTCGGGTCGGTCGCCGCGTCGGGCTGCTCGCCCTGCTCGACCGGCAGGTCCTCCAGCAGCGCCAGCTCGGGTTCGACGTCGGCGGCGGTAAGCCGGTTGAGCTCGTTGTCCTTCGTGGGCGGCGTGGTCGCCAGGCGCGACGCCTGGTTGTTGATCAGCGCCTCGAACAGCTTGCGGGCCACCCGGCCGTTGCCGAACGTGGCGTTCTTCGGCACCCGGGTGAAGTACGCGGTGAGCGCCTCCACCGCGTCGTCGGTCAGCTCGTAGTAGTGCTTGCTGACCAGGTTCGAGGTGATGGTGACGAGTTCCTCGACGGAGTAGTTGGGGAACTCGATGGTGCGGGTGAACCGCGACGCCATGCCGGGGTTGGAGGCGAGGAACTGCTCCATCAGCTCGGAGTAGCCCGCGACGATCACCACCAGCTCGTCGCGGTGGTCCTCCATCATCTTCATCAGCGCGTCGATGGCCTCCTGGCCGAAGTCCGGCCCGGAGCCGCCCGAGCCGCTGGACAGCGTGTACGCCTCGTCGATGAAGAGCACGCCCCCGAGCGCCTTGGTGACCAGCTCGGTCGTCTTAATCGCGGTGGAGCCGATGTACTGGCCCACCAGGTCGGCCCGCGCCGCCTCCACCATGTGGCCCTTGGACAGGATGCCGAGTTCCTTGAGCACCGAGCCGTACAGGCGGGCCACTGTGGTCTTACCGGTGCCGGGCGGCCCGGCGAAGACCAGGTGCCGGCTCATCGGCGGCATCGGCAGGCCCATCTGGAGCCGGACCTGCGACATCTTGATCAGGTTGATCAGCGCGGTGACCTCCTGCTTCACCCCGCGCAGGCCGATCAGCCCGTTCAGCTCGCGAAGCGGCTCGCTCAGCTCGTCCGCGCCGTCCTCCGCCGTACCCCCGTCGTCGGCGACCGGGGCCGGCGCGGCGGCCGGCGGGCCGGCGGGCGCCGGGGTGGCCTGCGGGCGGCCCACCGTCAGCGCCTCGGTCGTCACTGTGGCGCCGGGCGCGCGGCGGACGTCCTCGGCGCCGCTGTCGCGCACCACGCACCGGGTGAGCGCCACCGGCTCCACGGTGTCCACGCCGATGCCGGCCGCGCCGCTGCCGAGCACCTCCCCGTCGCTCACCGACCCCCGGGAGCCCGCCTCGAAGACGATCCCGTCGGCCCGGGCCTCCCGCACCCGGGTCTGCGTGACGGTCGCCGACCCGGTGACCCGCAGGCCGTCGCGGGCCGCGCCGACGATCTCGCTGTCCCCGAGCCGGAGCGTGCCCTCGGCCAGCGCGCCGGAACCGCGCAGCAGGGCCGCGCGCAGCGTCAGGTCCGCGCCGGTCCCCACCCGGACGCAGGCCGCGCCGGTGCCGGTGAGGCGCGCCTCGTGGACGACGCCCCGCGCCGGCCCGGTCAGCGCGAGCGCCGTCGCCTCGCCCGCGTCCACCACCAGGTCGGTGCCCTCCAGCGAGGCGCCGTCCTGGACCAGCACCCCGCCGCCGGTGGTGATCTCGGCGCGCAGCCGCTGGAGCACGACAGCCGACTCACCGGCGAGCACGGCGACGTGGTCGCGCGTGCCCCGCACGGTCAGCCCGAGGAACCGGGGCGCGCCGCCGTTGACGGCGATGCCCACCGGCGCGTCCTCGACCGTGCAGTCGGTGAAGGTCGGCCGGCCACCAGCGAGCACCTGCACGGCGGTGTGGCCGGCGCCGCCGAACGTGCAGTTCCGGAACTCCGGCGACGCGCCCTCGGCGATGTGCGCCGACTGCACCGCGGCGCCGGTGAACGTCGAGTCGCTGATCTGCACGTCCGCCTCGCCGCGGACGAAGACGTCGACGTTGCCGCTGCCGGTGACGGACAGGCCGCGGATGCGGGCCCAGGCCCGCTGCTCGACCACCAGGGCGGGCTTGCCGGCACCGGTGATCTCGCACTGCTCGATGGTGAGCCGGGCGTCGCCGCCGACGCACACGCTGTTCGCACCCGCCGTCCGCAGGCGGCACCGGCGCAGCGTCAGCGCGCTCTGCTCGCCTGCCACCACGCTGCTCGTGGCGACGTCGTGGACGTCGGTGTCCTCGATCGTGCTCGACCCGGCCGACATCACCACCACGCCCGCGCCGGCCGAGCTGGTCACGTCGCAGCCGCGCAGCGCGACGGTGCCCTGCATGCGGGCCAGCAGCGTCACCCAGGAGGCGCCGCTGACCCGGCAGTCGTCGAGCGCCACCTCGCCCGCGTACACGTCGACCGCCGCCAGCGTCGTGTCGGCGCTGCTGAGCGTGATGCCGCGCAGCTGGGCGCCCTCACCGCGGACGACGAGGACGCTGCCCTCCTCCACGTGCACCTCGACGGTGCCGGGCTGGGCCGCGCTGATCGTCACCCGGTCGCCGACCACGAGCTTCTCGACGTACCGGCCGGGGTGGACGTCGATGGTGGCGCCGGGCTCGGCCCGGGCCAGCGCGGAGCCGATCGTCGGATAGGACCCCGGCTTCCGGTCGCCCACCACAAGAACCTGCCGACTCACCGCGTCATCCCTTCCGGTCCAGCCCGGGCAGCACCCGCAGGCGCCCGCGGGCCGCCGCGCCGATGCGTACCCGGGGCTCGGCCGAAGCCCAGCGGTCCACGCTGCGCCGCAGCGACGTGAGCGCCAGCTCGTCCAGCGACACCCGGTTGGAGTCGACCCGGCCGGTGTCGTCGATCTCGTTGGCGCCGATCTCCCGCAGCAGGACCGCGCCGCGCTCCCCCTCGGAGGGCCGGCGCAGGTCCAGCACCTTGAAGTTCGTGCCGGGCAGGAACAGCACCCGGTCCTCGACGTGCTCGTCCCCCTCCGGCTCCAGCAGGCTGGTCCGGCGGGCGGTCATCGACCAGATCAGCACGTCGGTGTCGCCGTCCTCGGACGCGCACGGCTGGGTCAGCGCGTTGACGAAGCTCCAGTCGGTGACCAGCCGCCGGTCCTGGTAGAGCGCCCACTCGCCGTCGGTCGGCGACAGCCGGTAGACGGTGGTGCCCCGGAACGACGGCATCCGGGAGACCCCGGCGACCACGCACCGCGCGAACGGCACGTGCGGTCCCTTGCGGCCGGAGCGCAGACCGGCGTCGACGCCCGGTCCCCGGCCGGTCAGGTAGAGCCGCAGCGCGACCGTGTCGGCGAGCACGTCCTCGGTGGACACGCCGGAGCCCTGCATGCCCGGGTGCTCGGACATGATCCGGGACACCGAGCTGGCCATCACGTCGAACTCGCGACTGAGCGTGCGGCGCAGCCAGGCGCGCTCGTCGGCGAGCCCCTTCTTCTCCGACAGCAGCGCGCCGGCGCCGGCCGAGGGCACCGGCTGCACGCGTGCCTCGGCGGCCACCTCCGACGGTTCGGCGGCCTCCGACGGTTCGGCGTTTCCCGAAGACGACTCGGGGGCGTCCGACGGCTTGACGTGTCCGGCGGGTGCGGCCGGTCCGGTAGGTGCGGTCGGTCCGCCGGGTTCGACGGTCCGCGCGGGCGCGGTCACGGGCGACGGGCCGGCTCCGGCGGACGGCAGGTCGACCGCGACGACCGGCATCGACGGCGGGGCCGCGACCGGCGCCGCCGGACCGGCCGCCACCGGCGGGGCCGCGAGCGCGGAGCCGAAACCGGCAGGCATGGTCGGCGGTGCCGGCTCGCCGAAGCCCGCCGGCATGGTGGGGGGCGCGGGGTACGTCTCGCGCCCGGCGTCCTCGACGGGTGCCACCGGCGGCGCTGTCGGCAGGGGCACCGCAGGTGGGGCCGGCAGCTCGGACACGAGCGGCACCGTGGGCGGCTCAGGCAGCTCGGACGCGATCGGCACCGGCTTCGGCGCAGGTGACCCGGACACGACCGGCGACGCGGGCGGTGCGGGCAGCTCGGAGACGACCGGCACCGCGGGTGGGTCCGGCAGCGTCGCCACGACCGGCGGCGGGGGCAGTTCGGAGACGACCGGAGGCGCTGCCGGCAGCGGTACCGCGGGCGGATCCGGGAGCGCGGACACGAACGGTACCGCGGGCGGCGCCGGCAGTTCCGGGACGAGCGGCGCGACCGGCGGCGACGGTGCGGGCGCGGCCGGAAGCGGCACCGCGGGAGGTGCGGCCGGCTGGTCCCGATCGGCGGGGACGGCCGGGACCGGGGCGGGAACGGCGACCACCACGCTGTCCGCCGCGGACGGTGCGACAGGCGCGGACGGGGCGACCTCCATGTACGCGGGCACCGGCACGGTCGTGCCCACCGCCCGGGTCTCGGCTTCCAGGTCGATGACCACCTCGGCCCGGCTGGCCGGTCTCGCGCCGGGCACCAGCACCGACGCCGGCATCAGCGCGCGGCTCGTACCCGCCATGCCGTCGACCCGTGCGGCCAGGTCGAGTGCCAGTTCCCGCATCCGGTGGGCGGTGGAGTGGACGGTGTCGTCGAAGACCAACGTGCCGCTGCCCGCGTCGAGCATCGCGGACCGGACCTGCTCGGCGTTCTTCGGCTCGACGGTGGAGCGTACCCAGAGACCGGCCTGCACCACCTCGACCACGGCGCCGGGTGCGAACCAGTAGACCCGGGGCGCGACCTCCTCGGCGCCGGGCAGCGGCGGGCGGTGGCTGAGCACGGCGGGCCGGCGGGCCCGCGAGTTGGGGTGCGCCCGGGGCGTGTAGGAAAGTTCGAGCGCGTACGGCGCCCAGCCGAACGCGCCGTCCGGCAGCACGGTGCGGATCTCATACCGCTGCGGGCTGCCGATCGGTACGCCGGTGTAGCAGGTGACGTCGGTGTTCAGCAGGTCGGCGAGCGCCTGGCCGAACGCCTCGCCCTCGGGGATGCGGACCTCGCCGAACTGCACGAAGCGCACACGCTGGCGGTTCTCCTCGTCGAGTCCGCGCCAGAAGCGCACCACGTCGTCGAGCGACAGCGACGGTGTGCCGGGGCAGCCCAGCAGCACGGTCATGGTCTCGGCCTGACACGGCACGTACGCGGTGAGCCGTTGCCGTTGCGGGTCGACCACCTGCGGGTCGCGGTTGCTGTGGATCCAGACCCCGGCCGGGATCGGCTCGATCTCGGCGGTGGCGCTGGACGGCCGGGTGTCGATCGCGGCCCGGTCCCATCGCGGCGTCGGGTAGCGCTTGGCGTCCCAGGCGGGCGGACGGCCGGGCCGGAACCGCACCCAGCCGCTACCCGGTGCGGAGTGGACGAACAGCGTTCCGGCGGAGCCGCGTACCAGGTCGCCGTCCGGGGCGATGACGGTGCGGTTGAGGCGTTCGGAGAGCCACTGACCGGCCATCGCGGCGGAGTTGCCGTGCCGGCCGCAGGCGATGAGCCGGATGCCGCGGCGGCGGCGCGGCAGCACCCCGGCCATCGACTCCCACGCGCTGATCGGCATGCCGTCGCCGAGGTCGAGCACGACCACGTCGTTCTCCGCGTCCTCGATCATGGACAGCGCCAGCGACTGGGCCTCCGGGCTGATGGCGTCCTCGGCGTGCACCACCAGTGCGTTGCCGACGGTGTGCTGGACGACGCCCTCGGGGCGGTCCTTGCCGCCGCCGAACAGGTCCCGGAACCGGGTTGCCATGATCGACCTACCCCACTTCTGCGGCCGCGAGGGCCCTCATGCTCAGCGCCGGGCCCTGCGGCACCAGCGCGAGCAGTTCTCTCGGGAAGGGAACGTTCACGACCCGGTCGAGCTTCAGCGCCCGTACCGCGTCCTGGTCGCCGATCGGGTACGCCTTTCCGTCGTCCGCGATGTACGTGGGCAGGGGTTGCGCCGCCCCGGTGCCGACCGGCGCCGGGAGCACCGCCATGCCGCTGCCGGGCGCGGTGAGCACCGTCGCGCGCCCGTCGGGGCGGACACCGGAGCGGGCCAGCGGGGCGAGCACGGCGGTGCTGTCGAACCGCGTTCCGTCGACCGCGCTCTGGCGCAGGCACAGCGCGTACGGGCCGGGTTCCTGCGGGGTGAGGCCGGTCAGGTCGGGCAGCCGGGTGAGCAGCGACCGGTCGGCCGACATCCGGGCCGCGGCGAGGTCGGCGGCGCTCAGCTCCACCGGCTCCTCCCCGGAGGTGGCGGTGGCGAGCAGGAACTCGGTCCGGCTCAGCGGCGCGAGGCCGTCGCGGCGCAGCACCAGCAGCTGTTCCGCGCCGGTGTCGGGCCGCTGCCGGAACAGCGTGCCGATCGGGTACGTCCGATCGCCGACCCGCCCGGAGCGGCCCGCGCCGGGGATCGTGGCCGGGGCCAGGTCCGGCCCGTCGGGCAGGAAGTCGAGCCAGTCCTGCGGGGCGGGCACCTTGCGGGTGGTGGTGGCGCCGAGCGCGACGAGCACCGCCGGGTCGGCGACCCGGTGCCTGCGGCCGGCGGTCACCAGGTAGGTGGGTCCGTCGGCGGCGCGGACGACGGCGAAGCGGTCGGCCGGCAGCGGGACGGCCTCGGCGCGCGGGTCGAGGTTGAGGCCGAGGCGGTCGCCGGGTTCGTCGGTGACCGAGCCGGGCAGGCAGGCCAGCCACGGGCCGGCGACCATCTGCCCGGTGGCGACCGACTGCGGCGCGCCGTCGATGCCGATCGACGGTCCGCGCGGAACGTCCTTGATCGACTCCTTGGAGATCAGCTTCACGGTGGCGCCGCTGCCCTGGATCAGCATGGCCGAGGTCAGGTTAGGCGTCGGGCGCAGCACGCCGTCGAGGTAGACGTACCGGTTGCCGCTCTCCTTCTCCACCAGGATCACGCCGCTGCGGGTGTACGCCTTGCTGCCGCCCGGGACGATCCAGCCGTAGACGGCGAACCCGGCCACGACCAGGACGCTGATCAGCACGCCGAAGGCCAGGCCGGTGACGGCACGCTGCCCGGGAATCTCCGCCGTGGACGGGTCGCCCTGCACGAGGGCGGAACTCAACCGGCCCATCATGAACTGGTGGGCGTGGACGTGGTCGCGCTGGGTCTGCACGGCCGGCTACCCGAAGAGTCCGCGGGCCCAGGCGTAGAGCCCGAGCACCTGGGCGAGCACCGGCAGCACGGCCAGGCCGGTGGCGACGTCCAGCCCGCCGGCGGTGTACTCCCAGAACGGCAGCATGCGTCGCGGCCACGGCCGCAGCGCGGCCATCACCAGCGGCACCAGAAGGGCGACGAGCCCGCCGAGCAGGACGTACCGGCCGGTCGGGGCGAGCTTGTCGGAGAACATCAGGGCCACCATGAGGTAGCCGACGGTACCGGCCGCGACCAGGGCGACCCGCTGCCAGAAACCGAAGAAGGTACGCGAGCGCAACAGGATTGCACTCGATGTCACCAGCACGAGCGTCCATCCGGACCAGCCCGGCGCCCGCATGGTGTGGTGCATCAGCACCGGCAGGACCAGCGCGGACGCGGTCATGCAGGCGGTCAGGTAGGTGTCCGCCTCGTCGGCACGCGACTTGACCAGGTCGGAGTCCTCCGGCTCGATGTCGTACGACATGTCGGCGCCGGTCTTCGGCAGTTGCGGTCCGCGCAGCCGGGCGAGCTTCACCGCCGCCCGGGGCGCGATCACGATCAGCACCAGGATCACCGACACCGCCACCGCGGACACCTGCGGCGCGGTGAGCGCGAAACCGTCGCCGGCCAGCAGGACGAGCACCACCATCGCGGCGGTCAGCGCGACGATCAGCAGCGGGGCGAACGGCATGACCGGTGTGACGGTCCGCTGCGCGATCAGCAGGAACGCGGTCACCCCGACGACCGCGACGGCGGCGGCCAGCCCGGCGGCGGCGGTCCAGGCCACGCCGTCCGGGTCGCCGTCGACGGCGCTGGACGCGGCCACCGCCGCGAAGAACGCCGCGCCGCCGCCGAACAGCAGCGGGAACGCGCCGTCGGTCTGCTGGCGGGCGCTGACGATCGCCGCGGTGAACAGCCCGGCCGCGAGCACCGCGCCGGCGATCACCTGGGGCAGCACCGGGCCCCGGTCCACGAGGACGGCGGCGATCAGGCCCATCGCCACCAGGGAGAGCACCAGGAACAGCACCCGGCGGTACTCCGGCTGCCACCTGTCGGCCCGCCGGTTGACCACTGTGGCGACGCCCTCGGCCAGGTCGTCGAAGTCGAGTTCGGGCAGCGGGTCCTGCGCCGGGCGCAGGTGCAGTTCCTCGCCCTCCAGCCAGTCCAGGCTCTCCGGCGTGCCGGACAGCTCGAACGGCGCCTGACCGAGGCGTTGCAGCACCCACGACTCGTCGGGCACCTCGCCGTCGGGCACCCGGGCCAGGTCGGTGGTGTGCCGCACCAGCAGCGGCATCAGGTTCGCCACCGGCATCCGGGCCGGTACGGCCAGATCGGCCCGGCGCGCCGGGCCGATCACCGTGATCCGGCACAGTTGGTCGTTGAGCGCTGCGGTCACCAGCGAGCCTCTCTCATCGGGCCGTGTCCGACACGAAACCGGTCTGCATCAGGCGTACGCCGCGCCGGGTGACGAGCTGGGCGCGTCCGGGCGGCAGTTGGCGGGGCTTCGCCTCGCCGAGGAACTTGCCCTCCTCCTTGGGGTAGGAGAAGAGCGTCGCGGGCGTGCCCAGCTCCCACATCCGCCGGATCACCGGGTCCATCATGGCCCGCATCGCGCCGGAGGTGCTCCGCGCGACGATCACGTGCAGGCCGATGTAGGCGCCCTGGGCCAGCAACGGCAGGAGCGGGTCGAGCGTCGAGCCCATCCCGGTGCTCTTGGTCATCAGGTCGTAGTCGTCGACGATGACGAACAGCTCCGGCCCCTCCCACCAGTCGCGCCTGCGCATCCGCTCGGACGACACGTCGGCCCCGGGCATCCGCCGGTTCATCGACACCGACGCCTGGCCGGCCAGCTCGTGCATCTTGTCGCCGGTGAACGCGAAGCCCACCTGGTACGCGGCGCCGATCGCGGTGTCCAGGTCGCGGCGCGAGTCGCCGAGCACGACCTTCGCCCGCTCCGGCGGGTAGTGCTGCTGGATGGACCGCAGGACGAGCCGGAGCAGGTTGGTCTTGCCGGTCTCGCTGTCGCCGAGGACCAGCATGTGCGGGGTGGTCATGAAGTCGTGCCAGACCGGGGCGAGACGCTGCTCGTCCTGGCCGATGACGAACTTGAAGTCGGACTCGGGCGGCGGCAGCGTCTCGACCATCAGGTGCGCCGGGAGCATCCGTACCGGCGGGGCGGTCGGGCCGGGCCAGAACGTGCCGATCTCCTCGACCACCGACTTGGTCGCCTCGGCCAGGTCGCCCACCTCGGAGCTGCCGTCCATCCGGGGCAGCGCGGCCAGGAAGTGCAGCGCGCCGTCGGTGAGGCCGCGGCCGACCTGGTTGGGCACGGTGGCGGCCTTGCGGGAGCCGTGCTCGGACTCCATCGCGTCGCCGAGCCGCAGCTCCAGCTTCGTGCCGAGCAGGTCCCGCATCCAGGTACGCAGCTCCGACCAGCGGGTCGCGGTGACGATCACGTGCACGCCGAAGGACAGGCCGCGCGAGGCGAGCTCCTGGAACTTCTGCTCCAGCTCCTGGAAGTCCTGCTTCATCGTGTACCAGCCGTCGATGACCAGGAAGACGTGCCCGAAGCCGTCCTCGATCACCCCCTCGGCGACCTTGGCCAGGTAGGTGGACATGGAATCGAGGCCGTGCCGCGCGAACTCGGCCTCGCGCCTCTCCATGACCTGGAGGACCTCCTCGACCGTCCGGACGACGCGGTCGCGTTCCATCCGGGTGGCGATCGAGCCGACGTGCGGCAGGCCGGCGATCGAGGCGAGGCCGCCGCCGCCGAAGTCGAGGCCGTAGAACTGCACCTCACGCGGCGTGTTCGCCAGCGACAGCGCCAGGATCAGGCTGCGCAGCAGCGTCGACTTGCCGCTCTGCGGGGCGCCCGCGATGCCGACGTGGCCGTCCGCGCCGTTCAGGTCGACCACCAGCAGCTCGCGCAGCTGCTCGGCGGGCCGGTCCACCACACCCACCGGAACCCGCAGCCCACCCTGGACGGCCGGGTCGTCGATGGTCATGCCGCGTACCGGGTCGGGCAGCACGCTCGGCATGAGCGAGTCCAGGCTGGGCGCGCTGGACAGCGGCGGCAGCCAGACCTGGCGGGCCGGCGGGCCCGAGCCGGCGAGCCGGTCCAGCAGCACCTCGACCAGGCTGGGCCCGTTCGCGTCGGCGGCGGGCTCCTCGACCTGCTCGGCCGGGCGTTCCGGCCCGGGGTCGTGGCGCACCGCGACCTGCCGGGTGGTGAACGGCACCACGTCCGCGGTGGGCTCGTCCCCGGCGTCCGCGACGCCGCCGCGGCGTCCACTTCCGGTGTACGCGCCGGAGACGTACGCCGCCTTGAAGCGCACCAGGTTCGTGGTGTCCACCTTCAGGTAGCCGTTTCCGGGCTCGGGCGGCAGCTCGTACGCCGCGCCCACGCCGATCACCGACCGCGACTCCATCGAGGAGAACGTGCGCAGCGCCAGCCGGTACGACAGGTGCCCCTCGACCCGGTTGATCCGCCCCTCGTCCAGGCGCTGCGAGGCGAGCAGCAGGTGCACGCCGAGCGACCGGCCGAGCCGGCCGATGGACACGAACAGGTCCATGAACTCGCTCTTGCTGGACAGCAGCTCGCTGAACTCGTCCACGACGATCAGCAGCACCGGGAACGGCACGAGCTGGGCGCCGTTGCCGCGCGCCTTCTCGTAGTCGAACAGCGAGGCGTAGCCGCTGGCCCGCAGCATCTCCTGCCGCCGGGTCATCTCGCCGTTGAGCGCGTCCTGCATCCGGTCGACGAGCGGCAGCTCGTCGGCCAGGTTGGTGATCACCGCCGAGGTGTGCGGCAGTTTGTCCATGCCGAGGAAGGTGGCGCCGCCCTTGAAGTCGACGAGCACCAGGTTGAGGATCTCCGAGCTGTGCGTCGCGGCGAGGCCGCAGACGAGGGTACGCAGCAGCTCCGACTTGCCCGAGCCGGTGGCGCCGATGAGCAGGCCGTGCGGTCCCATGCCGCCCTGCGCGGACTCCTTCAGGTCCAGCTCGATGACCTCGCCCTCCTCCGTGACGCCGATCGGCACCATGAGGCGGTTGCGCTGCGGCGTCCGGGTCCGCCACAGCGCCTGCACGTCGAAGGTCATCGCGTCGCGGATGCCGAGCAGCGTGGTCAGCTCGAAGCTGGTGTCCAGCGGCTCGTCGGAGACCTCCAGCGTGCCGCTGGTCCGCTTCGGCGCGATGATGCGGGCCAGCGCCTCGCACCGGGTCTGATCCAGGCCGTCCCGCTTGGCCGAGCCGGTCGTCGCGCCGGCCGGGAACTCCACGACGTCGTCGGTGACCGTCAGCCGCAGCACCTTGGGGCCGCCGGGCATCGCACCGGTCAGGTCCAGCAGCACCACGTTGCGGATGCCCGCGCCGAGCAGGCGGGAGCTGTCCGGCAGGTCCACCAGATGCGCGACGATCACCAGGAACGGCTCGGTGGTGGTCGACTTGACGGCCCGGTCGTGGTCGCCCCGGTCGGTGATCTCCGGGCCGAGCATGTCCATCAGCGCGTCGTGGCTGCCGGCGAACATCCGCACCGGGCCGGCCGCGTCGTACGCGGTGGGGTGGGCGTTGTGCGGCAGCCACTTGACCCACTCCCACGGGCCCCGGTGCACCTCGGCGGCGAGCACCGCGATCCGCAGCTCGTCCGGGGCGTGGAAGGTGGCGAGCTGCGCCACCATGGCGCGGGCCAGGTCGATCGCCGGGTCGATCGCGCCCTCGAACTCGACGCTGGTGAAGCTCGGCAGGCCGACCGAGGTGGGGATGCCGGACACCGTCCGGTACGCCTCGGAGAACCGGCGCAGCGAGATCGACGACAGCGGTTCGAGGTCCTCGATCGGCTTGGTCGACGGCGGGTTGAACTTCAGCATCGCGGTCTGCCGGCCGAGACCGATGCGGACCCGGCCGAAGTCGTCGTGGCTGGGCCGGCGCTCCCACAGCCGGCTGCCCATCGCGATCGACCACAGCCAGCCCGGCTGCGGGTTGTTCCACAGCACGTGCCGGCGCTGCTGGTCGGCCGCCTCACGGGCCTGCTTGCGCAGCTGCCCGATGTAGCGGAGGAAGTCGCGCCGCTCGCCGCGCATCTTGCGCTTGCGCTCGGCAGCCGCGCGGCCGATCTGCATGACGCCCATGAGCAGCATGCCGCCGGCCATCGCGCCGCCCATCACGTACATGATCGGAGTGCGGTTGTAGAGGCCGAACATGGCGAGCATCGCGCCCATGCCGAGGCCCATCGGCACGACCATCGCGAACGAGCGGAAGTCGAGCGGGGCCTCCTCCGCCATCAGCGGCGGCTCCTGGAGCTCGATCGAGCCTTCCGGCGCCTCCGGGCCCGGGGCGCGGGGCGGGCGCTTGACGGTGACCGTACTCATCCGATCGTCCCCGCGTCGGCGCCGTCGCCGCCCCAGACGGTGCGCTCCTGGCGCAGCAGCTTCACCGCGTAGCGGTCGTTGCGGTAGCGCTCGGCCACCTTGACGTCGTCGTCCTCCTCGGCCTGGCGCTTCTTCTCCTTCTTCGCCCGCTCCTCCTCGTCCCTGCGGCGTCGCTCCTGCTCGGCCCAGAACGCCTCGGCGCGGGCGGCGGCAGCCTTCTCCTCGTCGGCGAGCGACGCCGTGAACTCGGCGTCGCTGACGCCGGGCTCACCGCACCGGGGCATCTTCTCCAGGTCGGCGCCGAAGAAGTCGAGCGTGCCGTCGGACGGCCGGGGCGCCTTCGCGGGCGCCACACGCCGCCACACGGCGCGCGGGGGCTGCGGTGTCTCCGACATGGTCACCCTTCCCTGCCGTCGTCAGCTGACGGGCCGGTCAGCCAGTCCGCGTCGCTGAGGTCGTCCCAGCCCGCCGTGTCGTCCGGGTCGTCGTCCGGGCGGACCAGCGGCACGTGGTCGTCGGCCCCCGGCCGGGCGCGGTCACCGCCCCAGACGGCGTCGTCCTCGCGCAGACCGGCGGCGGGTTCCCGGCCGGCGCCGGGTTCGCGGTCGTCGTCGCGGTCGGAGGGACGCCGGACCGTGCCGGCCCGCGCCGGGTCGCCGGGGTCCGCGCCGGACGCCGCGCGGCCGGACGCCTGCGGACCACCGACTCCGGCGACGGCGGCGGCACCGGCCAGGCCGAGCGCGCCGGGGACCGCGACCGCCACCTCACCGTCGGCCACGACGGCTGTCCTCCGCTGCGTCCCCTCCGGACCGCCGCCGCCCGGCGACGCCTGTTGGTTCGACTGCGCAGGCGGGTTCGGCTGCCCGGACTGGTTCGGCGCGGCCGTCTGGGCGGGTGGGTTCACCGCCGGGGACAGGTCGACCACTGTCGGCACCTCCACCGCCGTCGGCGGCACGACCACTTCCGGTACGGGCACACCCGGCGTACCGCCGGTGCCGGACCCGGGTGCCGCCGGAACCTCCGGCGCGGAGCCGTCCAGGCCCGGGCCACCGGCCACGGTGCCGTCCCCCGCCTCGGGCGCGCAGTCCTCCGGCCGGGCCGGGGTGCAGTCGGTCTCGTCCGGCCGGATCAGATCGGACGCCCCTGGTGCGGTACGTGGTGTGGTGCCGGCGGGCGCGTGGCTGCCCGGCGGGCCGGCCATCGGCGGCAGCACACCGGCGACCGGTGCCGTCACGTCGGTGCTCGGGAGCGTCACACCGGTGCTCGACGGCACGGCGGGGACCGGCTCCACCAGTCCGGCGCCGCCCGTGCCCGCTCCCGTGGGCGCCTGCGGCGCACCGGCGTCGGGGGTCGACGGGCGCCAGTCGTCGGCGTCCGCCTCGATCAGCCCGGAGGCGTCCGGCGCGTCCGGCACGCCGGCGGGCGCGCCCGCACCGGCGCCCGGCGCGCCCGGCGCTCCCGGCATCATCGGCATCGCGGCACCGGCCGGCGCCGTGACCGGCGAGTCGACGCCGACGCCCGGAGCCACGGGCGCGGCGGGGATCTGCGGGCCGTCGACGCCGAGCCCGTCGCCACCGGCCGGCGCGCCGCCCGACCCGTCCGGCACGCCCGCGTCCACGCCCACCGGTCCCCAGTTCTCGGGGTCTCCGCTGACGAGTCCCCGGGCGTCGGGCGACTCGGTCCCACCGGGGTTCGTCGCGCCACCTGCGGGTCCCGGCATGCCGGGCATGGGCGGCATGCCGGCGCCCAGCCCGGCGCCGCCGGCCGAGACGCCGGCCGGTGCGCCGGGAACCTGCACGCCGTCGAACCCGGGTGACCGCCAGTCCGCCTCGTCGCCCTCCACCAGGCCCTTGGCATCCGGCGCCTCGGGGACACCGGTGCCGCCACCGGCACCGGCACCGGGAGCGCCCGCGCCGGGCATGCCCGGCATCATCGGCGACTGGAAGCCGCCGCCACCGGGCACGGCGCCACCGGGAGCGGCAGGGATGTCCACACCGTCGACGGCACCGGGGGCGAAGTCGTCGCTGTTGCCGAGCAGCCCGTTCGCGTCCGGCTTCTCCGGCAGCCCGGGACTGCCGCCCGCACCGGGACTCGCGCCGCCGGGCGGGCCGAAGCCCGGGACACCGGGCGCGGTGAACCCGCCGCCGGGGGTGCCGATGCCGCCCACGCCCGCCCCGGGCTTCAGTCCGCCCACGGTGCCCGGTCCGGAGAACGACGGCGGCTTGACCGAACCGGCGCCGCCCGCACCCCCGCCGAGGTTAGCCGAGCCCGGCGGCTTGATGCCCGGCGGTACGACACCAGGGACGAAGCCGCCCGGTAGTCCGCCGCCGCCCGGTACCCCGCCGCCGCCCGGGAAGCCGCCGCCCGGCCCGTTGATGCCCGGTGCGTCGAAGCCGGGCAGCCCGCTGCCACCGCCCCCGCCGCCGGGCGCGGGGCCACCGATCTCACCGGGACCCGAGAACGCCGGCGGGGTGATTCCTCCCGGCCCCTGGCCGGGACCCGGGCCACCGATGCCGGCCAGGTTCGGCGGGGTGATCGTGGGAACCGTGATGTTCGGCGGCGCGCTGACGGCCGGCGTGGTGATGCCGCCGATGTGCGGCGTGGTGAAGCCCGGCGGGGTGAGCCCCGGCGGGGTCGTGAACGTCGGCGTCGTGAAGGTCGGCGACGGGATCGGCGGGCCCGTCGGCACGTTGATGCTGGGCGTGGGCACGCTGACCGTGGACGTCGCCGCCTTGTCGGTGGTCATCCTGTACTTCTCGGCGACCGTGTGGACGACCTCGGACATCTGCTGGGCCATCGGCTTCTCGTACTCGGTGCCGCTGATCGGCACCGGGCCGCTGCCGCTGCCGACGCCGTTGTCCGAGGCGATCGACGCCCAGGCGCGGTCCAGGTAGGCGATCGTCTGCTGGGCCCAGGACAGATGGTTGGCGGCGTCGTAGAGCTGCGACGGCAGCGAGTTGCGGTTGGTCGAGGAGTTGATGCTGTTGGCCGCCGTGGTGGGGTCCGGGATTGCGCCGCCGGCCAGGTGCTCTGCCTGCTTGCCGAGCAGGTCGGCGTAGTAGTTCATCTTGTCGCGGAACCCGTTGGCCGCCGGCCCCTTCCACGCCTTGTCGTCGCCGACCATCGAGGTGACAGCGGTACGGATGGTCTGTTCGAGCCAGATCAGCAGGTCCTGGGTCGCCTGGAAGGCCTGCGCGGTCTCGACGACGGACCGCACACTCACCAGCGTTTCGGCGTGGTCCCGCCCGCTCTCGGTGGTCAGCGCGGCGCCGCCGTTCACCGCGGCCTCGAGCTTCCGCCAGCCCCGGGTCTCCTTCGCCCAGGTCCGGTAGTCGTACAGGTCGCTGACGGGGACCACCTTCGGTGGGAAGGTGGCCGCCTCCTCCGCGGGATCGTTCCACCCGTCGAGCTTGCTGTCACCGAGACCGTTGCCCATGCCCTGTCCCTCTTCGCGAGCGGCGAGACCTGTTCGCCCGCGTCAGTTTCCGTCGGTCTTGACGATCTTCTGGCCGTAGGTCTTCAGGTTCTCCAGGCCATTGAAGGAGTCGCCCATGATCTCGCTGAGCTTGTCGGTGGTGAGCGCGTTGAGCTCTTCGAGGTTCTCGTACTCCGCGGCCATCTTCAGCAGGGCGGCCTGCACCGCGAGCAGGGCGGTGTTCATGTTGACGAGCATGTCCTTCATGTCGCCCTTGACGCCGCCGTCCTGGGCCGTCGCCCCGACGATCGCCTGCCGCAGCACCTCGGCCCGGGCGAAGGCGCCCGGACGCGGGTCGATCGCGCCCACCTGGTCGGCCGTGGTGAGCAGGATCTTCCCGGCGCCGGTGATGCGGCCCAGCACGTCCTCCGCGAACCACTTCAGGGCGGCGGTGTTGACCGCCACGCCACTGGTCGAGGCGGTGTCACCCCTGAACGTCGGGCTGATCGCCGGCGGTTTGAAGCCCGAGCCGGTCGAGATCTTGTCGTCGATCCAGTCGGACTGGTCGGTGAACGCGGGCGGCGTCACGTTCGACGGGTCGGTGATGTTGTCCTTGTACGTCTTGACGAGGTTCTTCCAGCCGTCGGTGTCGAGGATGTTCTTGTCGTACCAGTCGCGAGCCTCGATCCACTCCGGATGCTCCGCGCGGACCTCGTCCTTCCACCGCTCGTAGTTCACCCCGGTGCGGTTGTTCTGGTGCTTGTTGTAGAAGGCCATCCAGGAGTCGTGCGCCGCCTGGGTGGTGCCCTCCGGCTTCCCGATGGCGGCGTCGCCCATGCCGTAGGCGTTCATCGCGCTGATGGCTTTGTCGTTGGGGTATCCCCAGTCAATGCGGGCCAAGGAGCTCACTCCACTCGGGTGTCGACGGCGGAACGTTGGCACAGACCCCAGCGGCCCGGGTCGTCTGGCGCACCGGGCCGGGGACGGACGACACGCCGCGTCCGCGGCGGCCGTCGAGCGGATCAGCCGCCTCGGACGTCGTTCCAGATCATGGCGTGACGCTGCTCGGTGGTGCCGTAGTTGTCGGAGATCTGCAGCAGAGTCTGGCGGGCCTGCTCCAGGTAGCCGACCATCGAGTCGGCCGCCTGGTTCCAGGCCAGCTTCGAGACCTTGTACTGCTCCTGGGCGGCACCGGTCCACTGGGCGAGGCTGGCCTCGACGGTGCGCTCCATCCCCTCCAGCGACGACTGGATCTGGCCGTTGATGCGGTTCATGTCGGTCAGTACGGCGTCTGCCTGCACGAAGTCGAAGGTGTAGTTGGACATGTCGGTCCTCTCGGGAGATCGGGCGGTCGGGGTGCGGCTCAGATGCCCGGCAGGGCCGCGCCGAAGGAGTTAGCCACGCTCGACGCCTCGTCCTCGGCCGTCTGGTAGCCCTTGGTGGTGACACCCATGACCTCGAGCATGTTGAGCAGCTCGTTGATCACCCGCTGGAAGGCGTTCTCCCAGTTGTCCATGGCCTGGTTGAATCCCTGCGACGCCTGGCCGGTCCAGGAGGAGATCAGGATGGCCATCTGCCCGTTGACCGCGCGCAGCTGGCCGGTGAATTCGGTGGCCTTGTCGGAGAACTCCTGGGCAGCCCGCTGCATACCCTCTTCGGTGGTGCTGACGATCGGCATCGTCACGGTCGGACTCCTCGTGTCAGGGAAAGGTGGCAGGGAAGAGTGTTGATCCGCGGCCGTGCCCGGCGGCAACCCGGTCGCACCACCATGTCCGAACGTCACCCAACATTGCACGGCAGCGCCCCCGGAACGGGCGGCGCCGGCCGACAGCCCGGGAAGAGTGGTTGCACTTTCATGCACTGATCCCCGGCCGGAGTTCCGGCGCGACCGCGGCGGCGTCTTCACTGGACCGCGACGTCGAGGGAGTGGTCCGTCGTGAACTACAGCGAGCGCATCGAAGGCCTGTTCCAGGAGTACGAGCGACAGCGCAACAGCCTGGCCGAGATGCAGGCCCGGATGAGCGCCCTCTCGGCCACCGCGACGTCACCACGGCGCGAGGTGAGCGTGACCGTCGGCCAGAACGGCGTGCTGACCGACATCCAGTTCCCCTCCGGCGCCCACAAGCGGCTCACCACCGCCGATTTGACCCGGCTCATCCTGGACACCTACGCCGACGCCAAGGAACAGGTCATGAACCAGGCGGCCGAGGTGCTGGCGCCGGTGCTGCCGGACGGCCTCGACGCCCACAAGCTGGTCCGGGGCCAGGCCGGGGCCGACGCGTTCCTGCCCAAGGAACCCCGCATGGTGACGAGCGTGCGGGAACTCCTGACCCGGGGGCCCGAATGATCAGCAACAATCCCGGCGGACGGCTGTGGGTCGACCCGGACGGCGTGGAAGGGCTCGGCAAGGCGTACGAGTCGCACGTGCAGCTCTACGAGTCCTACCTCGCCCAGTTGACCGCCCTGCGCGCCCGGTACGCCAACGCCTGGGGCGACGACGACATGGGCGAGCAGTTCTCGACCAAGTTCCTGGAGGGCCTGGACAACCTCGAAGCGATCATCGGCGGCGTCAAGGGCACCCTGCACTACACCGCCCAGGGCCTCACGGAGAGCGGCCGGGCGTACCGGGAGGCGGACGAGGCCGCCCTGGACGTCAGCCGGAAGATGGCCAAGGACTTCGACCGCCTGGACGGCCCCACGTACGCGAGGCGGGCGGTGGCGGGCCCGGTGCTGGAGCCCACCGCGGAGGGTGAGCCGCGCCGGCCCCATCTGCTGTCCCGCCGCCGGGCGGTCGCGGAACCGGTCGCCGAGCAGGCCCGGCTCGCCCCACGGCAGTACGGCACCCCGATGCTGCCGCTGGAGCCCGCCGAGCCGCTGACCCCGCTCGCCGCCGCCACTCCGGCCATCTCGTCCTACTTCGCCCGGCCGGAGTACGCGACCGCGCACGTCGGCGGCCGGCCGCTGCCCGAGGGGTACCGGCTGATCGCGCTCAACCCGTTCGAGGACGGCAGCACGCGGGTGGACGCGAACCTCTACGACTCGATCACCCCGCTGACCGGCACCCCCGTCACCACACCCGACGGCACGGCGATCGATCCCGGACAGGGCCGGTTCTTCGTGGTCAAGGAGAACCCGACCGTGGACCCGACCGCGCCCGGCTACCAGCCGCTGTACCTGAGCTACTCGCCGGACGGCACGCCCACCCCGATCACCCCCGGCGCCTGAGCCACCCACCCGCGCCCGGTAGGACATGCCCGACTTCCACATCCCCAACGACCCGCAGTGGCAGTGGGCGTACGACCTGATCCTCGTCGCCGTCGGCGAGGAGTACCCGAAGGCCGACCCCGCCGCCCTACGAGCCATGGGCGACGAGCTGTACGCACTCAGCAGCACCATCCTCAACGGGATGGGCGCCACCGCCAACCTCGGCTACGGGCTGGCCGGGAGCCTGTCCGGCCCGGCGATGGACGCGTTCCAGCAGTACCAGGTCGGTATCACCAAGAACGTGCCGGCCGGCGGCAACATCGCGCTGGCGCTGGGCGGGTCGGCCTACAACTTCGCGCTGGACTCGGAGAACACCCAGTACAACATCGTCATCGCGGCCTTCACCCAGGTCGTGGAGATCGCCATCGCGCTGGCCTCCGGCTTCGGCGCCACAGCGGTGCCCGCTCTGATCAAGATCGGTCAGGAGATCGTCGGGGCGCTGATCAGCCTGTTCCGCCAGCGGCTGCAGAACATGCTGATGCGGCTGGCCTGGGAGGCGTTCCAGGAGGGCCTGGAGGAACTCTGGCAGAGCGCCGCCGCCCAGGTCACGCAGATCATCGAGGGCAACCGCAAGTCCCTCGACTACAAGGACCTGGCGATGGCGTTCGCCGGTGGCGCGTTCATCGGCGCGGGCGTCAGCGGCGTGCAGATGATCGGCGGCAAGTTCTTCCCGAAGATCAACAACAGCGTCCTGTCGCGGGAGGGCCTGTCGGCGCTCGCCGAGACGCTGTTCGAGGGCCTGTTCACCATGATGGTCGGCGGCGGCGGCTTCAACCCGTGGGCCACCATGAGCTCGTCGATGATCGGCGGAATGGCCCACCACTACGCCACAGTGGTCGGCCAGAGCTACGGCCCGGGTGCCGGTGCCGGCTCGCCACCGCCGACGATCGAGACGAAGAACCTCACGACCACCGCTCCCACGCCTCCACCCACGGCCGTGGACGGACCACCCGTGCCCCCGCCCGTCGGCTCCTCCGCCGGCCCGGGCAGTCAGGGCGGCGGCCCGGGTCCGCAGCCCTCGGGCGGCCCGGCCGCCGGAGGCAGTGCCGGTCAGGGGTCCGGCCCGGGCGACGCCGAGGGTCAGGGGCCGGCGCATCAGGGCTCCGGTGACCCGGGCGCGGGCGGCCAGGGCACCGGTCAGGGCAGCGCCGGAAACACCGCCACGGGCAGCCAGCCTCCCGGGGACCAGACCGCCGGCGGCCAGACCCCGGGCGGCCAGACCGCGAGCGGTCCAACCGCAGATGGTCAGACCGCCGGTGGTCAGGTCCGCGACGGGTCGCAAGCGGGCGTACCGACCGGCAGCACGAGCCCCGACAGCGCCGGAGGGCAGACCACGAGCGGGCCCGGCACAGCCGGTCCGGGCGTCGGCGCCGACCCGCGTGCGGTCGGCGGTGTCGCCACCGGGCCGGGCCCGGCCGCAGGCGGCGAGGCCACGACACCGCGCGCCGACTCGGCGGGCACGCCGGGTGGCAACCCGGCGAGCACCGGCACCGGTACGTCCGCGACCGGCATCCCGGCGGCAGGCGCCGACGTCGCCGCGCCCTACGGCGGCGGACTCCCCGGTTTCGACACTCCGACGTCGAGCGGCGGAACAGCCGGTGCCGAGACCCCGGCTCCCGTGACCTCGCCCGCCACCACTGCCGACCCGGTGGCCGTCCCGGCCGGTCCCGCTCCGTCCACCGCCACGCCGAGCGCAGGCACACCGACGCCCACCACGCCGGGCACCGCCACACCGAGCGCCGGCACCACGGGCACCACCGCACCGACCAGCGCGCCGAGCACCGGCACGTCGACCACGAGCACATCGACCACCGGTACGCCGTCGTCGGGTTCGACCACCAGCGGCCAGCCGAGCGCTCCCTCTGGCGACGTCGTCGGCGCCGCCCCCCCACCGCCGATGGCACCCGTCGACGGCATCTCGGTCGACGGTCCGGCCGTGGTCGCCTCCCCGGCCACCGATCCGGGTGCCGGCATGCCCTCCACCGGAGAGCAGGCGGTCGCGGTACCAGGCCCGATCACCGACGCCGCACCCGACGCCGTCCACTCGGACGCCACGGTGGACGCCACCGGCCGCGACACGGTGGCGGACCACGCCACGGACACGAGCGCCGTCGGCACCGCACCGACGCCGGACGGACCGACGGCAGGGCGGGACGACACCGCCGAACCGACGCCGGACGGGTCGCCGAGCGTGCAGGCACCGCCGCTCGCCGTCGCGGACCCTTCCGCACCCACCCGGGCCGAGCCGAGCCCGCAGTTCCGGCAGGCCAAGGCGAGCGCGGAACCGAAGCGCCTGCGCACCGAGCGGTACGTGCCGTGGAAGGACACCGTCGTCCCGGGCACGCACCTGTTGCGTGGCGAGATCACGACTATCGACTTCACCACGCGGGAGTTCACCGCCGACGGCAGGGACTACCGGTCGTTCGACGTACACCTGGATCTGGTCTCGAAGAACGACCAGATGTCCCCCCGGGAGTTGCGGGACTTCGCGGCGGCGGTGCAGCGCACCGTCGACGACATGGTCAACAGCCGTTACACGCTGCCCGACGGCCGGCTGCTGCACATCGACCTGGTCGTCGACACGCCGCCGTGGCGCGACGGCATGACCCGCGACTGGCAGGCGGATCCACGCCGTAACCCGCCGGTCGAGGTGACCTCGGAGACCGGGGTGAGCACCGACCAGCACCTGTGGAACATCGGGGACCGCCTCTCGGTGATGGTGCACGAGGTGATGCACTACCTCGGCGCCAAGGAGGGTCACCAGGCCCCCGAGCACCTGTTCACCACAGTCGACCGTCCCGGGGTGATGGGCCTCGACGTCGGCGCCCTGCCGACGTCGTCGGAGCAGGCCGCGGCCTCGGCCGGGCCGACCGGCTATCTCACCGAGCAGGATCTGGCGACGATCCACGACGCCGCGCTGACCGCCGGGCCGGTGCGCGACCTGCCGGCCCCGCAGACGCCGCACGACCAGACGCCGGCCCCGCGTCCGAACCCGCAGATCCCGTCCCGTGCCCCGGCCCCGCCACCACCGCCACCGCCCGGCATGACGGGCATGCCGCCACCACCGCCACCACCGCCCGGCATGACGGGCATGCCCCCACCGCCACCACCGCCGGGCATGCCGCCACCACCCGGCATGCCGCCACCGCCATCGGCCGGTCCCACGACCCAGGCCGTCGACCTGACCCCGACGGACCTCTCACCCGCCACTCTGCGGCACCGCGACCCGCGGCCCTCGCCCACCCCCGTCGGCCAGAGGCTGAACGAGAAGTACGTCGTCGTGCACGTCGTGGACCAGGGGTCGCCCGGCGTGGGACACCAGGCCGCGACGGTCGCGATGCTCGACGGGCTGGCCGCCACCGGCTACCGGGGCACGGTCGTGCTGACCTATCCCGGCAACAAGACGCCCTACTACGCCGAGCAGCTCGGCCGGCAGGAGGAGTTCGAGACCCCGGCGGGCTCGTACGACCTGTTCCACCGGGAGTGGACCGGCCACCGCGGTGGGATGGACGTCGTCATGCGACCGCAGGGGCCGCAGGGCACGCGGGAGGAAGCCTGGAAGACGACGGACTGGCCCGGCGCGCCACGGGCCAAGGCGTGGCAGGTGGACCGGCAGAAGGAGTTCCGGGAGAAGAAGATCCGCGAGCAGGGCAACACCCAGAGCCTGCGCATGGACGAGTTCGCCACCCGCCTGCTCCCCGAGGGCGACGTGCTGACCGTGCTGCCGGCCGTCGACGTACCGAAGAACGACGACGGCTCGGAGTGGACCGCGGAGCAGAAACAGGAGTGGTTCCAGGAGGCGTGGGCCGGTCCGCTGCGCGACGCCGCCGGCGGCCGGCACCACGACGTCGTCACGCTCCAGCCGTTCCTGTGGGACCAGTTCCCCCGGCAGGTCCGCAGCACCACCGGGACGGTCAAGGCGAGACTCGACGAGACCTCGACCGGGGTGCCGGCCTACCGCCGCCCGCCGCCCGCCGATCCGCCGCCCGCCCGGGACGTCATCACCGCCACCGGCATTCCCGGGGCCGACGACCTCGCGACAATGGTCGACGACGACGCCACCGACGTGGTGCTCGTCTACTACGGCGACACGCCCGACACGCCCCCGCACCAGAAGGTCGTCGACCGGCTGGCCGCCGCAGCCCGGCCCGACCGGAAGACCGTCGTCCTGGTCCTCGGCAACGACGAGCGGGTCCTCACCACGAGCAATGCCGACGTCCACGTCGCCGCGCTGCCCCGCATCACATCCGAGCAGATGGCCGGGCTCCGCGACCGCGCCACGCTCGTGGTCACCGAGGGCGCGAACACCTGGCAGGAGGCGCTCACGGCGGGCAAGGCCACGCTCTCCGTGACCGGGTCCGCGGGTGACACCCGGCCGTGGGATCACGAGCCCGCGTCGTTCCCCCAGGACGGCCACGACCTGCTCGTGAACGCGTCGGAGTACCTGCGCACCGGCGGCGACCCCGCCACGGTGCGGGACTTCGTCCAGGACGACGACGGCGGAGTCCGCACGTACTTCGACGGGTGGCGGGACGCCCTCGGCCAGACCGGCTCCGACCAGGTCGACCAGGCCCTCGCCACGGTCACCGGCCTGTCGCTGGACCCGGACGCCCGCCGGCACACCGACGCCGCACCCGGCGCTCCCCCGGTCGACAACACCCTGCGCGTCCCGGGAGTCCTGCCGGACCGGTTCCCCACGCCCAAGACCCGCGACGAGATCGCCCAGGCCCGCGCCGAGCAGCACGACACCGCGCCGCGGCGGATCGCGAACACCAGCGCGTACGACGTCATCGACCGTGGGCTCCATCCCGACACCCGCGTGCCCGACGTGGTCGCGCGCTCGTACGAGCGGGCCGGCCTGACCGTTCCGGCGGGCGACCGGCCCCGCCTGCGCCTCGACGCGGTGGACAACCGCATCGCGTACGACCATCGGGTGCTGGACCTCGGCGACCGCAACGTGCAGGACTTCACGGTCAAGGTCTTCCTGGACGCCCGGGACGACGCGGCGGCGGATGCCCGGCCGGACGTGGAGACCCGGGTACGCGACGCGGTCGACGCGATCTACAACCAGGGCTTCCGGATCGGCGCCGATCAGCTCAACGTCACAGTGGAGTTCGTGACCCGGCCGAGCGAGGCGCACGCCGTCGTGGCGCTGCACGGCACCCCGGCACCGACCACCCAGACCACCTGGTCGACGCACTCCTCCGACCTCGACCTCGCGCACGAGATCGGGCACTTCCTCGGTCTGCGCGACGAGTACTCGGTGGCGGACCGCGCCCTGGACGGCACCTTCGTCAAGGGCGACAACTCGCTGATGGCGACCACCACGCGGCAGCCCGGCAACGATCCGCGGTTGCTGGCGCGCAACGTCCACCGGATCGCCGGTCAGCAACGCGACGTGCTCTCGCCCGACCGTGGCGGGCTGCCGCCCCGGACGGCACCGGTCCGCTTCCAGCCGGTACGGGTGCCCGGCGGCCGCAACGCGCGGTTCGACGAGCTGACCCGGCACACCCGCGACGTCGGCCCGGGCAACTACCGGCAGGAGACGGCCGACCTCAAGGACGACGGGGCGCCCATCGGGTTCGTCGTCAACTCGATGCTGCCCGCCGACGACGTCGACCAGATCCCCGAGGTGGTCCGCGCCATCACCGAGGGGCTCGCCCCGGGCACCACCGTCGCGTTCGTCTTCGGCGTCAACACCACCGCCGAGGTGCCGGACCTCGCCTTCCGGGACGCGGTCGCCCGGGCCGCCCGGCTCGCCGAGGACCTCGACGTGCCGGTGGCGGTCAACGGCTACGCGGTCGGGACGAAGAACGACAAGTTCCCGTACGGCCGCACCCGCAACCAGGTGCTCCGCGACCCGGACACGGTGGCGGCGATCCAGGGCCTCGCCCAGGGCGGCCCGGACGGCGAGTCCCGGCGCTACCCGTACGTGTCGATCCAGGACTTCGACAGGGGTGCCCGGACGACGGCCGACGGCACCCACGTGTTCGACCGCATCGACCGCCGGACCCGCTTCGACCCGGAGTCGACCGGACCGCACGACGAGCCACCGGCCCGCCCTTTGATGATCTCCGGCGGTTACCGTGTCGGCGACACCGAGGAGCTGATCCGGCGTACCCGGGAGCGGCTGGAACGACGTGCACGCGACCACCAGGCGAGGATCGCCGGGCTCCCCGCGGGCAGCGAACGCACGACCGAGCAACAGAAGCTGGCCGCCGTACGCAACGGCCTCGCCAAGCTCGGCACACCGGCCGGCCGGGACGCCTTCGTCCGGGACTTCGCCACCGCCGTGGACGAGGACATGCGCTCCCGGGACCGGCAGGCCACGGTCCACCCGATGCTGCCGTACTCGCCGGAGCCGAACCTGTTCGTCGACGGCCTGCTCACGCTGGGCCGGCCCGAGGTCCGGTTCGGCGAGGCGGGCGCGGAGTTCCTCCTGCTGGCCGAGAGCCTGCACCAGGCGTACGGCGAGGAGCTGGCCGTCGCCCACGGCGCGGCGACGCCGGCCGGCCTGCCGGCGGACGTCCTCACCGTCGACGTCCAGGTCGACTCGCAGAACAACAGGCATCCCGACCGCGACCTGGCCTTCATGACGGACTTCGTGGGCGCTGCCACGCCCACCGACCTGTCCCGGCTCGCGGCCGACTTCGCCGTCGGCAACTTCCTGCCGCAGTCGCACGCCGTGCCGACGAACGTCAACCGGCAACTGTTCTACACCGAAGGCACCGGCTTCAAGGAGTACCGGGCCGAACTGCGCAAGCCCGCAGTCGCCGCCCCGAAGCCGTTCGCCGCGCCCACCGACGTGGTGCCCGGCCCGTCGTGGACGTGGCAGGAGACCCTCACGCCGCAGCAGCTGCGGCAGCTCGGCGCGCAACCACACAACAGGTACGTCACCGCCGTCTCGCTGCCGGCGCCGGGCACCGCCCCGACGCCGGACGTCCCGCCCGAGGTAGATCCCGACCTGGACCCGGCGCGGCCGGCCCGGACCGTGGGCCTGCCGAACAGCCAGCGCCTCGTCGCCGCGCACCTCGTCGCGACGTCGAACGACTCCGGGACCGTCCAGCAGGAGTTCGCCGCCGCCACCGCCATCGCCGACCGTGGCGGGCTCGGCCGGCAATCGGGGTCCCTCTACGACGCGATCGCCGGCGGCCTGCCCGGGAGCGACGCGGACGCCCTGCGGATGAGCACACTGCACGCCGGCCGGGACACGATGAGCCTCGACGAGGCCGCGGCGATGCGGCAGCGCAACCCGTACGACAACGGCCACTTCGTCCGCGCCGTACTCGCCCCCGACGCCGGGCCGCAACGCCGCGACACGCCGATCGACGACGCCGAACGGCAGCGCATCGCCAACGCGCACGACGTGGTCGAGTTCGCTGCCGCCCGCGGCACCCAGGTGCACCTCGTCGTGTACGACGACCCGGCCGGGACGCCCCGCGACTACCCGGTGGTCGGCGCCCGGCCGCGGGGCCGGCTGGAACTGGTCCGCACGATCGACCCGGCGGGCCACGTCACCTACGCGCCCCACGTGCCGGCGTCGACGACCTCGACGAGCGACACCGACGACGACTCCGACGGCGGCAGCGACTCCGGCGGCTTCGACCTGTTCGGCGACGGCGACGACGACTTCGGCGGCTTCGGCGGCTTCGGCGTCCACGACAGCGACGACGGCCCCGGCACGCCCGACGACCCGGCGAACCCGCCGGCCGACACCCCGGCCACCCGGTCGACCGACGAGGACGGCACCGCGGAAGAGACCACCACCGGAGAGGACACCGCGGGCGGGACGTCGTCGGCCACCGGGACCACCGCGCCGCTGCCGTCGCCCGACGCGGTGCGCCGGGGCCTGCCGTCCTATCTGCGGGACAGCCGCACCCTCGGCCTCGCCGAACAGCTACGGGCCACCGAGAACGCGGCGCTCGGCGCGGCGCTGCGGACCCTCGATCCCGGCCTGTCCGACGACGTGGTCGCCACCGTGGAGGCGGACAGCCGCGACGACGTGGACCAGTTCCTCGGCGAGGGCCGCCCGTACCCGGTGACGATCGACGGACGCCCGGCGGAGCTGCGGGTCACCGCCGTCCTCGACTGGGACGCGCTCACAGTGGACCGGGCCCACGACGACCCGCGCAAGGTCACCGCCAAGACCCGGGAGAACCTCACCCACAAGCTGCGTCACAACCGGGACCGGCGGGTCGAGCCGAAGGTGACTGTCACCGCGATGCCCGGTGTCGTCGTCGGCGTCGGCGGCTCGGTGCCGACGGCACCGGTCACCGAACACTCCGCCGACCACAAGGACACCTACACGTCCACCACCACGGTCAAGGTCACCGGGCTGACCGAGGTGACGGTGCCGATCCGGTTCGTCGCACGGCTCGTGCGGCCCGGCCGTCCCGCCGTCGACCCGGTCGAGACGTCGGGCACCGTCGCTCTCGCCGTACACACGGGGTTGCGGACGGCGGACGCGACCGCGCCGGCCGCCGCGGACCGTGCGCTCGACGCGCCGGTGCCGGCCCGGTTCGGGGTGGAGAGTGTCCGGAGCCGGCCGGCCGATCCGGGCGCCACGTTCTTCGACCAGGTGGAGGCGATCCTCGCCGAGGACGGCATGGCCGACCTCGTGCGGATCGGCGCGCCCGGCCGCCCGGTGATGCAGAAGCTGCTCAGCGACGCGGCGTTCTCCGGCAGCCTGCCCACGATGGTGGTCACCGACCCGGCGAACGTCCACGACGGCTGGGTCCGGTCGGGTTCGCTGCCGCGCGCCGCGCGCAGCGGCTGGCGGCGGTTCTTCCCGGGCCGCGCCCGCCACGTCGAGGTCCGCCTGGTCGCCCGGCACGTCGAGGAGGTGGAGCGGGTCGACGGGCTCACACACGTCGACACGTCCACGCTCGCCGCCGAGAGCACGAGCGCCGCCGCCACCAGGCGGCCGTTCGGTCTGTGGGGCCTCGCCGGCGCGGGTGTGGACACCGCGCCGCTGAGCCTGATCGTCGGGCCGCGGATCGGCGGCGGCCGGGAGCGTGGCGCCACCCGGACGATCGCCGAGTGGACCGGCGGCAAGCAGACGGTGACCGGCACCGCGCCGGGCGTCCGCTACCGGGTCGAGTACGGCGTCCAGGTGCGCGTCCTGGGCCGCGCGCCGCGGATGCTGACCGGTTCCGTCGACGCGCTCCAGTGGACCACCGGCGACCGGCTGCCCGGCACCGCCCTCGACCTCGACGGCCGGGAGTGGCGCGGACGGCACGGCGCCGACCGGACCCACTTCGCACCGGCGCGCATCGAGCGGGGCGAGTCGTTCGGCGGCGCGTACCTGACCCGGGTCGGCGACCGGGGCCTGTACGAGACGGTGGCCGACGCGGTGCGGTCGGTGCCCGGCCACGACCGGTTCCGCCTGGCCACCCGCGACGAGATGCTGCGGCACTTCGGCGACGCGCAGCTCGCCGACGGGCTGACCCCCGAGATCCAGGCCGCGCTGAGCCGGGACACGGACCTGCGGACCCAGCTCTCTCCCGAGCAGTTGCGCCACCTGGCGGACCGGATCGTCGGCCCCGGACTGAAGATCCCGCTGATCCGCACCGGCACGTTCCACGACCACGTCACAGTGGTGACCGTCCAGGGCAGCCTCCGCGACGTGTCCGACGGCGACCTGCTCGGCCACGACACGATCGGCACGGCCGACAAGCGGACCGCCAGGTCCACGGTGACCAGCGCCCGCGACGACAGCCGGTCGGCCGAGCTGAGCCTGGAGCCCCGCGTCCTGGGCCCGCTGGGCCAGGCCGCGTCGACGCTGCTCGGCGGCCCACGCGCCGCGTTCACCTGGGGCACCACCGACGAGAGCGCCGTCACCGGCGGGCAGTCCACCGAGAGCGACCACGGACCGGCGCTCGACGACGAGGGCAAACCCACTGAGGTACGGCTGCGCGAGTTCGCCGCCACCCTCGACCTCACCGTCAGCACCCGGTCCACCGTCCGGGTCAACCAGGCGGGCCGGCAGCTGTCGTTCGGGGCGTACGGCCGGGGGGTGCCCGCCGTCGTCGCCGCGTCCGAGACGCGGCCCCGGACGAACCGCCTCGACGTGCGCATGCTCGTGCCGGAGACGCGCGTCTCCCGGCAGCGCCCGGACGCCGAGCCCAGCCCGGTCCCCCGCGACGTGGAGAGCATGGCGTACCCGCCGCCGCTGAGCCGGATGACCGGCGGGCCGCACGACCTCGACGGACGCCGGGTGGAGTCGTTCGTCGGCGCCGACCGGTTGCAGGAGGCAGTGGCCGACACGCTGCGCGAGGCCGCCCGGGACGACATCTACGCCGCCGAGGACGGCCTGATCTCCACGGTGATCGCCGACGAGCTGTCACCCGAGCGCCTCACCGGCGACGCCGAGCTGTTCAGCCGCCCGCTGGCGCTGAGCAACCTGTGGCACGGCCGCCGGGCCGCCGACGCTAGCGCCGACGTGCGGGTACGGCTGCGCCCGACCAACCCGACGGTGCTCGACGACGCCGAGTTCGCCCGCGTCAAGCGGACCTTCGCCAGCGGCACCGCCCGCAAGACCACTCACGCGCGCGCGGTCGAGCTGAGCGTCTCCGCCACCGGCGTCGCGTCGGGCAGCGGGCCGGTCGCCGACCACGGCGGCAGCACCGGCCGGCCCGGCGGCGCCGTCATCCTGTCCGTCACGCCGTGGCGGCGGGCGTGGGGCCGGATCAGCGAGCGCAGCGCCTCCGGAGTCTCCAAGCTGCGCCTCGGCGGTGGCCGGGCCGAACGTGAGCTGCTGGTACGGGTGGACGTCGAGGCCGAGGTGGTCGCCGAGGCCCGCCACGACAGCAACCTGCGTCCGCTGGGCCGCTGGCCCGGCACACCGGCCCGGCGGGCCGGCCGGCGGCTCACCCTGCCCGGCGCGGTCGTCATGCGGATGACCCCGGCGGAGCTGAAGCGACTCCAGGACCGCGACCGCGCCCGCCGGCACGGCACCGCCGACGTGCGGCTGCACCTGCGGCACGCCGAGAACACCGAGACGCTCCGCGCCGGCCAGCGCGAGCAGGTCGCCCGGCTCAGGCGCGAACAGGCCACGGAACTGGCTGACCTGCTGCGGCGGCAGCACGCCCGCCCGGACGCCGGCCCCGCCCACCAGCAGGAACGCGAGGATCTGGCCGCGAAGCACGAAGCCGACACGGCCGCGCTGCTGGCGAAGCAGGATCAGGAGCGCGCCGAGCAGGCCGAGCACCAGCAGCGGGAACGCGACCTGGTACGCGAAGCGCAGCAGCGGCAGAACGAGGACGCGGCGGGCCCCGGCACACCGGCCCACGCGGCACAACCGGAGTTCCGGGCCGGACCGGCACGGTCGCTCGGTATCGGCGGCGTCACCACCCACCTCGACCTCACCGATCGCATCCCGCACCTGCGGCGTGCCCTGGCCCGCGAATCGAGCGAGGAACTCGCCCAGGCGATCCTGCCGCCCACCCGGGACCGCGGCCCGGACGACCCGATCCGAGGGCTCGGCAGCACCGGCTTCCTCGGCGCCGCCCACCTGCACCTGGCCGACGCGCTCAACGGCGGCCGGAGCGGGACGGTACGGCTGGAGCGGCGGTTCCGGGGCGCCACGTATCACGTCACGCTCACCGCCGAGCCCGCGGGAGAGCCGAGCTTCACCGGCATCGACCTGGTCGACGAGTTGTCCGTCACCGACCGGGCCGTGGTCGGCGAGGCGCAGACCCGTACCACCTCGCAGACGGCGGCGCAGGTCACGCTGACCGGGCGGGCGCAGGGCACCGAGACCGACCGGGTCCAGGACGACGCCACCCGCACCACCGGGCACGGCCCGGCCTCCGGCACCGCGGCCGCCGGGCTGACCGGCACCGCCGCCCTCGGCAACCGGGCCACCAAGGCGATCGAGCGCACCGCCCGTACGTACGAGCAGTCGCTGGCCGTCTCCGGCCCGGTGGCCACGTACCGCGGGCCGGTCCGCCTCACCGTCACCGTCACCGGGCGCGGGCTGCCCGAGGGCGGCGTGTCGGTCCACGCGGTCCACGACGTCACCACGTACTCGGCGACCGAGGGCCGGGAACTGGCCACGTCCGGCCCGGTCACACCGGTCGCCGCCGGGCAGTCAACCGACGAGGGCCGGCGGCGATGGCGCGAGGAGGCCGGGTTCGACCGGCTGCCCGAGCCGGGCCGGTTCGCCGTCGAGGACGTCCTCGTCGACCTGTCCGACCTGCACGACGCGGCGCGGCAGGCGCTCGTCGCCTCCGGCGCCGTACCCGGCCGGGACGTCGACGCGGCCCTGCGCGACACGCTGACGGTGAGCCGGATCAAGGCACTGCCGGCGATGCTGAACGGCGCGTACCCGCTGCCGATGCCGGCCGGGCTGGGCCGCGACCTGTTCCTCGACGCCCGCCTGGTGGCCCGCCCGAAGCTCCTGCGCGCGGACGCGACGGTGAAGATCGGCGGCTCCGCGAAACGCGCCGCGGACACCGAGTACGAGCAGACCGCGGGCCGCTCGTTCGCGCTGAAGACGGCCGGGCCGCTCGTCGTCGGCGGCGTCGGCCATCCGGGCGGCGCGAGCACTGTGGGCGAGCGGCAGGAGTTCGCCGCCGTCAACGCGGCCACGCTGGTCGAGCAGCAGCTCTACCGGACCGACCCGGGCGCCCAGGTGAAGGACGAGGGCAAGGTGTCGGCCAGCACGACCGGCAAGCCGGCCCGGCGCACCGACCCGGACGACAAGCTCACCGCGGCTGTCGAGTACGACGTCGAGTTCCGTTTCGTCGCGCGTTCCCGCGACGCGGCCGGCCGGCACCGGGCCGGCACGGAGGTCCGGGTGCCCGGCGGCTTCGTGGTGCGGCTGGACGAGGCGGCGGCCCGGGACGTCACCGGCCGGGATCTCCCTCCGGGTCTGCGTACGTCGGCGCTCGCCGTCGCCGACGCGGCGAAGAAGCTGTCCGCCGCGGCGGCCCGCCTGGACGGGCTGACGTCCCGGGCCGACGCGGACGCGGACGCCGTCGCCGCTGCCGAGCGGGCCCTGACGGACGCCGAGAACGCCTGGTGGGACGCCTACCGTGCGCACGAGGCCGAGGTGGCCCCGCCACCACCGGCCCCGGCCCCGCCGGTGGACGTGCGCGCCGCCGAGGTGGCGACGCCCACCGCCCAGGCGCCCGTGGTCGGCGATCCGGTCGACGTCACCACCGGCCGGGTCCTCTACACCGAGGTCGACGCCCGCCTGCCGGGGCTCACCCTGGAACGGACCCACCGCTCCGACTACCTCTGGGGCCGCTGCTTCGGCTCGACCTGGGCGTCCACGCTGGACCAGCGCGTCGTCACCGACGACACGTACGCGCGGTTCCTGGCCGCCGACGGCTCGATCCACACGTACCCGATGCCGGCCGAGGGCGACGAGGCGCTGCCGGTCGCCGGACCGGGCGGGCCGCTGCGCCGGCTGGCCGGCGGCGGCTGGCTGCTCACCGAGCCGGGCCGGTCGCTGCTGTTCGCGCCCGCCGACGCCCACGGCGACTCCTGGCTCACCGACGTGGTCACCGACCGCACCGGGTGGCGGATCGAACGCTCCGGCGACGGCACGCCCGAACTGCTGCTCTCCGCGTCCGGCCTCGTCGTGGTGCCGCACCTGGCCGGCGGCCTGGTCGTCGGCGCGCACGTCCGCGCCGCGGGCGACACGGTCCACCTGCCCACCTTCGGGTACGACGAGCGGCGGCGCCTGGTCGAGGTCCGCAACTCCTCCGGTCACGAGACGCGGCTGCGCTACGACGAGGCGGGCCGGCTCGTGCGCTGGCAGGACCGCAACGGCGAGTGGTTCGGATACGACTACGACGAGGCGGGCCGCTGCGTCCGAGCCGGCGGCGGCGGTGACGTCCTGCGCTACTCGCTGCGCTACGACGACGGCGTCACCCACGTGACGAACTCGCTGGGCCGGGTGACCCGGTACGAGTTCGACGAGCGCCGGCTGGTCACCGCGATCGTCGACCCGCTGGGCGGGACGGTCCGGCAGGAGTGGGACGCGGCGCACCGGCTGCTGTCGCGCACCGACCCGCTCGGTCGCGTCACCCGGTTCGACCACGGCGCGCGCACGCTCACGCTCCCGGACGGCTCGACCCACCCGGTCCCGCCGCGCCCGCCCGCACACGCGGACGACATCGAGTTCGACGCGCTCGGACGGGTCCGGGCGACCCGGGACCCGGACGGCGCGGTCACGACGTACGGCTGGACCGCCGAGGGGGATCTCGCGTGGCGGGTCCGCCCGGACGGCTCCACGCAACGGTGGTTCTACGACGGTGAAGGGAATCTGGTGGACGTCATCGACGCATCAGGAAGGGCGGTGAGCTTCGAGTACGGCCCCTTCGATCTGCCCACGGCACGGGTGGATCAGGCGGGGAACCGCACCGAGTTCACGTACGACACGGAACTACGGCTCATCGGGGTGACGAATCCGGCGGGCCGGACGTGGCGCTACGAGTACGACGCGGCCGGCCGCCTGTGCGGGCAGACCGACTTCGACGGCCGTGCCCAGCGCTACGAGCACGACGAAGCGGGCCAGTTGGTCGCGCACACCGACGCCGCCGGCACCGTCACCCGCTACCGCTGGGACGCGCTGGGCCGGGTCGTCGAACGCCGGGTCGGTGACGCCGTCACCCGCGTCGAGTACGACGCCGACGGCCACGTGGCAGCCGTGCTCAGCCCGGACGCGCAGGTGCGGTTCACCCGCGACGCCGAGGGCCGGGTGCTGTCCGAGACGATCAACGGCCGGACGGTGCACACCTCGTACACCGACTCCGGCGTGGTCGCGGCGCGCACCACGCCGTCGGGCCGGTCGAGCCGGTGGACGTTCGACGCCGCCGGCCGCCCGGAGAGCCTGACCGCCGGGGAGCACCTGCTCGGCTTCACCCACGACGACGCCGGCCGGGAGATCGGCCGGACCGTCGGCGGCCTGGTCGCGCTGCGGCAGACCTTCGACGCGGCCGGGCGCCTCACCGGGCAGCACATCGCCGACGCCGCCGAGCGCCGCTACACCTACGACGCCGCCGACCGGGTCACCGCGATCGCCGACTCGCTCGCCGGTGACCAGTCCTTCACCGCCGACGACACCGGCCGCATCCGGACCGTCGACGGCGACGTCCCGCAGCGGTACGACTACGACGAGGCCGGCAACCTGGTCGGCGCCGGGGGCGGGCGCTGGGAGTTCACCGGCACCATGCTCGTGCGCTCCGACGACGCGACGTTCTCCTACGACGCGAAGGGCCGCCTCACCGGCCGGGTCGACGACGCGGGTGCGTGGCGCTTCGAGTGGGACGCCGAGGACCGGATGGTCCTGGCCGTCACGCCCGACGGCGACCGCTGGCGCTACCGCTACGACGGTTTCGGCCGGCGTATCGCCAAGCAGCGCCTCGGCGACGACGACCGGGTGCTGGAGGAGGTGTCCTTCGCCTGGTCCGGTGACCTGATGCTGGAGCAGACGCACCGCGACGGCACCGGCGCCACCACCACGACCACGTGGGACTACCGCCCGGACGCGCCGGTGCCGGTCGCGCAGACCGACGACGGCACGCTCCGCGCGGTGATCACCGACCGCATCGGCACCCCGACCCACCTGGTCGAGCCGGGCGGCGGGCTGCGCTGGTGGTCGCGGGGCGACCTGTGGGGACGCGGCGCGGACCGGACCGCGACGCCGCTGGCCTTCCCCGGCCAGTACGTCGACGCCGAGACCGGCCTGCACTACAACCGGTTCCGCTACTACGACCCGGCCACCGGCCGGTACGTCAGCCCGGATCCGCTGGGCCTGTCAGGCGGGCCGAACCCGACCGCGTACGTGAGCGACCCGCTGACCGTGGCCGACCCGCTGGGCCTGACCAGTTGCACACCGGCGCCGGCGACGCCGCACCCGCTGGCCGCTGTGGAGCCGGCACTCGCCGCGCCGTCCGACCAGACACCGAGCAGCCTGCCTGCGAACGCGGCACCGCCGCCGCCGAGCGCGCTCTACGGCATGCCGTTCCAGATGCAGGTCGCCATCCTGGACGAGCACGGCCGGGTCCTGCGGTACGAGACCCGGATGCGCGACACGCCGTCGCCGCCGCCGGTCTCCACCCCGGCCGGCGCCGTCGGATATCACGCCCGCCAATGGTTCGACGACGTCGCGCCGGCGTCGCGGGCCGACCTCCAAAATCCGAACTCCGCCGCGTTCCAGAGCTACCAGGAGATCCGCGAAGCGGTGTTCCCGCACATCGGCACGCGGCCCTACACGGGTGTCCGGTCGGACGCGATCGGCCACCAGAACGAGCCGCTGGTCGGCGCACTGAACTACTACAACACCACCACGACCACGCGACGGGGTGTGACGCGGACGCACATCGGCCTCGGCAACCGCATCGCCGAGGAGCGCGGCGGCGGCCGGCGGACCGCGAGCCAGATCGCCAGGTACCTGCGCGGCCAGATCCGGCTCGACCAGATCGAGTCCGAGGCCGGGCGGGACTTCGCCCGGATCGTGAGCTTCGCGGAGAACGCCCGCGGCTACGAGTCGGAAGTCAACTCGCTGCCCATCGCGCTGGACTACATCGCGCACGCCAAGCACAGGCAGGACGCCGCCGACAAGTGGCGCGACATCCCGTCGTGGTTCCCCCCGGCCGCGCCGGGATACGCCGGCGACGAGTTCGTGCCCCGCGAGAGCCGGCCCCCGGTGGCGAGCATCATGCCGCGCCAGCGGCCCAACGCGATCACCGACACCGCCCCGTACTACACCGAGACCGAGTTCACCGGCGCGCCGGCCCCGGCGGCGAGTTCGTCGAACGCCCGGATCGTGACCGTCGCGCCGCGTAGCGACAGGTCACGCAGCCCGGAGCGCCGGGGCGGCAGCAGCCGTCGCGGGCGCCACGGCGATCCCCGGTACGGCTTCCAGGGCCCGCAGACCGGCACCACCGACGTCCGGGGCGCCGCCGCGCCGGTCACCGACCCGTTCCGTACCCCGCTCGCCGACCAGTTGACGGCGGCGCAGGGCGACCCGAACGCGCAGGCCCGGATCCTCGACTCGTTCCGGGACCAGTTGTCGTACGAGTACACGTTGACCGACGGGTCGACGCTGCGGGTGCTGGCCGCCAACCTGCACGGTGCCACCGCCGCCACGGACGCGGACCTCGGCACGCTCAACGCCGTCGACCGCGACCACCTGCGCCGGATCAACGACAACCGGGACGCCGGCAGCGTCGCCGCCAACGTCGACTGTGTGCCGCTCACCCTGGCCGTCGACGCGTACCGGCAGACCGGCGCGGTCACCCAGGTGCCGGCGCAGACCCAGCCGATGGAGATCGGCGAGGTCATGAAGCGGTACCCGGGCCGCAGTGTCGACGAGGTCGGCAGCATCCGCGGTCTGATGGAGGCCCTCGGCGCCATGCCGAACGGCACCACCGCGATCGTCGGCCTGCGGCCCGGTGGTCCGGGGACCGTCGGGCACGTCATCAACGTGTCGAAGGACGGGCAGGGCCGGGTCACCTTCGAGGACGCCCAGGTCCCCGGGCTCGCCACGCTCCCGTCGATCTCCCCCGACGGCTCGGTCGTCGTCATCCGGACCAGCGACCCGGCACCCGGCAGCGACGTCGACATGGCCTCCGTCCGCGACACCGACTCCGACACGGACATGGCCTCGGTTCGCGACGGCGACAGCGACGTGGACATGACCTCCGTCCGCGACGCCGACTCCGACGTGGACATGGCGGACTTCTCGCCTACCACGGAGACGTTCGCCGGCGTGGCACCCGAGGCGGTGGCGAAGACCACCGCGGAGACGCCGACGGTGGGTGACCCGATCGACGTCACCACCGGCCGGATGATCCTCTCCCACACCGACGCGGTCATGCCGGGGCTCACGCTGGAGCGGACGTACCGCTCCGACTACCGGTGGGGCCGGTCGTTCGGCCGGGCCTGGGCCTCGACGCTGGACCAGCGGATCATCGTTGACGGCGAGCAGGTCCGGTACCTGGCCGCCGACGGTTCGCTGCTCACGTATCCGCTGCCAGCCGAGGGCGAGGTGGCGCAGCCGGAGACCGGCCGGACGCTGCCGCTGCGCCGGCTGGTGGGCGGCGGCTGGTTGCTGACCGATCCGACGTCCGGCCGCAGCCTGCTGTTCGCCGCGGCGTCGGACACCGAGTCGCTGCTCACCGACGTCACCGACGGCGGCGTCCGCTGGACGATCCAGCGCGACCGCCGGGGTACGCCGACGCAGCTGCTGTCGTCCACCGGCGCCACCATCGCGTTCACCTCGTCCGCCGGACTGGTCACGATGGTCTCCCTGCCCAACGCGGCCGGTGACCTGATGGCGGCGTCGCAGTTCGGCTACGACGCCGACCTCAACCTGATCGAGGTGACGAACTCCTCGGGCGACCCCGAGCGCTTCACGTACGCCGACGGGCGGCTGGTGCGCTGGGAGGACCGCAACGGCGAGTGGTACACGTACACCTACGACGAGGCCGGCCGGTGCGTGGCCACCGACGGCAGGGGCGGCTACCTGCGCTACCGGTTCGACTACCGGCCGGGCCGCACGGTGGTGACCGACTCGCTCGGCGCGGTGCGCGTCTACGACCTCAACGACCGCTTCCAGGTGGTCGCGGAGACCGACGCGCTCGGCGCTACCACGCGCAACGTCTGGGACGAGGCGTACCGCCTGCGGTCCACGACCGACCCGCTGGGCCGCACCACCACCAGCGAGTACGACGCGCTCGGGCGGCTGGTCGCTGTCGTCCGGCCGGACGGCAGCCGGTCCGTCACCACGTACGACGAACTCGGTCGCGCGGTGTCCTGGACCGACTTCGACGGCAGCACCCGCAACCGCCAGTTCGGCCCGGACGGCCTGCTGATCGCCGAGGTGGACGCCTCCGGTGAGGTGGTCCGGTACGAGCAGCCGGCCGCCGACGGGCGGGGCACGACCACCCACGTCGGCCCGACCGCCGTCGTGCACAACACGGCCCGGCAGATCACCGCGGTGAGCACCGGTCAGGGCGAGACCGAGTACACCTACGACGCGCTCGGCCGCCTGTTCAGCATCCAGGACGACACCGGTCTCACCGAGTTCGGCTGGACGCTGGAGGGTGACCTGGCCTGGCGGGAGAACCCGGACGGCTCGGTCGAGGAGTTCCTCTACGACGGCGAGGGCAACCTGGTCGAGTGGGTCGACGCCAGCGGCCGCCGGACGATCCGCGAGTACGGCGCGTTCGACCTGGTCACGGCCGAGATCGACGACGAGGGCAACCGCACCGAGTACGCGTACGACACCGAGCTGCGGCTGGTCCGGGTCACCGACCCGGCCGGTGCGACGTGGAGCTACACGTACGACCCGAACGGCCGGATGGTGTCCGAGACCGACTTCGACGGCCGCACCCAGCGGTACGTCTACGACGCCGCCGGGCAGCTCGTCGAGCGCACCGACGCGGCCGGCGAGGTCACGCACTACACGTACGACCTGCTCGGCCGGGTGGTGGAACGGCGCACCGGCGAGTCGGTGACGCGCTTCGCGTACGACGCCGCGGTGTCCACCTCCGGCGGTTCCCTGCCGGAATCGCGCCTCGCCCCGGTACCCCGGCGGTGACCCGCCGCCCGTCCCGGCCGTCACGGCGGCCGGGGCGGGCACCCGTCCGACCACCATCGACAGAGAAGGACTACCCGATGAACGCCGACGACGCCCGCAACCGGGCGCAGGCCGCGCTGCGCGGGCTGGAGAACCCGGGGCAGCCGCTGACGCTGCTCGCCCCGGACGCCCCGGCCGAGTACGAGTGGTGCTGGGTCTACCCGTTCAACACGGTCCGGGCCACCGAGACCGGCAGCATCATGGACGCGCTCGCGGTGGGCCCGCTGGTCGTACCGAAGAACGGCGCCGAGCCGTGGGTGGCGCCGTCCGGCCCGCCGCTGGAGCGCTGGCTCAACGAGTACGCCGCGCGGGAGGGGCTGCCGGCGGTGCCGGTCCCGGCCGCACCGGACCCGTTCGCCTGAGCCCGGACGGGCGGCCCGCCGTGAACCCTCGCGGCGGGCCGCCGCCACCTGGAGGAACCATGACCGACAGCGCCGAGCCGCTCGACGTGCTGCTACGCCGGATGATGCGCGGTGACGCCACGATCGAGCAGGTGCAGTCCGCGCTGCGGGGCGCCCGGCTCGACCTCGCGATGAACGGCGACGGCCGTCCACTCGTCGTCCGCTCCTTCGACGACGTGCCGTGCGTGACGGTGGCGACCACGGACGAGGAGCGCGCGCGTACCTTCGCGCCCGAGTGGCGCCGGGTCGAGGTGGTCGAGCTGGCCGAACTGCTGCCGGACGGCATCGACGTCCTGGTCGACCCGAACGGCCCCGAGCCGGCACGGCTGGCCGCCGCGCTCGTCTGGCACGCGCTCCGGTACGCGGACGAGGACACGGGCGGATGAGCGACGACGAGTTCGTGTTCCTGCTCGACCCGGAGTGGCCGGCAGGTGAGGACGACGAGCCGCCGTTCGAGGCGGTCCTCGGGGTGTGGCAGGTCGGCGAGGACGGCGAGGTGGGCGATTTCCGGGGCAACCCGGACTACCGCCGGCACTTCCCGGACTCCCCCGCCGACCCGCTCGACGCCCTGCTGCGCATGGTCGCGGCCGCCGGTGCGGTGCGGCCGGCGCACCTGCGGGCGGTGCTACGCGCGTCCACCCTGCACCTCGCAGTGAACGGCGACGGGCGGCCGCTCGTCGTCCACGCCCCCGACGACGAGCGGTGTGTGGTGGTCGCGACCGGCGAACCCCACCGGGAACCGGTGCCCGCGCCCGGGTGGCGGCGGCTGGACCTGGCGGAACTGGCCGCCGTGGCCGGTGACCGCGACGCGCTCGTCAACCCCGGCGGCCCGGCGCCCGCCCGGCTGGCCGCCGCGTTCCTGCGCGAGACGGCGGCGACGCGATGAGCACGGACCTGCTGCACCTGCTCTGCCTGCGCGCCGCCGGCCGGATCCCGGACGACTACCTCGCCGGCCTGCGTACCCTGCTCGCCCGCGGCAACCACGGCGCCTGCGCGGCCGGGCTGCTCGGCGCGTTCCCGCAGTCCGCGGCGGAGATCGCGGTGCTCGCCGCGCTGCTGCCCCCGCAGACGCCGCTGCCCGGCCCGGCGGCGGACGAGGACGTGGACGCCGATCTGGTGGCCCTGTTCGTCCCGTTCCCGCCGGCCGACCTGCCGCTGTATGCGACGGCCGGGCCACCGGTGGTGGACGAGACCGCCGGTGGCACCGTGGACGGCCTCGACCGGGCGCTGCTCGACGTGCTGGACCCGGACAGTACCGCCGGGGTGTGGCGCTGCTGGCGGATCACCCGGGAGCCGGACGACACCGTCGACGCCGTGCGCGTCTACCTGGTCGAGGCCACGGCGCCCGACGACGAGCTGCCCGCCGTCGCCGACCGGGGACAGCGGGCGCTCTCCGACGCCGGGCACGCCGCGCCGGTCGAGGTGTACCGGCCCGACCTGCCGCTGCCCGCGTACCAGTGGACGGCCCGGTCCCGGTCCGCGCTCATCTGGGCCCCGCAGCCGCCCGGCGAGGTACGCCTGGCCGCCGACGGGGACGCCCGGCTGCCGGTCGACGACGACGAGGTCGCCGCGTTCGTCACCCACCTGCGGTCGGCGCCCGCCCTGACCGCGCACCTGCGCACCGACGGCGCCTGGGTCTGGCCGGCCGACGTGGCCGACCGGCTGCTCGACGAGGGCGCGCTGGCCGACGAGGGTCTGTTGCGGCACCTGCGGCGGTGCCGGGCCGACCCACCCACGCCGGCCGGCGCGGTCGCCGTCCACCGGGCGCTCGCCGCCCTGGTACGCGCGGGCGCGCTCTGACCGGATGCACGAACGGCCCCGGTCGCGGTGTTTCTCGGGCACGAGCCCTCGCGCGGCCCGGCGCTCCCGGCTGCCGCCGTGGTCGAATGCGCCCGCCGACGAGAACGCGAGGAGGCCGGGAATGACGGAGCAGGACGAGCTGCACACCGCGCTGCTGCATCTCGGTGGCCGGGTGCCGGACGCCACGCTCGCCGAGGCGCGGCTCCGGCTCGCCGACACCGGCACGGTGTCCCTCCCCGAGCCGCCCGGACCTGTCGACATGCCGTTCACGTTCGCGTCCGCCGTACCGAATCCGCGTGTCTTCGGCGGGCGGGTGCCGCCGCTGGCCGACCTCACCGGCCGCGACGGCCTGATGGACGACACCGACCGGGTCGCGGTCGCGGCGGTCCGGCAGCAGCCCGGCGCGGTGGCGCTGTGGCGCGGATGGCGGATCGCCCCGGAGTGGGCGGCCGCGGTGATCCCGCCCGCGCCGGTCTACGTGCTGGAGACCAGTGGGCCGCAGGCCGCGACGGCGGCGACCATGATGCGGGCGCTGGCCGGGGCCGGGATCTCGGCGCCGCTGGTCGAGGTGTACCGCCCCGGCGACAAGCTCCCGCCGTACGCGTCCGCGGCCCGCCGGTCCGGCGCGCTGCTCTGGGCCGACCGGGACACCGAACCGTTGCGGATCGCCCGCGTCTTCGACGAGGTGGACGACGACGGCGCGCACTTCGCGCCGGACCGGGAGCGGCTGGCCGGAACCGAACTAGCAGGGGCGGCGGCGTACCTGGACGCGGGCACGCCGGTGCTCGCCACCACCGCACGAGGGCCCGACGTGGTGGAGCCCGCACGCGGCCTGGTCGTGCCGATGACCTACCGCACCGACGGGCGCTGGCTCTGGCCCGAGTCCGTCGCCTACTACCTCCAGGCGTACGGGCTGGCGCCCGAGCCGGACCTGCTGGCCCACATCCGGTCGCGCGGCGACCTGCTGCCGGCCACCGACCCCGCCGACGAGCACCGCGCGCTGGCGCTGCTGTTCCAGTCGTACGCCCTCGTCCCGGCGGAGGCGGACGCGTGACGATCTTCGTGGCGATCGCGTCGTACCGGGACCGGGAACTGGTGCCGACGGTGCTGGACTGCCTGGCCAAGGCCGCGCACCCGGAGGACGTCCGCATCGCGGTGTGCTGGCAGCACCTCGGCGACGAGGACATCTCCGCCATCCGGGACCTGCCGCAGGTGGACGTGCAGGAGTACGACGCCCGGGACAGCCGCGGCGCCTGCTGGGCCCGGGACAAGACGTTCCAGCGGTACCGCGGCGAGGACTGGCTGTTGCAGGTGGACAGCCACACCCGGTTCGCGCCGGACTGGGACGTACGGATGATCCGGATGGCGCGGGAGACCGGAGCGGCGAAGCCGGTCCTTACCGCGTACCCGCCGAGCTACGAGCCCGATCAGGAGTTCACCGGCGCGGGCGCGCCCGCCGAGATCGTCGTCAACGACTGGACGAACGTCGGCGTACCGGTCTTCGGTCAGCGCCTGATCGAGGGGGCCGCGCCCGGCGTACCGCCCAAGCCGGCGCTGTTCCTGGCCGCCGGGTTCCTCTTCGCGCCCGGCTCGTTCGTCACCGAGGTCCCCTACGACCCGGGCATCTACTTCCACGGCGAGGAGATCACCCTGGCCCTGCGCGCCTTCACGTGGGGCTACGACCTGTTCCACCCCACCGAGGTGCTGACCTGGCACTACTACATCCGGCAGGACAGGCCGCGGCACTGGAGCGACCACGTCGAGTCCGACTGGGCCCGCTACGAGGAGCTGAGCCGCCGCCGGGTGCTCTACATGCTGCACACGCCGCCGGTGGACCGGCTCGGCATCGGGCCGGTACGCACCCTGGAGGAGTTCGTGGCGCACACCGGCTGCAACTTCACCCGGCGCACCTGGACCGACATGCTGGCCCAGGAACTGGTGGTGCTCTGACCGGCCCGCCCGCGCCGGTCTGATCAGGTGCCCCGCGCCGGTTCCCCGGCGCCGCTCGACCAGCGGGTCTCGGCGATGGCGGTGGCGAGCCGCGCCAGCTCCGGATGCTGCTGCGCATACGACGTCACGTGCTCGGCCAGCTCGTACTGGGACTGCCACCGGACCTTCCCGGCCCGCACCAGCGCCCGGTCCAGCGCCAGCGGGTCACCGCGCAGGTGACGCCGGACGTCCACCAGGACACCGGTGAGCGACTGTTCCTGCTCGTCGGTGCCGGGTAGCGCCGTCACCATCGCCGGCAGCGCGGCGACCGTCTCGTCATCCATTCCCGGCACCAGGCCGATGAGCGCCTTCTCGCGCGCCTCCGGCCGGGTCTCCGCCAGGTACGCCATCCCCGCCTCGTCGGCGGCCAGGTGACGCAGCGCGGGGTCGCGGCTCAGCTCCGCCACCGCCGCCGTCACGGCCGGCCCGGTGTCGCCCGGAACGGTGTCCTCGGAGTCCGTGCTGGTTGGAACCGCGCCGGGCGAACGGGGGTCGGCCCGAAGCGTGCCGGCCGGGTCAGGGTCGGCCTGCCAGGTGCCGGCCTGTTCGGCCACTGCTGCCGCGTGCACGGCCGGGTCGATGCGTGTCGGGGCGGGTTCCGCCGAGGCGGCGGCGGACGGGGACGGCGTCACGGCCGGTGCCGCCTCGGGTGATCCGGCACCGTCGCCCGCTCCCGCCCGGCGGCGCGCGCGCAGGCCCAGCAGGACGGCGGCGAGCGCCGCCAGCCCGGCGAGCGCCAGCAACGCCGCCCGCCGGCCGATCCCAGCGGTGGAGCCGGACGTCTGCTCGGCCGCCTCCGCCCGGGGTGCCTCCTCGGGCAGCACGGCGGTGACGGAGGCGGTCAGGTCGATCTCCGGCGCGAGGCCGCCGGTGGTCTTCGCCGTCTTCAGCACCCGGTTGCGGACCTGCGCCGGGTCGAGGTCCGGGTACGCCGACCGGATCAGCGCCGCCTGCCCCGCCACGTACGCGACGGCGTGGTGCGTGCCGGTGCCGGTCACCGGCCGGGTGCCGGTGATGCCGAGGCTTGTCACGTCGACGCCCGGCGCGACCACGTCCACGCCGCCGGACCGGTAGCTGCCGGCGGTACCCCCGTCCGGCCCGATCCCGCCCACGCGCAGCACCGCATCGCGCAGCGGTACCTCCGGATCCGCCGGCTCCTGCTCGCCGGCGGCGCCCACCACGACCACCACGCCCGCGTCGACCGCCTCGTTGACGGCGGTCACCACCTCGGCCTGTCCGAGGTCCACCTGCGGCCCGACCGCGATGACGGAGGCGCCGGAGCCGACCGCCGCCCGGATGCCGGCCGCGCTGGCCGCGGCGGAGGCGCCGGCAGTCCTGCCCGCCACGCGGACGGGCATGACCGCCGCGTCCGGCGCGACGCCGGCGACCGCCGACCCCTTCACCGGCTGCGCCACGATCAGCCCGGCCATCGCCGTACCGGTGCCGAGACAGTCGGTGTCACCGCGGGTGCCGCCGGTCGCCCGGTCGACGCCGGTCGTCACCCGGCCGGCGAGCGGGGCCAGGCTGCCGGCGACGCCGGAGTCGACGACTGCCACGAGCTGGTCCCGGCCCCGGCTGTGCGCCCACGCCTGGTCGGCGGCGACGCGCGGGCCGGCCCACGACGAGGTGGCGCGCGACGTCGCGACGGTGCGGCACCCCTTCGGCGGGCGGGCGGCCGCGTCACCGTCGGCGGTGCGCTGCCCTTTGTCCGGTGTGGATGTACCCGGTGCCGGCTTCGGGGCCGGCGGGACGCCCTGGCGGACCTCGCTGCCGTACGCGTCCCACGGCAGCACGAGCACCCAGCCGGCCCGGAGCCGGGCGCCGTCGGTGAGGGTGCCGCCGTCCGGCTGGATCCGCCCGCTGTTGAGCGCGAACAGTTCGGCCGCTCGCGCGCCGTCCCCGAGGAACCGCTCCGCGATCTCGGTGAGGTTCTCCGGCTCGCCCTGGTGGGCCGCCTCGACCGTGTAGAACTTGACGGGCTCACCGTCAGGGCGGGCCGCCGACGCCGGAAGTGGCGTCAGCGCGAGCACCGCCGACGCGACGACGGCGGCGAGCGCGGCCCGGACGACGGCCGGTGCGGTACGCGTCATCCGCGGCCACCTCGGGTGCCGGTCACGGGCGTGGTCCCGGACGTCGCGTGGTGCCGCGGACGCCGGGCGTCCGAACCATCCGTCATCGATCCACTCTTGAACCCGGTCGAGAAGACTGTCCATACCAGACGGGCAGGCTAGCATCGCGGATCCCCGATGCACGAAGCGCCGCCGGACGATCCGGGCCGGCATCCCCGCGGCCCGCATCCGCCGCGAGACGCAGACCTCCTCCACCAACGTGCTGCCGTCGCGGCCGACACATCCTCTCGACCGTCCTAGGACATCAGCCCGGTCCGGGCAGGCTGTTCACGAGGGCGTGCAGGTAGGCGGCGTCCCCCGGCACGCTGCGCAGCGGGTTCGCGACGGCGGCGGAGTTGCGTAGGTCTGCGGTCAGACGACCGCGGGAACGCGGTCGCGGGTGGCGCCGTGTAGGCGGGCGGCGTCCTCGCGGGGAGGCGCCCCGAACTGGCGGCGGTACTCACGGCTGAACTGCGACGGGCTCTCGTATCCCACCCGCGCGCTCACGCCGGTGACGTCGCGGGGATGCGTGGCGAGCAGGAGCCGCGCCTCCTGCAACCGGATCTGCTTCTGGAAACGGATCGGGCTCATCGCCGTCACGGCCTGGAAGTTGCGGTAGAAGGCCGACACGCTCATTCCGGACAGCCGGGCCAGCTCCTCCACCCGGAACGACTGCGCATAGTGGTCGCGGATCCACCGCACCGCCCTGGCGACGTGGCTGAGGCTGCTGTCGGCCAGGCCGAGCTGCCGGACGGCCCCGGTCTGTTCCCCGGTGAGCAGGTGCCACAGGATCTCCCGCTTGACCAGGGGCGCGAGCACGGCGACGTCCCGGGGCCGGTCCAGCAGCCGCAGTAACCGGATCACCGCGTCGACGAGTTCGTCCGGCGCGTCGCTGACCACCAGGCCCGAGGGCGTTGCGCCGGGCACGGGCGGGAGGTCGCCCGGCGCCGCCTGCAACAGCAACTCCGCGACCGTGGGCGGGTGCAGCACCAGGCCGAACCCCAGTGCCGGCGAGTCGGCGCCGGCCCGGGTGAAGCGGCCGGTGACCGGCAGATCGACCGACGCGACGAGGTACTGACCGGCGCGGTACTCGTACACGCGGTCGCCCAGCGCCATCTGCTTCGCCCCCTGGGCGACGAGTGCCATGACGGTGCCCGACATCGACGTGGCCGGCGGACTCTGCCGCTCGACCTTCGAGATCAGCACACCGTCGATGGCGGTGCTCATGTCCGGCCGCGCGTAACGGGCCAGCAGCGCTCGCAACTCAGCCAGATCCACCCACCGATTAAAGCACGACCGATCCTCGCAAGCTGAGTAGGATCAGGCAAGTCTTCGCGAGCATGCTTCTAACGTTTCACCTGCTCAAGCTGCTTCCATTGAGTCGTCGGATTTCCGGGACGAGCCCGGATATGACAATTCAGGAGGCACTGCGATGACCGTCCGCCACGGGTTCCACGCCACCATGACCGCCCGGCCGGGAAGGGCTGACGACCTGGTCGGCCTGCTGCTCGGCGCGCCGTCCCTGCCCCATCCGGACTGCCTCGTCTTCCTCGTGTCCCGCTCGGCCTCCGACCCCGATGTCGTGCACGTCGTCGAGGGCTGGACCAGCGCCGAGGCACACCGCCGGTTCTTCGCCGGGGCGCAGGCCCAGGATCTCGTCGCCAGGCTCCAGCCGCTGCTGGCCGGCGAGTCGGCGTACATGGACGCGGTTCCGGTCGGCGGGAAGGCGCGTTTCTGAACCGGCTGCCGCCGCCGGCCCGCCCCGATCCCCGTCACCGGAAGGACCCTCTGATGAACTCCCCTCGACCGGGCCTCGACCCCGAGTTCCTGGCAGCCCTGGCCGAACTGCCGTCCATGCCACCCCTGGGCCCCCAGGTGATCGAATTCGTACGCCGGCTCCCTGAGCCACCGATCGAGACCCACCTGCGCGACCGCGCGGTGCGACGGCGTGAGGTCACCGTCCCCGCCGCGGACGGAACGCCGATCCCGCTGTCCGTCCTCAGCCCGGCCGAGCAGGCGGCCGGAGCGCCCTGCGTCTACTGGATCCACGGCGGCGGGATGATGTGGGGAGACCGTTTCTCGAACATCGACATCCCGCTGGAGTGGCTCGACCGGTTCGGCGCGGTCGTGGTCACCGTCGACTACCGGCTGGCCCCGGAGGCCACCGGTACGACCCTGGTCGACGACTGTTACCACGGCCTCCGCTGGGTGGCCGACAACGCCGCCGCCCTCGGCATCGACCCCGACCGTGTCGTCGTGGCCGGCGCCAGCGCCGGTGGCGGCCTGGCGGCCGGGGTCACGCTGATGGCACGCGACCTCGGTGGACCGGCAGTCGCCGCCCAACTGCTGTCGTGCCCGATGCTCGACCACCGCAACGACACCACGTCCAGCCGGCAGTTCACCGGCCCGGACGGCGTGTGGACCCGGGAGATGAACGAGTTCGGGTGGCGCAGCGTCCTCGGCGACCGGACCGGCGCGGAGGTCTCCCCCTACATCTCCCCCGCGCTCGCCGGGGACCTGTCCGGCCTGCCGGCCACGTACGTCGACGCCGGGACGGCGGAGGTCTTCCGCGACGAGGACGTCACCTACGCGACCCGGATCTGGGCCGCCGGAGGCCAGGCCGAACTGCACATGTGGGCCGGCGGCTTCCACGGTTTCGCGGCGCTGTTCCCGCACGTGCGCGTCTCGGCCGCGGCCCGGCGGGCCCAGGCCGACTGGCTGGCCCGGATCCTGGAGCCCGGCCCCGGGCACCGGGACTGACACCGGGACGCACGGCCGGCGCGAACCGCTCGCGCCGGCCGTGCCCCGGTAGGGCCACGTCACGGACAGGGGCCGCCCGCGCAGACGTCGATCACCTTGCCGGTGAGCAGGAACACCGCCTTCTGCCGCTGTGCCCCGGGCTGGGCGCGCGGGAACTCGTGCGAGTCCTCGCCGTACTCCGGTCCGGCGGGCGCCAGGTTGGTCGGCGGCGGCGCGTACGCGGCGCCGCTGTTCCACACCACCATCGCCGAGCCGGCGTACGGGTACCTGCGGATCGGCGCGATGCCCCAGAACGGCCGCACGTCCGGTGACCAGCCGTCGGCGAGCGCCGGGGTGTGCAGGCGGGCGCCGACGGTGCGCGCCTGCACCTCCGCCGCGACGGTCGACACCTGGTGGTCGCCGAACGCCACGTGCATCAGCACCCGGTGCGCCGGGGTACGCGGCAGCGGCCGGTCGGTCATGTGCTGGGCGTACCCGTTGGCCTCGGACCGGTCCCACAGCATCTGGAGCAGACCGAAGACGATCTGCTGGTCGATCCGGTCCGGGTAGTAGCCGTCCATGACGGTCTGGAACGGGGCGAAGTCGACGCTGCGTTGCAGCAGCGTGGAGTAGTTCATCGCGGGCACGCCGAGGACCGAGCGGGTCCAGTCCTGGGCGATGGCGGTGAGCGCGCCGCCGTTGATGCCGCCCTGGCTGTTGCCGTCGTAGTGCAGCCCGCCGGCCACGTCGATCAACGGCCGACCGGCGGCGTCGCGGAACGCCGGGTGGGCCGCGAACCCGTTGCGGTGGATCATCGTCCGGCCCAGGAACAGGAAGTTCAGGAAGCTCTGCTGGAGCCGGTCGGCCACCGCGGGGAAGGCGCTGAGGTCGGTGAACGCGCCCGCCACGTACGGGACGTCGGCGGCGGCCATGCCGATCCAGCTCGTCGCGCAGAAGGTGAAGTCGTACGTCTGCGACATGGTCTTGACGTTGCCGGCGTTGATCTCGGTCGGCCGGCCGAGCAGGCCGTGGCCGTAGAGCGAGAGGTGCGCGGGCCTCGTGGCGGACGCGCTGCGCGGGATGTTGCAGACGAAGTCGGCCGCCACCGTCGTGCCGGACGGTGTGGGCAGCGCGTTCGGCGTCGGCGGGGTGCCGTCGCCGCCGGGCGGCCCGTAGTGCAGCCGGGAGCCCGGTCCGCCGTCGCCGGTCAGGTAGGACGGTACGGCGACGGTGCCGGTGACCTGCCGGGCGATCAGCGGGTCCTGCTCAGGCGTGTAGTCGGTGACCTGGGTGACGGTGAACGAGGGCGCGCGGCGGCCGAGCGCGGCGAACGCGCCGTCCCGGACCGCCAGCATCCGCCCGGTCAGCCCCTGCCGGCTGGCGACGGTGAAGTCCCAGGCCAGGTAGAGGCTGTGCCGCTTGACGCCGGCCCGGCTCAGGTCGGCGAGGATCCGCTTCATCTGCGGCGCGCGCGGGTCACGCCGGTCCAGGCCGGCACCGGTCACATACGCGCGGAACTCCTTCGGGGCCGGGATCAGCGCGCCGTCGCCGTCGCGCATGCCGCGCAGGCCGACGACGTACCGGGCGCCCTCGGTCAACGCCACCGCCGGCCGGATGATCAGCGCCTGCCGGTCCGGGTTGCCGGCGGCGTGCGCGTCCAGCTCGGCCCAGTACGGCGTACGCCGCCCGGTGCGGGCGTCGAGCAGCACGATCGGCGCGTCCGGCGCCAGCGAGCGCGCGACGTCGGTGACCGGCGCGATCCGGGTCCGCGTGACGTCGAGGCCGGGTACGCGCGCCAGGATCGGCGAGCCGGGGCTGAAGCCGTCCTGCCGGTTCCACTCGGCCGGGTCGATCGGCACGCCGAGCACGTTCGCCGGCATCGCGGAGGCCGCGAACCGCACCCGCTTGCCGGTCGGCGTGCTGCGGTCCGGCACGGTGAAGTAGTCGTTGGGGAACGGCAGCAGGCAGGCCGCCGGGTCGATCGGGTCGCAGGACCGCTGCCCGGCCGGCGCCGGGGGCGCGGACGGCGCCGCGGCGGCCCCGGAGCCGAGCAGCACGGCCGATGCGGTCACCAGCGCGGACACGGCGAGACGGAGCCGTCTGGGGGTGGGCACGCGTGTCTCCTTCGACATCGGACGGTGGTGTTCTTCCTACGCCCGTGAACTGATCTCGGCAAGGCCCCGCACATCGACACTGCCGGATCAACGACGAAGAATCCGCAGGTCAGGCGCGCAGTCCTACGGTGGGTCGCGAAGCACTCACGTCCAGTGGAGGACGTCATGACCACTCCCGCCCCCACCCCACCGCCTCAGCTCCAGGTCGCCCTCGGCACCCCCGGGGACCCCGGCTCGGTGCACGCCGTCACGGACACCGGCACGACGCTGCTCGTCGCCCACTACCCCGCGTCCGGCGCCGGCCGGCTGCACGTCCTCGATCCCCGTACCCTCGCCCCGGTCCGCCCGTCCCTCGCGGTCGGCCATGAGCCCCGCGCGGTGGCCTGGCACCCCGGACGCGGGCAGGCGTACGTGATGAACCGGGGGGTGCAGAGCTACAGCGTCTCCCGGTGCGACCTGGCCACCGGGACGGTCACCGACATCCCGATCGGCTTCGGGCTGATCGCGATCGCCGTGGACCCGGTGGCCGACCTGCTGTACGTCGCCGACTGGGCGCACCGGCGGCTGCACGTCATCGAACTGGCCGACACCACACAGCGGAGCGTGGTGCCGCTGCCGTCGGCGCCGAACCGCCTCGCGGTGGCCCCGGACGGCACCGTCTACGCGGCGCTGTACGTCAAGGGCCTCGTGCCGGCCGACGACGCGCTCGCCGTGCTGCGCCCGGACGGCACGCTCACCGTGGCGCCGGTCGAGCCCGCCCACCTCCAGCCGGGCGGGGTGGCGGTCGCGCACGACGGGATGATCTACCTCGGCTCGCTCGGCGGCGGCACCGTGCACCCGCTGTTCGGCGTGCACGACCCGGACACCGGCGCACGGCTGGGCGCGGTGGTGAGCGCCGCAGGCGTCCGTGACCTCGCGGCCGTGCCGGGACTGTCCCGGGCCTGGCTGGCGACCGACAAGGGCGCTCAGCTCGTCGACACCACCAACCCGTACGCGCCGCGCACGCTCGATCCGATCACCACCGGTCACGCCCCGTACGCGGTGGCGGTCACCGCCGACGGCACGGCGTACGTGGGTGACGTGGTGGACGGCACGGTGTCGCTGATCCGGCCGGACGTGGCGGACCTGCCCCTGGACGCCGTCGCCACGCTGCTCACCGAGGCGGGCTTCGCCCCCACCACCGGGCTCGGCGCGGCGATCCGGGCGTACCAGACGTTCCACGAGCTGCCGGTGACCGGGCGGCCCGACGCCGTCACCGCCGCCCACCTGACCGCACCGGGCTGCGGCACCCCGGACCGGACGACCACCACCGGTTTCGTCCTCCAGGGTGGGCACTTCCGGCACACGAACCTGACCTACCACCTCGGTGACATGACGATGCCGTACGCCCGCGACGAGTTCACCGACGCGCTGAAGCACGAGCTGATCCAGGTGTCGTTCGACGTGTGGCGCGAGGTGCTGGGCGAGAACTGGTACGGGCCGTTCGAGTTCACCCGCGTCTTCGACCCGGCGCAGGCGGACATCGTCTTCTCCGTCGGCGACGACCCGGTCTTCCACGACACCGGCTGGTTCCGGACCGTCTACGCGGTGACCAAGTGGGGGGCCGCTCCCGGCTGGCCCGACGCGGGCGGCCAGCTTCCGGTCATCTTCAACCGGAAGATCAACTGGGACGCGCACGGGTACTTCGACGTCGACCTGCACGGGCCCGACTTCCGGCACGTCGCCACGCACGAGATCGGCCACGCGTTCGGGCTCAACCACGGCAAGAGCGGCAACGTGATGCACCGCAACGCGAGCTGGTACCGGGTGCCCAAGTCCGACGACCGCAACGGCCTGTTCGCCATGTACGGGCGGCTGCCGTTCACCGACGGCGTCGGCATCCGGGTGCTGCCCGGCGTGGACCACGTCGCGTACTCCGACTGCGAGCGGCACCTCGTGGTGCACTACCCCGAGGGCGACGGGTGGACGTGGACGCGGCTCACCGCGGACGTGGGTGCGCCCCGGATGGCCCGCGGCAGCGCCCCGTCGCCGTTCTTCGCCCACGACGGCGTGCCGTCGTACGTCTACGCCGCAGACGGCGGCCACGTCCACCAGATCTGGTACGACCAGGGCCAGTGGTGGTGGGGTGACCTGACGCAGGACAGCGGCGGCCCGCCCGCCATGCGGTACGGCCCGCACGCCTACCGCAACGGCGACACCCAGCGGGTCGTCTACAGCGCCACGGACGGCCGGACGATCCGGCTGTCGCAGGCGCCCGGGCAGGGATGGGTCTGGCAGGACGTGTCGGTGGAGGGCGCGGTCGCGGCCGACGGCACGCCCTACGGGTACGTCGACGGCGTCACCGGCCTCGACGTGATCGTCTACCGGGACGCCGAGGAGCACCTGCGGATGCTGTGGGAGGGCCCCGAGGGCTGGGGGCAGATCTCGCTGACCTGGGCCACCCAGGCGGAGAACCCGCTGCCGCTGACCATGATGCCGGTGTGGGGCGAACACCGGGCCGGCGAGCGGCACCGGGTGTTCGGCCTCGACCACCGGCAGGACATCCGGATGTACGCCGTCGGCGACGACGGCGCCTGGCACACCCGGTCGCTGACCGCGGAACTCGGCCTGCCCGAGTGCAGCGCGTCGGCGGTGCAGCGGCTGCCCGGCGTGGACGGCGCGCCCGACGGCTGGCTGCTGGTCTTCGCCGACTTCGACGGCGGCCTGTGGGAGCTGACCGGGGACGGTGACACGTGGCAGGCCGAGCGGGTGCAGATCGACGGGATGCCGCCGGTGGGGCGCAGCGTGCTGTCGGTGTGGCTGGGCGGCGACCGGCTCCAGATCACCTACACGGCCGCGAACGGCAACATCCAGTTGCTGTCCCGTTCTCTCGGCGACCACGACTGGCAGCGCACCAACCTGACCCGGGTGTCCGACGTGGTGTGAGCGGTTCCCGTGCTCAATCGGACAGCACGTGCCGGACGAGGTCCGGGCAGTGGGTCTTCCAGTTGAGCGCGGGTCCCTTCCTCATCAGGTCCAGGTTGAGCCGGCGGGCCGCCTTGACGATCTGCGGCCGGGTCAGCGCGTCGTACGCGTCGTCGACCGATCCGAACCGCAGCGCCAGCACGCCCGGCCGTACCCGGTAGTGCGCTCGGGCCGCGCCCATCGCGCGCAGCCGGAGCCGGGTGCGCAGCTGTGACCGAGCCGCGGCCTCGTCGACGTTCAGGCGGATGTGCAGATCCTGCGGCCGCCGCCGGTCGTGGCAGACGAACAGCGTCTCCAGCGAGTGCACGGAGACGGTGAACAGGCGCGGGAAGCTGGCGGAGTTGGTGCCCGGCAGCGCGGTCAGCGTCCAGAAGTCGCGCTCGGTCTGCTCCGGTACGGGCATCGTGAGGCGCAGGTACGCCCCGATCAGGCGGGCCATCCCGTCGGTGAACCGGGCGTCGGCGCGCAGCCGGTCGAACTGGTGGCGGGTCCGGCGGCGCAGGTCGGCGTCCCCCTCGCGGAGCGCGAGGGGGATCGGGCAGGGCTCGTGGCCGGCCAGCCAGCGTTCCTGCTCCGACGGGGGCAGGATCCGGTCCAGTTCGGCGGCGCCGAGCCGGCCGGCGGTGTGCACGACGTTGCGCAGCCGCACCCCGGCCGACTCCCGCCTGCGGATCTGCTCCCGCTCCTCGTCGTCGAGCCGGTCGCGGGGTACACGCCGGAAGGCGATCTCGACGATGTCGTGCCACTTCTGGCGGTGCATGCCGAACCGGGCCACCACGTCGACGGCCTGCCCCACGTACCGCTCGCCGTCGGCGAAGGTCAGCTCGTAGATGCCGCACCGACCGCGTGACCTCGGCAGCAGGTGCGCTATCGAACCCACCCCGTCGACAGTCAGCCGGTCGACCTCCGCACGGTCCACAGTGCGCGATGATAGGCCTTGCTCCCGGACGTCAGGTCACGAGCCCGGTGCCGCCGCGAGTCCCGAGGCGTCCGCCCGGGTCCGGTCTCCGTCCGGCGGCGCACCGAGGGCGGCCGACAGGTCCCGTGCCACCTGCTCGACGTCACCGGCCGTGACCAGGGCGAACACGAACCGGTCCGGCCGCAGCACCACCAGGTCGGCGCCGTGCCGCCGCAGCCACCCGCCGAGCACCCCGTCGGCGTCCACCACGTCGACCCGGTCCGGACCGCCGGTCGCCGCTGCGTCGGCGGACGGACCCGGCAGGTCGGCGAGCGGCGTGCCGGACGGGTGGACCACGACGAACCGCACCGGCAGCCCCGGTCTCCACGCGCCGAGCGGGTCGGCCACGCCGCCGCGACCGAGCACGGCGAAACCGTCGCCGAGCACCTCGTCGAGCAGACGCTCCCCGGGCGTGCCCGGAACGAGGACCCGTGGCTGGGGGAACATGGTCCCGACCACGCCGTCGCGCCGGCCGCCGGCCATCAGGCCCCGCCGGTACGCCGGCACCGGCTTGAACTCGAACCGTTCCACGAACCGCCGTACCCGGGGGATCGTCTGGACCGCCCGCAGCGCGGCGTCGCGCATCCCGGCGGTGACCCGGTTACGGGCCAGGAAGACGCGGCCCAGCCGGACGCTCGTCTGCGCCATCTCCACCGTGTGCGGACGCCGCTCGGTCTCGTACGTGTCGAGCACGGCGGAGCCGGCGGCGCCGGACAGCACCAGCGACAGCTTCCACGACAGGTTCGCCGCGTCGCGCAGGCCGCTGCACAGGCCCTGGCCCATGAACGGCGGCATCTGGTGCGCGGCGTCGCCGACCAGGAACACCCGTCCCTCCCGCCACCGCTGCGCGACGAGGTGGTGGAAGGTGTAGACCACCGCCCGGGTGACGGCGAACCGGTCCGGGTCGACGTACGGCGAGACGAGCGCGGCGATGCTCTCCGGCCGCCGCACCTCGTCCTCGGTCTCGCCCGGGCGCAGCATGAACTCCATCCGGTAGCTGCCGGCCGCGCCGGGGGACACGAAGGCCGGGCGCCGCCAGTCGCAGACGAACGTGGTGTCCGGCACCCGTACCGCGTCGGGCGGCACGTCGCCGGAGACGGCCAGCCACGGCTCGGCGTAGCTCGCCCCGGACAGCGGGATCCGGACGGCGGCGCGGGTGGCGCTGCGGGCGCCGTCGCAGCCGAGCACGTACCGGGCGCGGACCGCCCGCCGCTGCCCGGTGACCACGTCGGACAGCAGCACCGTCACGCCGTCCTCGTCCTGGGTCAGGCCGACCAGCTCGGTGCCGAGCGCGAGCCGGACGTGCGGGAAGCGGTCCAGCCCGGTGCGCAGCGTGTGTTCCAGTCGCGGCTGGTCGAAGAAGCGCAGCGGCGCGTGCCCGTACCCGAAGTCCGTCTCGGACAGCTTCATCCGGGCGAAGACCCGGCCCGCGCCGTTGACGTACTCGACGAGCGGCGGCGCGATCGTCTCGTCGCGTATCTCGTCGAGCAGGCCCGCCTGCTGGTAGATGCGCAACGCCTCGTCGTCGCAGGAGAAGGCACGCGGCTGGCCGTGCGGCGTGGCGCTGCGCTCCACGACCAGCGTGGTGACGCCGCGGGCGCCGAGCAGGTTGGCGGTGAGCGCGCCTACCGGCCCGCAGCCGATGACGGCGACCTCGACCTCCTGGACCTCCTGGTGAGCCGGCGGCTGAACTGTTTCCATCGTGGTGCCCCTTCGGAACGTGGTCCCGGACGGTTCTCCGCCGTCCGGCACCGGTCAGGGCACCAGTCCGCTGTGGAAGGGGTGTGGAGACGGCGTGGAGGCGGGCCCCCACACCGGTCAGAACGCGGCGAACCGGGGCAGCAGCAGGCCCGCGCCCTGGTCGGCGGCGATCCGCGCGCCGAGGTCCCACTCGGCGCGGTCGCGCCGGGCCGCGCCGCGGATCCGGTGCAGCTCCGCGACGAAGACGCGCTCGCCGACCCGGTCCGCCACCGCCAGCGCCTCACCGGCAAGCGTCGCCGCGGTCTCCGGACGACCGGCGGTCAGGTACGCCTCGGCCATCGCGCACAGCGTGATGGTCCGGGTGGACCGCAGTCCGGGCCGGTAGAACTCGTCGGCGGCGGCGCGCATCGCGTCGAGCCGGCCGTGGTCGCCGCCGCGCGCCGCGGCCCACTCCAGGAAGTACGCGCCGGTCGCGGTCATGTGCGGCAGGCCGGTGTCCCGGCCGATGTCCCGGCACCGCCGGCCCGCCGCGTCGGCCGCTGCCACATCGTGTTCCTGCATCGCCAGCCAGGCCGCGTAGAGCGCCGCGTTGGCGCGGCCGTACGGGTCGTCGAGTTCCTCGGCGAGGGCCTCGGCGGCGGCGATGTCCGCCCACGCGCCGGCCGGGTCGCCGCGCATCGAGCGTACGAGCGCCCGGAAGTTGTGGCAGGCCAGCACCGGACGCCGGCCCACCTCGCGGCGCAGCAGCGCCCGGTCGACGGTACGCAGCCGCTCGATGCCGGCGGTGAGCCGCCGCTCGCCGTCGGCCTGCCGGCCGGTGAAGTAGCCGACCGCGCCCAGCAGGTACTCCCCGGCGACGGCGATCAGCCCGCTGCCGTCGTCGGGCGCCCGGACGAGCCGCCCGGCGAGGTCGGCGCAGATCGCGAACTCGGCCCGGTTGGCGGCCAGCTCACCGAGCGCCCAGAGCGCGTGGCGGATGTCCGCGTCCGGCCCGACGAGCGTCAGCAGCTCCCGGGCCCGGGCGCAGACCCGGTCGACGGCGTCGCTGCCGACGCCCACTGTCATCTGGAGCAGGGAAGCGCGGTGCAACTGGACGGTCAGCTCGGTGTGCGCCACGTCGGGCAACACCCGTGCGGCGGGGGCGAGCCGGAACGCGGCGCGTTCCAGGTGGCCGAGCGCGTCCTCGTAGGCGACCCGGCGGGTGGCGTCGTCGGCGGCGCGCAGTGACCACCGCAGGTGGTCCTCGCCGTGGCCGAGCCCGATCGCCTCGCCGTAGTGGTGGGCCAGTTCCGCCGGTGCGGTGCCCGCGGTCCGCTCGTACGCGGCGGCCAGCCGGGCGTGCAGCGCGGCCCGGCGCGGCGGGACCAGCTCGGCGTAGGTGACCTCGGCGATCAGCGGATGACGGAACGCGAGCGCGCCCGGCCCGGTCTCGACCACCAGCGCGGCCGGGTACGCGGGTGCGAGGTCCTCGGCGACCGCCTCGGCCGTGCCGTCCAGCGCCGCCGCCAGCACTGCCAGGTCCAGATCGTGTCCGGCGACGCTGAGCAGGTCGAGGCAGCGCCGGGTGGCAGCGGGCAGCCCGGCCAGCCGCAGCCGTACCGTGTCGCGGATGCTCGGCGGCAGCTCCGCGTCGGCGCCCGCGTCGGCCCGGGACCGCAGCATCTCGGTGAGGAAGAACGGATTCCCGCCGGTGCGGGTCACGAGCCGGGTCACCTGCGGCTGCGGCGGCGCCACGCCGGTGCGGTCCCGGACCAGGTCGGCGACCGCCGCGGCGTCCAGCCCGGCGAGCCGGACCTGGCCGAAGCCGCGTCCGCGCGCCAGTTCGGCCACAGTCGCCACCAGGGCCGGATCGTCGTCGTACGGTCGCAGCGTGGCGACCACCAGCGCCCGCGACGCCGGCAGGGCGGTGGCGAGGAACCGCAGCAACAGCAGCGAATCCGGGTCGGCGGCGTGCAGGTCGTCGAGGACGACGAGCAGCCCGCGCTCCCGGGCCGCCGCGTGCACCAGGTCCGCCACCGCCTCGTACACCTGGAACCGCGCCGTGGGGTCCAGGCCGCGACCGTCCGCCGGTCCGCTCGGCGCGCCCGTGGCGAACCCGTCCAGCCGGCTCGCCGAGCCGGCGGCGCGGGTGTGCGGCAGCGCCACGAGCGCGCGTACCACCTGGCTCCACAGCCAGAACGGCGGCGCCTGCCCGACGTCCGGGCAGCGACCCCAGACCACCGGGACGCCGTTCGCGGCGGCGCGGGCGCCGAGCGCCGCGGCGAGGCTGGTCTTGCCGATGCCGGCCTCCCCCACCAGCGTCAGCACCCGCCCGCCCTGCCCGGTCGCCGCGTCCAGCGCCTCCCGCAGGCGGTCCAGCTCCGCGTCCCGCCCCACGAGCGCCTCGACGTCGCGCTCCGAGGTGGTCCCGGCCGCCGGGCCGCCGGTGTCCGCGGGGCTGCCGGCGTCCTGCGGTACGGCCTGCTCCAGGATCAGCCGGTGCGCCGCCCGGATCTGCTCCCCCGGGTCGATCCCGTACTCGCCGGCCAGGATCCGGCGGCCCTCGTCGAAGACGGCGAGCGCCTCGGTCTGCCGCCCCGACCGGTACAGCGTCAGCATCAACTGCGCCCGGGCGCCCTCGCGCAGCGGATGCGCCGACACGAACCGGCGCAGCTCCGGCAGCAGCGTCGCGTGCCGGCCCGCGGTGACGGCCGCTGTCAACCGCCCCTCCTCGGCGCTCACCCGCAGCTCGGCCAGCCGGGCTGCCTCCGGGCGCACCGTGGTCAGGTCGGCCACGCCCGCCAGCGGCTCACCGCGCCACAACGCCAGCGCCTCGGTGTACGTCCGCTCGGCGGACTCCGGCCGCCCGGCCGCGAGCGCGTCCGCCGCCCGGTCCACCAGGGCGCCGAACCGGGCCGCGTCCACCGCGTCGGCGTCCACCCGCAGCTCGTACCCCCGGGGGTGGCTGCGCAGGACGCGCGCCGGCTCGCGGTGGGAGCGTTGCGGTTCCACGGCCCGGCGCAGCCCGGCGACGTAGGTGCGCAGCGTGGTCTGGGCGCTGGCCGGCGGTCTTCCGTCCCAGAGCGCGTCGACAAGCCAGTCGGTGGCGACGAACCGGTTCGGGCGCAGCAGGAACAGGGCCAGCAGTGCCTGCTGCTTCGGGCCGCCGAGGGGCACCACCCGGCCGTTCCGGACGACCTCCGGCGGACCCAGCACCCGGAACTGCACAGTCACCTCGACGACGCCCCTCGTGCCCGGCGCCGGGTCAGGCCGCCGCCATCTCACGCAACTTCAGCACCGAGCGCCAGTTGCGGGTCGTGCCGACCACACCCGTCTTCTTCTCCACGAAGGCGTTGCCGAGCTTGCTGCGCCCGTACCCGTCGGGCACGTGCACGAACACGTCCCGGCCGACGAGCGTCAGCGTCCCGGTCTCGCCGGGCGGGGACGCGAGCGCCGCCTGCTTGTCCGCGCCGGGGTCGCTGCTGAGCATCGTCACCAGCAGCTTCGTCAGATCGGTCTGCGCGTCGACATAGGGATTCGCGGCGATCATCGCGTCCAGCTCGGCCAGGCTGCGCAGCAGCACCGGCACGTCCCGGCCCCACCGCCGCGTGATGCCCCGGCCGATCTCGGCCAGGATCACGGCCTCGTCGGTCTCCGGGCAGCCGAACACCACGTTGCCGCTCTGGATGTAGGTCGCCACCTGGTCGAAGCCGCAGGAGACGAAGACCTCCTTCAGCTCCGCCATCGCCATGGAACTGGCGCCACCGATGTTCACCGCGCGCAGCAGAGCGACGTATCTCGCCATGACTCGGGATGGTAACCGGCCGTGGCGTCACCGTGGTACGTCCGTGACCTCGACGCACCGGCCCCAGTCGCCTGCGTACGCTGTCCGGGCAGGCCGACGGCGCGAGCCGGCCGCCTCCGCGCCGGTCCCCGGCACCGACATCGAGGTGGGAGATGCCGCAGCTGAACCCCGTCACGACACAGCGCGTCGAGGCCGCCGTCGTCGCTGTCCTCGCCGTCGTCGTGACCGTCGCGGCCGGATACCCGTGGTGGTCGCTGCTCGCCCTCTTCCTCGTCTTCGACCTGTCCATGCTCGGCTACCTGCGCGGGCCGCGCGTCGGCGCCGTCTGCTACAACCTGGCGCACTCGTACGCGCTGCCGGCGGCGCTCGGCGCGGTGGCCGTGGCGGCGGCCGCGTCCGGCGACCGGATCGACTGGCTCGGCGTCCTGGCCGTCGCGTGGGCGTTCCACATCGCCGTCGACCGCGCGCTGGGGTACGGCCTCAAGACGGGCGAAGGGTTCGAGCACACCCACCTCGGCCTGATCGGAAAGGCCCGCCGCGCCCGGACCACCACCGACGGACGCTGACCGCCCCGGTCACTGGCGCGACGGCGCGCAGTTCGCGCTCGTCAGCCGCACCGAGTACTCGCGGTCGTCGGACGTGATCCCGGAGGGCACGCCGTCGAAGTGGGCCTCCACCTTCTCCCAGCCGCGGCGCTGCTCGTAGTGCAGATGCGGGGCCCCGGAGTTCCCGGTGCTGCCGACCCGCCCGAGCTGGTCGCCCCGGGCCACCCGCTGACCGGCCTGCACCGACGGCGGTTCGAGCAGGTGCAGGTACTGCGTCTCCCACTTGCCACCGTGATCGATCTTGACCCAGTAGCCGCCGCCGCGTCCGCGCGGCCCGTCCGGATCCTGCGGGGTGCGGCCACCCAGCGAGCCGTTGATCCCCGCGACCGTGACGGTGCCGTCGGCGGAGGCGAGCACCGGCCTCCCCCACGCCTCCCCGGAGGTCGGGAAGAGGTCGACGTCGTAGTCGTCGTGCCCCGGATAGGTGGACAGCCGCCACGTCTCGCCGCACGCCACCGGGAGCTGGAAGTCCGGTCGCGGGCCGGGTGGCCGCACCAGCGGCACCACGATCGCCGCGACGGCGGCGAGCGACCCGAGGACGCCGACGATCAGCAGGACGCGCGGGAGACGGGAGCCGCGTGGGCGCTCGGTGGTCATCGTTTCGAGCATGACAGGCGGTGCTGTGGACAGCCTGACCGGCTCGGGCGTGACGAGGTCTATTCGTTCAGCCACCGCGCGACGAGTCGGTGGTCCGCGTCCAGACCGGCCAGCAGCGGGTTGACGCCGTCCGCCGGCGGCCCGGCGGAGCCGCCGAAGGGCAGGAGCGTCCCGTCGACGTCCAGGAACAGCAGCGGACGATCAGTCATCGCCCACCGTGCGGAAGGGTTCGCCGGTCCTGGCGTCCATCCGGGCCTCAGCCCAGCTCGATGACGGGCCGGGTCAGGATCTCGTCGGCGTACCCGTCGTCGGAGGCGGCCCACCGGCCGAAATCCTCGTCGCGGTACGCGGTCGCCAGGGTGAGCCAGCCCAGGAAGAAGCCGCTGCCGCCGCAGGTGGCACCGCCGCCGTCCCCACCGCACACGACGGTGCGCTCGGTCGTCGCCTCGTGCCGGTAGGGATCCTGCCCGATCGCCAGACCCCAGAGGTTCTCCTGCCGGTGCGGGCCGGTCCTGTGGTCGTACGGGTAGCCGTCGCCGGGGCAGTCGTCGCCCCAGCGGAACAGCGTCGCCGCACCGGCGCCACACGCCCACTCCCACTCGTCCGGAGTGGTCGTGCGCAGGCCGAGGTCGGCCAGCCCGGCCATCGCGTCGTCGTACGAGACCTCGCGGATCGCCCGGGCGCGCACCACCTTCCCGGTCGTCCGGTCGAACTCCACGGTCAGCCCGTCACCGGACCGGAAGGTGCGCACCCCGCCGAACCGGCCCCCGGCCGCCGCGACCAGCTCGCGCACGCGCGGGTCGTCCGGCGCCAGTGGCACCTCGCACGGGTCGAAGGCGTCCACCGCGATCAGCATCGCGGGCATGTCGACGTCGCGGACGGGCGACGTCATCGAGTCGACGTACTCGGTCAGCGACGGGAGGCCGAACTCGGCGGCGCTGTCGGCGTACTCGGCGGTCTGGTGTGCGGCGGGACGGAACCGGGCCGCGTCGTAGCCGAGCGCCGGGCGGCCGCCGGGGACGAGCGCGAACCGCATCCCGCCGCGGTCGAACAGGGCCGTGCGGTGCGACCGGCCCGCGTACGCCCTGTTCTCCACACCGGCCACTGTCAGCTCGTGCCGGCCGGCGATGTCCTGCGCCAGCCGGCCGACAGCGCTGTCGGAGAGGTCGTTCCACTGCGCGGAAGTGAGATCGGCGTACGACACCGCGAAAGGATAGCCACGGCCTCCGACAACACCGGATCGACGCCGAGCTGTCCGGCTGCACGTCAGCGCGCGACCCGTCGACGAGACGGTCAGGCGCCGTCGACGTCAGTGGTGAGCGCGAGTTCGCGGCCTGCTTCGATGTCGGCGAGCAACGGGCGAGCAGGACCGAGCCCTCCAGCCCCGCCTGACGGCGGCCGGGGCCGATCTCAGACGTCCACGGCCCGAGATGCCCCGGCCAGCCGGTCGCGGCAGAAGTCCCGGAACGTCCGGGGTGGCCGGCCGGTCACGTCCGCGACGGTCGTCGTGACCCGGTCCTCCGAGCCCGCGGCGACGGCCGTGTCCAGGCCCGCGAGGAAGCGGGCGTAGTCGGGCGCGAGGCCGTGAGCCTCGTGGTACGCGGTGAGCGCGTCCTCGTCGACCGCGCGGTGCCGGACCGGGCGGCCGAGGAGGTCGGTGAGCGTGGCGGCGACGTCGGCGTAGCTCAGTCGCTCGGGACCGGTGATGACGTGCTCGGTGTCGTGGGGCGCCGGGTCGGTGAAGGCACGCACCGCCACCTCGGCGATGTCGGCCGGATCGACGAAGCCCACGCGGGCGTCGCCGGTGGCGCTGACGATCTCGCCCCGGTCCCGGGCGCTCGCGGCATGCGGGTGCTCGCCGACGAAGTTCTCCATGAACCAGGAGGGTCGCAACACCGCCCACTCGGGGATCATCTCGCCGAGATGGGCCTGCACCTCGCCCAGTCCCGGGGTGCCCGCCTCGATCGCCGAGGAGCTGAGCAGGACGGCCCGTTGTACCCGGGCGCGCCGGGCCAGGTCCAGGAACGGCAGCATGGTCGGCGCCGGGTCGGCGTCGCCGAGGGGCGCGATCAGGTAGAGCCCTGTCACACCGTCCAGCGCCGTGTCGTGCGTGCTGCGGTCGTACCAGTCGAAGCGGACGCCCTCGGCGGACGCCCGGCGGCTGGCGACGCGGGTCCGGCGGCCGGCGGCGGCGAGTCTCGCGGCGACGAGTCGGCCCGTCGTTCCCGTGCCTCCGACGACGAGGATCATGCCCGTACCCCCTCGCCGAACAGTTCCCGCACGGCCAGGGGGTTCCAGTAGTCGCGGTAGCGCACGATCCGCCCGGCCCTGATGGTGAGGACGGCGATGTAGCGCAGCCGGTACGGCTCGCCGGTGGCGACGACGACGCCGGTGGCGGTGAACTCGGCGACGATCACCTCCGGGTCGGCGGTCTGGTGCACGGTGACGTCGGCGATCTCGCGGATGTCCAGGGTCCGCGGGTAGTCGATGAGGTAGTCGTGCAGCTCGGCGCGGCCGGCCACCCGGCTGGGCCGCCCGGGCGGCGCGAAGGGGAACTCCATGACGGCGTCGTCGGCGAACAGGGCGATGAAGCCCGGCATGTCCTTGACGAGCAGAAGATCCAGAGCCTGGTGGAACACATCGGTGGCGGTACTCGGCACTGCTGTTCCTTCCTGTCGGCGGGCCGCCCGCGGTGATCTACGATAAGCGGACGGCCGGTCCGCTTCACCATAGCGGACTGACGGTCCGTTTGCGATAGGGGGCAGGAGTGCGTGCTGACGCGGCGCGGAATCGGGAGGCGGTGCTCGCCGCGGCCGACCGGCTGTTCGAGGCGGCGACCGATCCCGACCGGATCTCCATGGACGACGTCGCCGCTGCCGCCGGCGTGGGCAAGGGCACGCTGTTCCGCCACTTCGGCGACCGGCTGGGCCTCATCCAAGCCCTCTACGGCGCACGCGGCGAACAGCTCCAGGCGTCACTCGCGGCGAGCCTGCCCGGCGATCCGCCGGCGGACCGGGCCCTGCACCTGCTGCGGGAGCTGGTCCGGTTCAAGCGGGCCAACCGGGTCCTCACGCTGGCCTTGGAGAACGCGGGAAGCGGAAGCCCCTATCGCAACGAGTCGTACGAGGAGTGGCACGCGACGCTGACCGCCATCGTGTCCGAGGCCCGGGGCCCCGAGTCGGCGGAGTTCCTCGCCCACGCCCTGCTGGCTGCGGTGCGCAGCGACCTCGTCGAGCATCTCCGCGACTGGCCCGACGAGCGCTGGGATGCCGGGCTGGCGGCGCTGACCCGTTCGGTGCTGGCCCCCGGGCGGTAGTTCTTCCCGGCGGGTGCCAGGGTGGCGGGGCGTGAGCGGTGCCGCGCTCACGCCCCCCACCCTCACCTGGTCCGCTCGATCACGGCGGTGAGGCGGAGCCCGGCTGTCGACACCGTGCCGCTCCCCCAGAACGACGAGGTCCCCGGGATGTTCGCCAGGGCGTCCAGGCTCGGATCGTTGCCCTCGACCTTCGGCCCGTACGCGACGCTCCATCGCCCGCCGGTGTAGCGCAGCAGCAGCGTGCCCGGGTACTCGACGTACGGCGGGATCGGGTTCGTGCCGCTGATCCAGACGTTGCCGTTCGCGTCACCGGCGACCGCGTAGACCCAGCCGGCCGGCGCCGGCCCGGCCACCCGCTGCCACGTCCGGCCGTCCCAGTGCAGGATGACCGGCTTGGGGGCGGAGTCGTAGTCCTGGGTGCCGACCGCCCAGGCGTCGGTCGACGAGCGGGCCCACACGCCGGTCAGCCGGGCGCTCGGGATCGACGGCAGCGGCGCCACCCGCCACGACCCGCCGACGCGCTGCGCGATCATCGGCTCCGGGTAGGGCGCATCGGCGACGTACCGCTCCCCGGCGGCGAACACGCCACCGTCCGGAGTTCGCGAGACCGCCCGCAGGACACCGTTGACTCCCTCCGTCCCCGGCACCGCGACCCGGCCGAACTGACCGGTGCCGCCCTCGACGACCAGCGGCCGGCCGCCGTCGTGGCCGACGAACACGGCCCGTCCGCCGCCGGTGGCGGCCACGTCCAGCAGCTCCGAGGTCCCCGCCGGGGCGGGCCACGGCGCGTGCGCCGTCCAGGTCACGCCGTCGAAGTGCCCGGCGTACGACTCGCCGAGGCGCCGGGAGCCCACCGTCCAGACGTCCCGGGCGCCCGCCGCGTCCACCTTGTACAGCAGATACGCCTGGTGCGGCAGGCGCCGTTCCGTCCACGTCCGCCCGTTCCACCGCAGCAGGGCGTACGGCTGGTCGATCGAGTACCCCGTGTATGTCGACGCCTGGTAGCCGACGGACCAGGCGTTGTTCGGGCCGGTGGCAACCACGTCGGTCAGCCGGCTCTCGTGGATCAGCGCGGGGATCGTCGCCGTCCACGTCGAAGGCGTGGCGGCCGCGACCGGTGCGACCGGTGGGAGCAGCACACCCGCCGCCAGAGTGGAGACTGTCACTATCGACAGCCCGTACCGTGCCAGTGATCCCATGGTGGCCCTCTTCCCCGATCGGTGGTCGGACCTCAGCATCGCGTTCCGCGACGCTGCGCATGCGCCCGAGCGCGGTCCCGTAAGAGAGCGGTAAGAACGGCTTCTCCGATCGGGAGTCGACTGCGGCCGCGACGGCGTCGCCCGTGGTCAGGCGGCGCGGCGGGCGCGGCGACGGGCTCGGAGGAAGACGGCGTCGTGCCGCTCGTCGCCCCACCAGGCCCACGGAACGCCTGTCACGTACCGGCCGATCGACGCGAACACCGGCGCGGCCTCCGCGTCGCGGCCGGTGCGCACCAGCCCGTACGCCAGGAAGTTCGCGTCGTCGAGCCAGTGGGCGTGCCGGGTCGCCGGCTGGTGGAACCACCGGTTCAGCGCGTTGTCGAGATCCGCCTGCATGACCGGATCCTGTCGCCACCGCTCGCCGATCTCGTCGGCGGTACCGCCGTGGGGTTCGCGATCCTGCTCCCACAGCGCCCACTCCGCGGCGGCCCGAACCGGCAGCACGAGCAGTGGTGAGCCGGTAGGCGCCGTGGCGGCGACCGAGCGGGCGAAGTCGAACATCGCCTCGTGCGAGCCGCTCCACTTCCGGCAGTGGTAGGTCAGCCGGAGCACGTGGCCCTGGTGATGCCAGGGATCCCGCTTGGTCAGCTCACGCCACGTCTCCTCGACGTCCTCCAGTGGCGCACTCTCGTCGATCATGAGGCGCAGCCGGTGCGCCCACGGCGTGGGGTCGTCCGGTGCGAGCCGCATCGCGAGATCGTTCACCTGCCGGGCCAGGTCCAGCAGGCGGCTGAACTCGACCCACTGCTCCCGACGTACGTTGGAGGCCCAGTCGCCGCCGCGCACCTCCCACGCCCGTGCCATCAGCGAACCGGCACGGACGAGCTGGGCGTCCGGATCCGCGGGCGCGCGCGACACCCAGCGGTCGGTCCACGCTTCCGTGGTGTCGACCCGGCCGGTCGTACGGTCGATCCGCGATCCCAGCCCACGAGCTGTCGATTCGGCGAGCACACCGACGTACCGGGCCCGGCGGTCGTAGTCGTTGCGGGTGGCGATCAGCGCCTTCCGGGCCGGTCCGATGTCGGAGCCGTACCGCGCCTGCGTGCACGCCTCGCGCAGCACGGCGTCGTCCTGCGCCGGGTTGGGGTCGATCTGGCGGGTGAGAATCCGCCACACGGTCGAGATCATGATCAGGGATGGTAGATGTCAGCGAACCGGGGTGGGGGCCGCAGCGTTGCCGTTCTGCCGCGAGCTAACCTGCTTGTCGCGGTCCGGGGCGCCGGAGAGGATCGGTGGATGGATCTCCGTGCTGCGGAACGGCGGCTCCAAGCCGCTCAGCGTGCCGCCGATGTCGAGTCCCTCGACGCGCTTCTGCACCCCCGGGTCGTGGGTGCCGGACCGGACGGCACGGTCTTCACCAAGGAGGACGATCTGGAGAGCTACCGCTCGGGCGCCCTGCGGATCACCGACCTGGTGGAGGAGTCGCTCGACGTCCAGGACGACGGTGCGACCGGGGTGACCCGCACGGTCGCTGCGGTGGATGGGGTCCAGGGCGGGGCCGTCGTGTCCGCGCGGTTGCGCTACACCCGGCTGTGGGTGCGTGAGGACGGCAACTGGCGGGTGCTGGCCGCCACCTTCGTCCCGGTCCAGTGAGCGCTCGGACCGCTCAGGCTCCGGCGTGCACCAGTGCGGTCGCCGCTCCGATCAGGAGGGTCACGCCGGTGCCGGCACCGACGACGGCGCTGGGGGTGAGGTCGTACCGCCGGGCGACGGCAACGCTGACGACCGCGACCAGGGTGACGAGCGCCGCCCAGATCGCGAGGGCCGGATACCCCAGCAGCGGCGCCAGGGGGAAGAAGTGCAGGCCGACGATCAGGGCGATCCAGGCCGGAACCAGGGACGCGCGGCCGGTCCGCCGGAGCCAGATCGCGCCGGCGGCGCAGAGGACCACCTCGATCAGGACGATCACACCGAAGACCGGCCCCGTCCTGTCGTCCACGGAGCTGCCCTCGTCCCAGGTGCGTACGGTGACGACGCCGCCGGCGATCGCCGCGGCCAGGGACAACACCGAGCCGACGCCGAGCCACGGACGCCACGCCTTGGGCGGCGCCTCCTGCGCCCAGCCGAACCAGGCCATCCCGAAGACTCCGAAGATCGCGGCGGTGGCCGCGGCGTTCGCCGCGAATTCAGCATCCATCGGCGCAGTCTAGGGGCGGACGACAGTCGCTCCGGACGGTGCCCGCGCGGGCGTCACGACGCCTGCTCCGGGACGCCGGCCCGGGTCCAGGCGCTGCGCTGGGGGCATCCGGTGAGGTCGTCAGCCGGCCGTCGTCCCGGCGGTACGGAGCACCGTGTCGAGCCAGCGCAGCTGCCGCCGGACGTGGACGGCCTCCCCGCCCTCGTGGCCGTTGAACGGGTACGTGTGCATCTCCCGTAGCGGCACGATCGATCCGCTGGCGGCGGCGTACTGGTTGTAGGCGGCGAAACCGGTGCTCGGTGGGCAGACCTCGTCCCGCAGGCCGATCCCGAAGTGCGCCGGGGCGGTGGCCCGCCGGGCGAAGGTGACGCCGTCGACGTACGACAGCGTGCGCCGGACCGGTTCCTCGGCCTCGCGGTGCACCGCCAGGTAGCTGGCGATCTCGCCGTACGGGGACGCCTCGGTCAGTTCGATGGCGCGCTGGATGTCGCACAGGAACGGGGCGGTGACCAGAAGCGCGGCGAGGTCGTCGACGAGGCCCGCCGCCGCGAGTGCGAGCCCACCGCCCTGGCTGTTGCCCACCGCGGCGACGCGGGCCGGGTCCACCCCGGGCAGGACGCGGACGGCGTCGATCGCGCGGACCGCGTCGGTGATGAGGCGGCGGTAGTGGTAGTCGTCCGGGGACAGGATCCCCCGCGTGGCGGGGCCGGGCCCGCCGGGCGCGTCGTGCGGGTCCGGGGTGTCGCCGCGGCTGTAGAGGCCGGCCTGTCCCCGGTTGTCCACCAGCAGGTGGGCGTAACCGGCCACCGGCCAGGTGAGCCGCTCGCCCGGCAGGCCCCGGCCGCGTCCGTAGCCGGGGTACTCCACCACTGCCGGCAGCGGCGCCGGTACGCCCGCGGGCCGGGTGTACCAGGCCCGGACCGGCTCGCCTGCGTACCCGGCGAACGTCACGTCCCATACGTCGACCAGCCGCAGGTCGGTGGGTTCGGGACGGACGTCGACGAGCACCGGGGTGGCCGCGGCGGCGGTGAGGGTGGCCCGCCAGAACCGGTCGAAGTCGGCGGGCTCGGCAACGGCCGGTGCGTAGCGGCGGAGCTGCTCGAGGGAGATATCAATCGACGCTCTTGACACGCTGATAACGATACCCATAAATTTCCGAAAGGCTTACGACGTATTACCGGAAAGTTCCAGCCGACGGTCAGGCGGGAGGACGAGTTTGGCAGCCCCGATCCCGCGCAGTCGTCGTACGCCCTGGCGGCGGGCCCTGCGCCGGGACTGGCAGCTCTACTCGCTCGCCGTCCTGCCGCTGCTGTTCTTCCTGACGTTCCGCTACCTGCCGATGCTCGGCAACGTGATCGCGTTCCGGCGCTTCCAGCCGGGCGGCAGCATCTTCGGCGAGTACTGGACCGGCCTGCGGTACTTCCGGCTGTTCTTCACCGACCCGACCTTCTGGAGCGTGTTCACCAACACGCTCGTGCTGGGCGCGCTGACCCTGCTGTTCTGCTTCCCGCTGCCGATCGTGCTGGCGCTGCTGCTCAACGAGGTGCGCAACCGCGCCCTCAAGCGGTTCGTCCAGTCGGTGTCCTACCTGCCGCACTTCCTGTCGATCGTGATCGTGGCCGCCATGGTCCTCCAGTTGCTGTCGGTGGACGGCACGGTGAACCAGATGGTGCGCGCCGTGGGCGGTGAGCCGATCCCGTTCATGCAGCAGGCCGGATGGTTCCGGACGATCTACGTCTCCTCCGAGGTCTGGCAGACCGTCGGCTGGGGCACCATCCTCTACCTCGCCGCGCTCACCACGGTCGACGGTGACCTGTACGAGGCGGCCCGCATCGACGGCGCCAACCGGTGGCGGCAGACCTGGCACGTCACGCTGCCGGGGATCCGGCCGACGATGGTCACCCTGCTGATCCTCAACATCGGCACCTTCATGGCAGTCGGCTTCGAGAAGATCCTGCTGCTGTACAACCCGCTCACCTACCCGACGGCGGACGTGATCTCGACCTACCTGTACCGGGTGGGCATCGTCTCCGGGAACCTCAGCTACGCCGCCGCGATCGGCCTGTTCGAGTCCGTGATCGGGCTGACGCTGGTGCTGTCGGCGAACGCGATCTCCAGGCGCACGGTGGGGACGAGCCTATGGTGAGCACGCAGGCCCGCACCCCGGCCCGCACCCGGGAACCGGTGGCCCGGCCGCGTGGCCCCCGGCCCACCCGGGGCTACCGCGTCTTCCAGGTCGTCAACGCCGTCGTGCTGACCGGCGTCGTGGTGGTGACCCTGTATCCGTTCCTCACCATCGTGGCCCGCTCGCTCAGCGACAACGCGTACATCGTCGCGGGCGAGGTGAACCTCGTGCCGCGGGGGTTCAACCTCACCGCGTACCGCGTGGTGACGTCGGACCCGACGTTCTGGATCAGCTACCGCAACACCGTCTTCTACACCGTGGTCGCCACGCTCATCTCCGTCGTGCTGACCACCTGCTACGCGTACGTCCTGTCGAAGCGGCACCTGCGGGGCCGGACCGCGCTGGTCGGGATCGCCGTGTTCACCATGTTCTTCACCGGCGGCCTGATCCCCAACTACGTCCTGGTCACCAGCCTCGGGCTGAAGAACACCGTGTGGGCGATCGCCCTGCCCAACGCCATAAACGTGTTCAACCTGCTGGTGATGAAGGCGTTCTTCGAGAGCCTGCCGGTCGAGCTGGAGGAGGCCGCCGCCGTCGACGGGCTGAACACGTACGGCACGCTGCTGCGGATCGTCCTGCCTCTGTCGAAGGCGATGGTCGCCACGATGGTGCTGTTCTACGCCGTCTCGTTCTGGAACTCCTGGTTCGCCGCGTTCCTCTACATGGACCGCCAGGACCTGCTCCCGGTGACCGTCTATCTGCGCAACCTCATCGCGGGCGCGACGGACGCCACGCAGACCGGCGGCGGCCTCGGCAGCGCGGGCGACGTCGTCCAGTCCGCCGCCACCATCCAGTCCGTGACCATCGTGCTGACGATCCTGCCGATCCTCGCGGTCTATCCCTTCATCCAGCGGTACTTCGTCTCCGGGATCATGCTCGGCGCCGTGAAGGGATAGCCGCCCGCACCACACCCCACCACCGGAAGGAAGAATCCATGGCCCAGCTGTCCCGGCGCCAGGTACTGCTCGCCAGCGGCGCGGCCGCCGTCGTCGCCCTGGCGGGTTGCGGCGACGACACCCCGGACAAGAAGGACCTCGACCGCAACCGTGCGGGCGCGATGGAGAAGTACGGCATCGGTGACCAGTTCAAGGCCACCGAGCCGGTCACGTTCTCGATCCTCTACAACAACCACCCGAACTACCCGCTCAAGCCGGAGTGGCTGTTCTGGACCGAGCTGGCCGGGCGGACGAACGTCAAGCTGGACCCGGTCGCCGTGCCGCTGAGCGACTACGAGCAGAAGCGCAGCGTGCTGGTCGGCTCCGGCGACGCCCCGATGATCATCCCGAAGACCTACCACCCGCAGGAGAACTCGTACGTCTCCTCCGGCGCCATCCTGCCGGTCAGCGACTACCTCGACCTGATGCCGAACTTCAAGGACAAGATCGAGCGGTGGAAGCTCCAGCCGGAGATGGACACGCTCCGGCAGGAGGACGGCAAGTTCTACCTGCTGCCCGGGCTGCACGAGAAGCCCTGGCAGGACTACACCCTCGCGGTCCGCACCGACGTGCTGGAGCAGTTGAAGATCCTGTCCCCGACCACCTGGGACGAGGTGTACGCCATGCTCAAGGCGATGAAGGCGGCCCACCCGGACGTCATCCCGTTCTCCGACCGGTTCGGCAAGCCCAACCCGGCCGGCAACCTGCTGAACATGCTCGCCCTGGCGCACGGCCTGCCGGGCGCCGGCTGGAACTACCAGCCGACGAGCTGGGACGCCGGTGCCGGGAAGTACGTCTTCACCGGCGCCTCGGACGGCTACCGGCAGGTGGTGGAGTATCTCCACAAGCTGGTCGCCGAGGGGTTGCTCGACCCGGAGACGTTCACCCAGACCGACGACCAGGCCCGGCAGAAGCTCGCCAGCGGCAAGTCCTTCGTGATCAGCTCGAACGCGCAGACCCTGGTGAACGACTACCGCCCGGACATCGCGAAGATCAACCCGAACGCCCGGCTCGGCAAGATCCTCTTCCCGATCGGGCCGGCCGGCCCGGTCAACGCGGCGAGCCGGCTGGAGAACGGCGTGATGATCTCCAGCAAGGCCCGCGACGGCAAGAACTTCGTGGCCATGATGCAGTTCGTCGACTGGCTCTGGTACTCCGACGCCGGCCAGGAGTTCGCCAAGTGGGGCGTCGAGGGCACCACGTACACCAAGGACGCCTCGGGCAAGCGCAGCCTCGCCCCGGACGTCAACGTCATCGGGCTCAACCCCAAGGGCAGCAAGCATCTGCAGAAGGACTTCGGCTTCTACAACGGCGTCTTCGCCTACGGCGGCAAGCTCGACCTGGTGCAGTCGTTCTTCTCGCCCGAGGAACTGGAGTTCCAGAAGGAGATGAACGCCCGCAAGGCCGCGCCCTGGGTGACTCCGCCGCCCGCGCCGCTCAGCGACGAGGAGCGCGAGCAGACGACGCTGTGGGCGACCGCGCTGAAGGACCACGTCACGCAGAACACGCTGAAGTTCGCCCTCGGCCAGCGGCCGCTGAGCGAGTGGGACGCCTACGTCTCGGAGCTGAAGGGCAAGAACGCGCAGGCCTACATCGACCTGGTCAACAAGGCGTACGAGCGGTACCGCAAGAGCCACGGCTGACCGGCGATGCGCGGCACCGTCCCCGAGCGGCCCGTCGGCCGGCTGACCGACGCCTGGCGTACCTGCGTGGGCACCGGCCGGTTCGACCTGGCCCTGCGACGCGACTATCAGGACTCGCTGGCGCTGGTGCAGCGGGACATCGGCTTCCGGCACATCCGCGGGCACGGGCTGCTCAGCGACGGCGTCGGCGTGCACCGCCCCTACGACTACCAGGGCGAACGCCGGGTGCGGCACGCCTTCACCTACGTCGACCAGGTCGTCGACGCCTACCTCGCGATGGGCATCCGGCCCTTCGTGGAGCTGGGGTTCATGCCCTCGGCACTCGCCTCCGGCGACCAGACGGTGTTCTGGTGGCGGGGCAACGTGACACCTCCCCGGTCGTACACCGAATGGGGTGACCTGGTCCGCGCCACGGTGGCCCACCTGGTCGACAGGTACGGCCTCGACGAGGTGCGCGGCTGGCCCGTCGAGGTGTGGAACGAGCCCAACCTGACGGCGTTCTGGTCCGGCGCCGACCAGGACGCCTACCACCGCCTGTACGAGGTGTCGGCGCACGCCGTCAAGGACGTCGACGCGGCGCTGCAGGTCGGCGGCCCGGCCCTCTCCCCCGGCGCCGACGAGTGGCTGAAGCCGTTCGCCGAGTTCGTCACCGACCGTGACGTGCCTGTCGACTTCGTCAGCCGGCACGCCTACACCTCCGGCCCGGCCCGGCACCTGCCATTCGGCACCCGGCAGACCCTCGCCCCGGCCGCGGACCTGCTGGAACAGTTCGCCGCGCCCCGCCGGCACCTGGCCGGCACCGCGCTGGCCGACCTCCCGGTGCACATCACCGAGTTCAACTCCTCCTACCGGCCGGACAACCCGATCCACGACACGGCCTTCCACGCCGCCTACCTCGCCCCGGTGCTGGCCGGCGGCGGGGACCTGGTCGACTCCTTCTCCTACTGGACCTTCAGCGACGTGTTCGAGGAGGAGGGGGTGCCGACCGCGCCGCTGCACGGCGGCTTCGGCCTGCTCACCCACCGGCAGATCAAGAAACCCACCTACCACCTGTACGCGTTCATGGCCCGGCTCGGCGACGAGGTGCTCGCACGCGGACCGGACCACCTCGTCACCCGGCACCCCGACGGCCGGGTCGCGGTGCTGGCCTGGGCCCCTGTCGACGTCACCGGCCGGGAACCGGCACCCGAGCGGCACACCCTGTCGCTGTCGGTTCCGATCGGCCCGCCGGGCACCGTGTCGGCGTTCCTGCTCCGCTCGTCGGTGGGCGAGGACGCCGGCAACGTCTGGGCGGCCTGGCGGGAGATGGGCAGCCCGCACTCGCCACGGCCCCGGCAGCTCGACGCGTTGCGGGAGGCCGCCGAGCCGGCCCGTACCCATCGCGCCCTGCCGGTCGCGGCCGGGCGGGCCGACCTCGACCTCGTCCTCACCCGGCACGAGGTGACCCTCGCCGAACTGACGCCGGTGGTGGACGAGACCCCGCCGTGGTGGGACGACAGCCTGCTCGACCCGCCCGGGGACCGACAGTGACCGGCGCGACCGGCGGGCTGCGGGAGTTCGGCGACGGGCCGTTGTCGCGGGCCGCCGCGACGGTTCACACCCTGCTCGTGGTGGAACTGCTGCTCCTGGTGAGCGTCCTGCCCGGCCTGGCCGTGCTCGTGCTGCTCGACCGCGACAGCAGCAACCTCCCGCTGGTCGCCGCCGCCGCGCTGCCACTCGGTCCGGCCGTCTCGGCCGCGCTGCACACGCTGCGGCACCAGCGCCCCGACCTGACCGATCTCCGTCCCGCCGCCACGTTCCGCCGGGCCTACCGGACCAACCTGCCGGGCGTGCTGCGCGTCTGGGCGCCGACGCTGCTGTGGCTCGCAGTCATCGCTGTCAACCTGGCGAACCTGCCCGCCGCCGCCGTCCCCGGCTGGTGGGCCGTGCCGCTGGTGGTGGTCGGGGCGGGGGTGATCCTGGTCGGGGTCAACGCACTGGTGATCGTCTCCCTGTTCACCTTCCGCACCCGCGACGTGCTCCGGCTCGCCCTCTACTACGTGGCACGCAAGCCCGGCGTCACAGTCGGCAACGTCGCGCTGCTGGCCGCCGCCGCCTGCGTCACCGCGGTGTTCTCCGAGGCGGTACTCGCCCTGCTCGCCGCGCTCCTGGTGCTGGCACTGCTGCGGATCGGCAACCCCATGATCGACGAGATCCGGGCGGAGTTCACCGCATGAGCGTTCCGGTCACCGGCCGGGCGTCCGCCGACGCCGGCGAGTCCGCCTGGCACGCCGCCTGGCTCCCGCCAGCGGCGTTCCGCGAACTCGGCTCCCGCGGCGTGCTGGTGCACGGCGACGGACCCCTGGTCGACACCGTCCTCGACGAGGTGAGCCGGGCCTGCGGCCGGTACGGCGGACGGCTCTGGCACGGTCCACCGTGGCAGGTCGACGCCGACCTGGTGCTGGCCCTGCGCGGGGCCGGCCCGGTGCCGAACGCGGCAGCCGAGACGGCCCGGCTCGGCGCGACACCGGCGGTGAACGGCACCGGCGACGGCTCCCTCGGCGACGAGGGATACCTGCTGACGCGGGTGGACGGCGTGACAGTGGTCCTGGCCGACGCGCCGGCCGGCCTGCTCTACGGGATGTTCCACGTGGTCCGGCTCGGCGCGGCGGCCTTCGACGACGACCTCCCGGCGCGGCGGCACCGACCGGCACTGGACCGGCGGATGCTCGACCACTGGGACAACGTGGCCGTACACCCGGTGTCGGGCCAGGTCGAGCGGGGCTACGCCGGCGGCTCCCTGTTCTGGCGCGACGGCGCCGCCCGGCGCGAGACCGACCGGCTCCGCGACTACGCCCGCCTGCTCGCCGCCTGCGGCGTCAACGCGATCTGCGTGAACAACGTCAACGTGCACGACACCGAGGCACTACTGCTGACCGACCGGCTCGGCGACATCGCGGAGACCGCCGAGGTGCTGCGCCCGTACGGCATCCGGGTGCACCTGTCGGTGACCTTCGCCGCCCCGGTGGTCCTCGGCGGCCTGCCCACCGCCGATCCGCTGGACGAGCGGGTACGGGCCTGGTGGGCCGCCGTCACCCGGCAGGTCTACCGGCGGATCCCCGACTTCGGCGGCTATCTGGTGAAGGCCGACTCCGAGGGCCGGCCCGGCCCGTTCGCGTACGGGCGCGACCACGCCGACGGCGCGAACCTGCTCGCCGAGGCACTCGCCCCGCACGGCGGCGTGGTGCGCTGGCGGGCATTCGTCTACGACCACCACCAGGACTGGCGGGACCGGTCGACCGACCGGGCCCGAGCCGCCCACGACCACTTCGCGCCGCTGGACGGACGGTTCGCCGACAACGTGATCCTCCAGGTGAAGTTCGGCCCGATCGACTTCCAGACACGCGAACCGGTCTCCCCGGTGCTCGCCGCGATGCCTGCGACCCGGCTGGCGGTGGAGGTGCAGGCGACGCAGGAGTACACCGGCCAGCAGCGGCACGTCTGCTACCTCGCACCCTGGTGGAGCGAGGTGCTGCGGTTCCGGCCCCGGGGCGAGCCCGGCGGCACGATCGCCGACATCGCGGCCGGCCGGGCGGGCACCGGCGGCGGCCTGGTCGCCGTGTCCAACGTGGGCGACGACCCGTTCTGGACCGGGCACCCGCTGGCCCAGGCGAACCTGTACGCCTTCGGCCGGCTCGCCTGGGACCCGCTGCTGGATCCCGGCGCGATCCTCGACGAGTGGATCGACCTGACCTGGCTGCCGGTCACCACCGGCGACCCGGAAGCGGTACGGCGGACGATGCACGCGATCATGGACGATTCCTGGCGCACCTACGAGCGCTACACCGCCCCGCTCGGCGTCGGCTTCATGGTGCGGCCCGGCCACCACTACGGCCCGGACGTGGACGGCTACGAGTACACCGCGTGGGGCACCTACCACTTCGCCGACCGCGACGGCGTCGGGGTGGACCGGACCCGGGCGACCGGGACCGGCTTCACCGGCCAGTACCCGCCGCCGTGGTCGGAGGTGTACGAGTCACGCGAGCGCTGCCCCGACGAGCTGCTGCTGTTCTTCCATCACGTCCCGTACCGGCACGTGCTGCACAGCGGCCGTACCGTGATCCAGCACATCTACGACACGCACTTCGCCGGGGTCGAGGAGGTGTCGGCGATGCGGGAACGGTGGCGGCTCCTCGCCGGAGTGGTCGACCGGGCCGTCCACGACCGGGTGGCCGAGCGCCTCGAAGAACAGTTCCGCAGCGCCGTCGAGTGGCGGGACCAGATCAACACCTACTTCTTCCGCAAGTCCGGGGTGCCGGACGCGCACGGTCGCCGCATCAACTGAACCGGCGCGCGCTCACCAGGGGTGCACGGTGCCGTCCGCCAGCCGGTTCACCGGCAGGCAGGCCGGCGCGTACGGGTAGCGGGCCGCGGCCTGCTCGTCGATGTCCACCCCGACCCCCGGAGTCTCGGCCGGATGCAGGTACCCGCCGTCGTAGTGGTAGCCGTGCGGGAACACCTCGTCCGTCTGCTCGGTGTGCCGCATGTAACCTCGTCGACCGTCTCGCCGTTCGCGTGCCCGTAAACTGTCACGCCCTCGCGGGACCGGCCGCCGAGCAGCTGGTAGACCGGCAGCCCGGCGACCTTGCCCTTGATGTCCCACAGCGCGGTGTCCACGGCGGCGACGGCGCTCATCGTGACCGGCCCGCGCCGCCAGTACGACCCCTGGTAGAGGTACTGCCAGGTGTCCTCGATCCGGGCCGGGCCGCGCCCGATCAGCAGCCGACGATTCTCATCCGGTCTCCCCTGCGGTCCGCGCGCCGGTCACCACAGAATTATCCATCGTCGTCAATTTCCTGGGTGTCCCGGCGCCGGCCGGTCAGGCCGGTTCGGGTACGCCCCCGGGCTCCCCGTCGTCGGGCATCGGCTCGACCGGCGCCTCGGGCAGTTCGCCGGGCGTGTCCGGGAGGAGTTCGCCGGGGTCGTCCGGCACGTCCTCACGGGGGTCGATCGGCGGGTACAGCTCGGGATCGAGGTCGGGGTTGGTCATCGGCTCAGTATCCGACGCCTGAGCCGGGACCGCCCGCCGAGCGCGCCGGCCCTCTGCCGCCTCCGTCACGGGCTCCCACCGTCGCCGGTCGACGGCGCGGACGACCGGTCCGCCGGCTTGCGCCACCACAGCCAGACCCCTACCAGCAGGCACGCCGCGCCCCCGATCGCGACCGCCGTCTCGGCCAGTTCGGAGAGATCGTCGAGGAACGGGAAGGTGTGGGTGGCCGCCATCGCCAGCAGCCCGATCAGCAACAGGAGACCGGCCGCGATGCGCTGGAGAATCATGTGCTTCATTGGATCATGACCTCGCCACAGCCCGCGGACACGGTGCCGCTCCCCCAGAAGGACGAGGTCCCCGGGACGTTGGCCAGCGCGGCTGTCCCGTAGGACAGTGGAAAGAACGGCTCGAACGACCTCGGCCGCCGGTGGCGCGGGGCGCTGACCGGAGCGCCGACCCAGCCGTACGCCGGCCCCGTGGTGGCCGGCCGCGGCCGGGAGCCGGTCATCGGCGGAACGGCCCGGTGACGCAGTAGGTGATGCCGCCGGACGACGAGCCGGTCGTGCCGCGCTGCGAGGAGAAGTACAGCCGGTCCCCCGCCGGGGTGAACGCCGGCCCGGTGATCTCCGAACCGCTCTGCCCGGTGATCCGCAGGAAGACGGAGATCTTGTCGTCGGGCGTGATCATGCAGATCTCCATGTTGCCGCCGTCCTCGGCGACGTACAGGTCACCTGCAGTGGACCCGGTGATGTTGTCGACCCCGGTCAGCTGAGCGGTGCCCGGACTGACCAGGTTGTCGTCGTAGGCGAGCTCGTACGTGCCGGCAGCCAGGTTGACCTGCCAGACGCGGTTGTCGCCCTTCGTGGTGAACCAGACGGTGTCGTCCGCGTAGTGACAGCCCTCGCCGCCGTTGAACGTCTTCGCGCCGGACACCTGCTGCCGGGTCGGGGTGGGCGAGCCGTCCGGATCGGGCACCGTGGCCCAGGTGAACGTGCCGGAGGTCGCCGTACCGGCGCGGAAGACCTGGAGGGCTCCGGCGGACAGGTCGCCCCAGGTGGCCGGCACGAACCGGTAGAACTTGCCGTCGGTCTCGTCCTCGGTCAGGTAGACGACCCTGCGGACCGGGTCGGCCGCGGCCGCCTCGTGCTTGAACCGGCCCATCGCGGGACGCGCCACGGCGGTCCCGCCGAGAGGGTACGTCTCGAAGACCCGGCCCAGGGACACCTCCTCGCAGGAGAGCCAGGTGTTCCACGGTGTCTTCCCGCCGGCGCAGTTGTTGTCGGTGCCGGCGAGGATCCGCGACGCCCCGATCACGGCACCGCTGGAGTCGAAGACGAGGCGTGAGGCACCGCCGCCCGCCCCGGCTGACACCTCCGAGTTCGACACGTAGATCCAGCCGGTGCCGTTCGGGAACACGGCGCCACCGTCCGGAGCGTCGTGCCAGGTGTACGACGTTCCCGGCACCGTCCGACGGGATCGCGCGACGATCGAGCTGGTGAAGCCGACCGGCAACTGGATGCCGTTGGCGTCGGCGGGCTGGAGCCCACCGTAGGGCCCCGCCGCGTTCTGCGCCGGGGCTCCGTACGCGGCCGACCATGCCGTGAACGGCAGGGCGACAGCGCCCGCACCGACAACAGTGGCCCGCAACATCGTTCGACGATCCATGGAACCTCCTCGGTAGGTTCCCCAGATCCGACCGTGCGGAGCTTACGCGCGCCGATCTGTTGGATGAACGTCGATGGACGATTCGGTGTGCGACGTCGTGCTCGCGCCGCTACGGGCGCAGATCCGTCCGCGCCGTCCCGGTCGAGGGGTCGTACGGGTAGGAGAGGTGCTGGTGGGTCATCAGCCAGGCCCCGTCGCGTCGCTGGAAGACCCGGGTGCCCCGGGACCAGCTCTCGATCGACGGACCACCGCTCGGGCGTACCGAGACGTGGTTGAGGCCCCACGCGACGGCGAGGTCGCCGTCGACCACGATCGTCAGGTCGGGCACGTCCCAGGCGACTGATCCGTCACCCGACGCCGCCAGGCCCGCCGCGCAGATCTCGCGGACCGCGTTCACGCCGACGTGTCGCAGCGGCTGGTCGTGCTCGTACGAGACCACGTCGTCGGCGACGGCCTCCATCAGGGCACCGAGATCCTTGGCCGCGGTGCCGTCGAACCAGCGCCGGTGGAGCCCGCGTACCTCCGCCTCGGCGACGGCCGCGTCCGGAGCCGCCTCGGCGGCGGGATCGGCGAGCGGGAAGGAGTGGTGTTCGTGGGTGACGACCCACCGGCCCTCCCGCCTCCGCAGGCCGAACGTCACCCGCAGGCGGTTCGCCGGACGTGCGGCGAAGTCGGCCGCCGTGCCGCAGCGCACGAGCGCGTACGCGAAGGCCACGTCCTCGCCTGCGACGACGTCCAGCGACTCGACCTCGAACGACGCGCCCTGTGCCTGCCACCTGAAGAAGGGCGGCCAGATCTCCCGGTAGGCGTCCAGCCCGCGTACGCCCTCGTACGGCGGCGGCACGTCGAACATCACCAGGTCCTCGGCATGGTCGGCCAGGACGCCGGCGAGGTTCCCGTCGTGAACCGCGGCGGCCCAGCGCTCGACCAGGGCGCGGATCTGTTCTTCGTTGCTCGGCATGTCGGCTCTGCCCTTCGTGGCTGGTGAAACCCGTCAGGACTACAACCCCGACCGGACCGCGAACTCATCGCGTCCGCGCGAACTTTCCGGCAGCCGATCCGGCAGGTCGAAGGCGGGCAGGCGCGCGTCGAGGAACGAGACGACCTCGGCCACCCGGCGCCCCCGCAGCACGAGCAGGTCCAGCCCCGCCGGCAGGTAGGCGGCAGCCGAGTCGTCCCACAGGTACGTCCCGAAAGCGAGCTGCCCGTTGGCGCTCGCCGGCCGGAACCGCCACCTTCGCCCCGCGGTCACCTCAGCCAGGAAACCGCGGATCTGCGCATGGCCCTCGTACCAGATGGTCAGCGGCGGCATCGAGTACCGCGCGTCCTCCGTCAGCATCGCCACGATCGTCTCGACGTCGCCGGACTCCCACGCCTCGGCGTACCGCCTGGCCACCTCCCGCTGCCCCGCGTCGCCCAGGTCGGCGAGGATCCGCTGCTGACTGTCCGGCGGCGTCAGCCCGGCGACGATCCGGCGGGCGCGCTGCATCGCGCTGTTGACCGCGGCGACGGTGGAGACCAGCATCGCGGCGGTCTCCTCGGCGGAGTACCCGAGAACGTCGCGCAGCAGCAGAACGGCACGTTGTCGCGGTGGCAGATGCTGCAACGCGGCGACGAACGCGAGTTCCATGGCCTCCCTCGCGATCACGTGGGCCTCCGGGTCCGGCTGAACGGACGGGGCCGCGAGGCGGTCCGGGTACGGTTCGAGCCAGCTCACCTCGGCCCGGGGCACGCCCTGGGCGGTGAAATCGGTGGGCAGTTCACGCCGCCCGCGCGAGTGGAGGAGAGACAGCGCCCGGTTGGTGGCGATCCGGTAGAGCCATGGCCGGATCGAATGCCCCTCGAACCGGTCGACAGCCCGCCACGCCCGGTCCATGGTGTCCTGGACCGCGTCCTCCGCGTCGTGGAAGGAACCGAGCATCCGGTAGCAGTGCGCACGCAGCTCGTCCCGCAGCGGCGCGACCAGACGACTGAAGGCCGCGCCGTCGCCCGCACGCGCCGCAGCCAGCAGCGTTGCCGTCAGGTCCTCGCCCGACGGACCGGCCTCCACCGATGGTTCGCCCCGGCTCACCGCCTCAATCTAGTGCCGGGCACCGTCCTGCGTGCCTGTTCTCTGCCCCCGGCGGAGGCCGGTGGGCCGGTGCCCGATTGAACGACCTTGGTCGATGCCTTGACTCTCCAGATGAGACCGCTAACACTTGTCCGCAACACGCACGTCACAACCAGAGCACATCCGCCCGCCTCACCATTACGCGCCGGAGCTGCCCGGATTGCAACGTCGACGACGCCAAGACCGCGAAGTCCTGGCTTGAGTGCGATTCAGCGATGTTAGCGCTAACGATCAGCCTGATGTCCGAACCCAGAGAGGCCAGATCGGTGACTCACCACTTCTTGACGCGGACCAGGTGGTCGCGGAGCGCCCGGTCGTTTCGCCGGCTGCTGATCGCGCTGGTGGCCGCGACGACGGCAATGGCCGGCGGCGTCGTCATCTCGTCGCCGGCCATCGCCGCCACGAACCAGTTCCGAGGCATGAACTGGGCCGTGCTGGGTGACAACTTCAGCACCGGTCCCCTCGTCGTGCAGGGCCTGAGCTCCTCCGACAGCAACGCGACGGTGCGGGCCAAGGCCAACGCCCTCTATGACGACATGGCCTCCACCATGGGGGTCAACACCGTCCGGCTGCCCATCAACACCCACACGGTAGGGACGGCGTGGTGGGAGGCCTACCGAGGCGCCATCGACGCCGCCACCGCCCGCGGGTTCAAGGTCATCCTCGCCTACTGGGAGGACGGTGCCGCCTCCGGCGGCAGGATCACGAACCTCGCCGCGTGGAACACGATGTGGTCCACTGTGACAAACACGTACGGCTCGAACCCCAACGTCTACTTCGAGCCGATGAACGAGCCGCACGGTTACAGCTCGACGGAGTGGCGCAACGTCGCGGCCGACTGGCTCAGCTACCACTACTCGGCGGTGCCCAGCCGGGTGCTCATCGGGGGCACCGGGTTCAGTCAGGACCTGCGGGACATCTGCAACGACACACGGTTCGCCTCGACGCTGCTGTCGTTCCACCACTACGCCTTCTTCTACGGCGAGATGACCTACGACGCCTTCCGGAGCCACATCCAGACCCGCCTCGGCAACTGCGCGTCGCGGGCGGTCGCCACCGAGTTCGGCGCCCCCATGAACGACGGCCGCAACTACGCCGACGCGAACAGCACCGACAACTTCGTGCGCCACATCCGCGCCATGGCCCAGGTCATGCGCGATAACCGGATGGGCGGCACCTACTGGCCCGCGCTCGGCGGCAAGCCCGGCACCATCGGCTACGACTGGTACTCGATGTACTCGCTCAGCGGTAGCGGCACCGACCTCAACCTGACCGTCCGCAACAACTCCGGCGCCGACCAGATCCGGTACGCGTGGGGCGACACCATCGGGGGTGGCCCCACGACGCCCCCGCCGACTGGCACGTTCTACCGGATCACCGTGCGACACAGCGGCAAGGCCATGGACGTCCAGCAACCGAACACCGACAACGGCGCGCGCGTCGGCCAGTACACGTACAACGGCAATGCGTGGCAGCAGTGGCAGTTCCAGGACGCCGGCAGCGGCTACTGGCGACTCATCTCCCGCAACAGCGGGAAGTGCCTCGACGTGGTGAGCGCGTCCACCGCCGACGGCGCCGAACTGATCCAGTACACCTGTGGCAGCGGCACCAACCAGCAGTTCCAGATGGTCACAGGCGGCAGCTACTTCCAGCTCCGGGCACGGCACAGCGGCAAGTGCGTGGACGTACCGGCCGCATCGACAGCTGACGGTGTGGTCCTCAAGCAGTACACGTGCAACACCGGCGCCAACCAGCAGTGGTCGCGTACGACGGTCTGACCAGCTCACCGACTGCCGATGAGGCCGGTCACCGGCGCAGGTGGCCGATGCCGTGCCGATCGAGCCAGGTGACCGTCCGCGGCACGAACGTCGGCGCTCCCGGGCCGGCGCTGACGTCGGTGGCGATCAGCGGTACCTGGGCGGCTACCGGGAGCAGGGTAGACTGCCAGCAGGCCGGCGTGGCGCAGGCCGAGCGGTCGTCGACGCGCCAGGCGGCGGCCACGCTGCGGCCGTCCGGGTCGGCCGGGCGGTATTCCAGCCACCGCCGCAGGTCGTTGCCGCCGTCGATCCCGGCGGCGAGGACCAGGTTGAACGAGCCGTGGACGCGAAGCAGGCGGATCTGCTCCTGCACGCCGAAGGCCGGCAGGCCGGTGCCCAGGCACGCGGGGCCGCCGTCGCGCCAGCAGGTCCAGACCGCCGCGGGGTCGGTTCCGCCGGCCGCCGGGAAGTCGTACGGCGAGGCGTCGAAGACCACCGCGTTGTCGTCGCCGAACACCTCCGCCGCCGCGTTCCAGAAGGAGCGGGTGACGAGGATGTCGCTCTGGCGCAGCGACACGACGGGTGTGATGCCGGCCCGGACGAGCCGGTCGACGTACCGGGCCGCCTCGTCGAGGTAGCCGACCCGGTTCTGCCTGTCCGTGGGGCTGCCGGTGTAGACGTAGCAGGCGTCGCTCAGCACGACCCGCACCGCGTTGACGCCGCGGGCCCGCAGCGCGCCCACTGACGCGTCGTCGACCGGGCCGTCCCAGCGGATCGGTCCCCATGCGCACTCGCCGGGCGCGGCCGACCGGATGATTCCGCGTGGCCGGTACGGCCTCGGATCCGCGGTGACGGTGAGGATGCGGTTGCCGAACGCCTTCAGCGCGGGTGCGGCGCCGGGTGCCTGCGGCGGGAGTACCCGGATGCCGCGGACCTCGGCGGTGGCCTGGGCGCCGCTGCTGTCGTAGGCGGTGGCGGTGAGCCGGGTGCCGCTGTTCGGCGGCACGCCACGCCAGTCGAACGCGTACGGCGCGGTGGTGTCCACGGCGAGCAGCGTGCCGCGCTCGCGGAACTCGACCCGCTCGATTCGCCGGCCGGGCGCCGCCGCGGCCTCCGCACGGATCGGGATGACGCCCGGCGCGGCGAAGAAGTCGTTGGGCAGGGGCGAGGTGAGCGCCACCGACGGCCCGCCCGGCAGTGGGCTGGGCCGCGGGCTCCCCGAGGCCGGCGGCGGCGACGAGCCGGTCGGGTCGGCGACGTCCGCGTCGCACGACTGGCCGTTCAACACCCAGTCGGTCGGTTCGGGGTCGGCACCCTGGTAGTTGCCGCCGAACCGCACAGTCACCGAGGCGCCGGTCGGCAGCGTGGAGCCTGCCGGCGGACGGAGCGTGGTCATCGGGTACATCTCGCCACTGCCGAGCGTGTATCCGTCCGGCAGCCGATCGAGGCCCATGGTGATCGTTTGACCGCCCGCCTGCCGGAACCGCAGCCACCAGTCGGTGACGGGAGAGCCCAGGTTGGTGACGGTGAGCTCGGCCCAGAAGCCGCTGGACCACTCCCGGGTGATCGTGTAGTCCACCGTGCATGCCGTCGCGGCGTAGGCCGGCCGCAGCACCATCGTCGTGGCCCCGCCGACGACGACCGCGGCGGCTGTAGCCAGCGCGAAGATCCTGCGTCGCATCATGCCCCCCCGCACATCGACACACATCACTTCATGCAGCCTCGGCGCTCGGGGCACGGTCTGTCAAGGGCTGAACCGGGTCCGGGCCGGGCGGAACGGCGCGGCGTTCCGCCCGGCCCGCCGACTCAGCGTCCGCGCAGCTCGACCGCGGCGGCGACCAGGTGCTGGAGGGACGCCTCGACCTCGGGATAGCCGCGCGTCTTGAGGCCGCAGTCGGGGTTCACCCACAGCCGCTCGGCCGGCACCGCGGCCACGGCCCGGCGCAGCGCGCCGACGACCTCGTCGTGGGACGGCACCCGGGGTGAGTGGATGTCCCAGACGCCGGGCCCCACACCCCGGCGGTATCCGATCGCGGCGAGGTCGTCGAGGACCTCCATCCGGGAGCGGGATGCCTCGATGCTTGTGACGTCGGCGTCGAGGGCGTCGATGGACGTGATCACCTCCCCGAACTCCGAGTAGCACAGGTGGGTGTGGATCTGGGTGTCGTCGGCGACTCCGCAGGTGGCCAGGCGGAACGCCCCGACTGCCCAGTCCAGGTACGCCTTCTGGTCCGCCCTGCGCAGTGGCAGCGTCTCACGCAGCGCCGGCTCGTCGACCTGGATGACCCGGACACCGGCTGCCTCGAGATCACGGCACTCGTCGCGCAGCGCGAGCGCGACCTGGTCCGCGGTGTCTGCCAGTGGCTGGTCGCTGCGGACGAACGACCAGGCCAGGATCGTGACCGGGCCGGTGAGCATGCCCTTGACCGGCCGGTCGGTCAGCGACTGCGCGTAGGTGGACCAGTTGACGGTCATCGGCGCCCTGCGTGCCACGTCGCCGTAGATGACGGGCGGACGCACGTATCGGGAGCCGTAGGACTGGACCCAGCCGTGTTCGGTGGCGGCGAACCCGTCCAGCTGCTCGCCGAAGTACTGGACCATGTCGTTTCGTTCCGGCTCGCCGTGCACGAGCACGTCCAGACCCAGCCGCTCCTGAAGCCGGACGACGTGCTCGACCTCGGCGCGCATACGCCGGGTGTAGGCGGTGTCGTCGAGGCGGCCGGCTCGATGCTCGGCACGCGCGCGGCGCAGCTCCTCGGTCTGCGGGAACGATCCGATGGTCGTGGTCGGCAAGGGCGGCAGATTCAGCCGGGCCTGCTGTGCCGCCGCTCGCTCCGGGTACGCGCCGCGCTGCCGATCTGTGGCGCGCAGTGCGGCGAGCCGGCCGCGTACGGTGTCGTCGCGCCATGCGGCGGGGGTGGGCGGCAGCGGCTCGGGCAGGGACGTGGTGCCGTTGCGCAGCGCGCGGCCGAGCCGAACGACCTCATCGACCTTCTGCCGGGCGAAGGCGAGCCGCTGAACCAACGCCGGGTCGAGAGCGGCCTCGGCGGACAGGTCCTCCGGCACGTGCAGCAGCGAGCACGAGGTGGACACGGCGACGTGGTCGGCGAGGGCGGTGACGGCGGCACCAGCCGCCACGGCGGCGCGCAGGTCGGTACGCCAGACGTTGCGGCCGTCGACGAGGCCGGCCACGATCGTCTTGCCGCGCAGCGGTCCCGCACCGGCCAGCCGCCGCAGGTTGCCGGGCCCGGCCACCAGATCCACGCCGACCGCTTCGACCGGCGTGTCGAGCAGGGCGGGCAGCGCGTCACCGAGCTCGCCGAAATAGGTGGCGACGAAGATCGCCGGCCGCTGTTCCACCGCGCCGAGCCGGGTGTACGCCTCCCGCAGCGCGTCGATCTCGGCGGCGCTCCGGTCGGCGACGTAGGCGGGTTCATCCAGCTGCACCCATCGCACGCCCGCCGCGGCGAGGGATCGCAGGATGTCGGCGTACACGTCGACCAGGTCGGTCAACCGGTCGAACGGTTCGCCGCGCGCCTCGGTGGGCTTGGCCAGCAGCAGGAATGTGGCCGGCCCGACCAGCACCGGCCGGCTGTCGATTCCCAGCTCGCGGGCCTCACGGTACTCGCGCAGCGCCTTGTCGGGATTCGCCGCGAAGGCGGTGTCGGAGCCGATCTCGGGAACCAGATAGTGGTAGTTGGTGTCGAACCACTTCGTCAGTTCGAGCGCCGGCTCGGCATCGACGCCCCGGGCCATGGCGAAGTAGGTGCCGAGATCGCCGAGGCCGAGACGGGCGAACCGGTGCGGGATCGCGCCGACGGCGACGGCCGTGTCCAGCACGTGGTCATAGTAGGAGAACGTGTTGGACGGGATCGCGTCCAGGCGCGCGTCGCGCAGCGTCCGCCAGACCTTCGCCCGTAGCGCGGCAGAGGTCGCCGCCAACTCCTCGGCGTCGATCCGGCCCGCCCAGTAGGCCTCGACGGCCTTCTTGAGTTGCCGGTTGCCCCCGATACGCGGATAGCCCAGCACGGTGCTCTGACCGAATGCGGTACTCATGGAGATCCCTTCCCTCGAAGCACACGAGGCCGATCGGGGCGGGGAGGGAAGGGGTACAGGCGGCGTACCGGCTTCCGCACCGGCCGTCCCGAGCGACCGTCGGCGGCGCACACCGGACGGTGCGCGCGGTGCGGGCAGGTCTTCGGACTCGCGGGCGCGACCGGATCCACCCGGTCACCTACTGGCCGTCGCTTCCCAGACCTCACGGTCCAGTGCTTCGATGACGGCTGTCGTTCCCACTCACCGCTGCGGGGCAGTCCCGGACTCACACCGGGTTCCCTCTTACGACGCCACACCCGTCACGGGCGCGGCGAACCAGCACCGTTGTCTATCGTATGGGGCGGTGAGCCGACGTGGTCGGCGCGTCCGTCCTGCGGGACGGCGAGCCGTCGCGGGGCCCAAGCCCGGTCGCGGAGGCCGGCGTCCCGTTGGGACAACGGCCTCCGCCGGCTCGCCCGGTGCTTGACGCGCGTCGTCCGTCGCGCTGGCGGGTGGCGGGAGCGACTCGCGGTCGGCCCCCGCCCCCGTCGCAGGGCCGGTCAGCCCTTGCGCCACTTCTGGTTGGCCGTGCCCCCGCAGTCCCAGAGCTGGAGCCTCGCGCCGTCGTTGCCGTTCCAGTCCTTGATGTCGACGCACTTGCCAGCCTGGAGGTTGACCAGGTCTCCGGCCGCGTTCAGGGTGAACTGCTGCGCGCCGGTGCCGTTGCAGGTGTAGAGCTGCACCGTCGCCCCGTTCGCGGTGGACCCGGCGTCGATGTCCATGCACTTGTTGTTCTGGCTCTTGAGCGCCGTGCCGCTGAACGTCCACTTCTGCGCGTTGGTGTTGTTGCAGTTCCACATCTGCAGCGGCGCGCGGTCGACGAAGTTGGAGCTCGGCACGTCGATGCACTTGTTGTTCCAGTTGCTGACCACTGGCACCCCGGTGGCCGGGGTGCCGCCGCCACCGCCGGTGAACGGGCTGAGGATCAGTCCGGCCGAACGGGGGTCGCCGTCGTGCACCAGCGACTCGAATCCGCCGACGTCGTCGAAGGCGAACGCGTACGCCCGGCCGTCGGTCATGTTGGCGTGGATCAGTCGGGCGTACTGGTTGGTGGGGTTGCTGCGGTAGAAGTCGGCGGCGTTCGTGCTGGGCTGGGTGTCGATGGTGCCGAGTGTGCCGCGGTTGAGGGCGGCGCAGAGCGTACGCGAGATCGGGCCGACCACCTGGTCGTTCGGCGCGGGCAGGTCGCCGTCGCAGCCCCAGACGCTGGCCGAGGAGGGCCGGTTGAAGGAGGCGACGACCTGGCCGCTGCCGTTGGTGAAGGTCATGGTGTTGCCCGAGGTACGGCCGTAGTACCGGATGGCCGGCTGGTCGGCGAAGGGCGCCACGGTCAGGGTCTTCGTGGTGTACGCGTTCCACGCGGACGCGATGTACGAGTCCAGGTACGTGGCGCTGAGCAGGCCGGCCCCGGCCGCCTTGCCCGGAGCCAGGACGCGCAGCACGGTCCCGTCGGAGCGGGTGTGGACGGTGCCGGCCCAGCCCGGCTGCGCCCGGATCCCGTCGATGACCGCGTTGCGTCCGTTGGCCACCACGTCGCCGGTGCGCTTGGTGACGCCGTTGGCGCCGGTCACGGTGACCGCGTGCGGGATGGCGAACATGTCGACCTGGGAGCTGTTGAGCCACAGCCCGGAGTCGTTGTAGGTGAACTCGCTCCAGTCGAACAGGATGTCGCGGTTCGCGTCACCGGCCGCCCAGGGCGCGGGCTGCACCAGTCCGTCCGGGGTGAGGAAGAACGTCAGCTTCTGCCCGAGGGAGAAGTAGGCCCGGCCGGAGAAGCCGCGGGGGAACTGGATCGTGGTGCTGCCGCCGTTGCCGGGGCCCGGTATGGAGACGTCCGGCGCGGGCGACGGCGGGATCTGCCCGCCGGTCCACGGCACGAAGGCACCGCCGGAGGTGACGTAGCCGAGCCGGCCGGAGGACAGCTGGACGCCGATGACGTAGAGGTAGACCGGGTCGCTGCGGCCGGTGGTGTTGGTGACGGTGACCGGTAGCAACGCCGGTCCGACCGCCTGGGCGGGCGTGGCGACGACGGCGCCGGTGAGCCCGGCGAGCAGGACGGACGCGGCGGCGAGCAGCCTTCTTCGGAGACGCATGGCGACACCTCGCTGGAGACAGGGGGACGGGAGAGCGCTCTCTCAGCAGGGTCCAATTGTCAATATTGTTTGTCAATAGGTGGTTGCCGATGGATCGGGGCCACCGTGAAGGTCACCGGTTGATTAAGATCCACTCCGGAACAGTCGACTGTGGATTGGGTAGTTCATGAGACGCATGCTTTCGGCGCTGACCGCGCTGGTGACCGTCGCGGCCGGCCTGACTGTCGGTGCTCCCGCCGCCCACGCGGCCGGCTCCTGCTCGGGAACCATCACCTACAGCCAGGTGCAGTCGTCCGGGCTCGGTGAACTGGTGATCTACTACAACAGCAGCAACGGCGGCACCAACAGCGCCTGCTTCTACCACCGCGGCGCGGCGTACGGGAAGTCGGCGCCCACCTTCGTGCAGATCTACCGCTGCGCGGAGCGGTCGGGCGAGGGCGCGCACTGCACCCGGTCGGGCGGCGCGGACACCAATTCCGGTGACTTCAGCTATTACGCCGGCCCGGTCGCCGTCACCGGCACGGCGAACTACTGCGTCGAGGCGGTCGGCTACATCGGATGGGCCGGTCAGCGCCACCAGATCTACAGCCGCCGCCAGGGCTGCTGAGCCCACTCCCCTCCCCCGGACCGGGGCCGGCGCACGACGAGCGCCGGCTCCCCGGCCGGGCCGGGTCAGACGGCCAGCGCCCGGCGGCACCGGGCGAGTTCCGCCCGCAGATCCCGCCGTAGGGTCCGGTCCAGGCCGGGCTGGGCGAGCGCCTGGGCGAAGTCGCGGGCCGCCTCGTCCCACCGGCCCAGCCGGGCCAGGGCCGTACCCCGGTTGTAGCGCGGCACGGGAGCCTCCGACAGCGCCACCGCCCGGTCCAGGTCGGCGAGCGCGGCGGCCACGTCGCCGCGCTCGAACCGGGCGGCGGCCCGGTTCGTCCACGCCTCCACCAGCTCGGGGTCCCCGCTCAGGGCCCGGGTGAGCAGTTCGTCGGCCTCGGCGGCCCGGCCACGCTCGGCGAGGACCAGGCCCAGGGTGCACAGCAGCGCGGGCTCCTGCGGAGCGCCGGCCAGCCCGGCCCGCGCGCCCGCCTCGGCGGCGTCCAGCGCGCCGCGCTCCACGTGCAGGTTGACCAGGGCGATCCGGGCGTCGAGGTGCCCCGGTTCGATGGCGAGCACCCGCTCCAGGTCGGCGCGCGCCCGCTCGGGGCGGCCCCGCTCCTGCTGGAGCGCGGCCCGGTTGTAGTACGCCTCGGGCAGGTGCGGTCCCAGCCGGATGGCGGCGTCGTAGTCCCTGATCGCGGCTCGGGTCCGGCCCGCCGCCCGGTAGAGGGCGGCGCGGTCCACGTAGTACTCGCAGTTGCCGGGGTCGTGGGCGATCACGGTGTCCAGGTCGGCCAGCGCCCGCGCCGGGTCGCCCAGCGCGAGGTACACCTGCGCCCGGTTGTGGCGCAGCCGGGCCAGGTCCTGCGGGCGTTCACCGGGACCGAGCGCGGCCGTCAGCCGGGCCAGCCCGTCGTCCACGAGCCGCAGCGCCCGGTCGGGACGGCCGGCCCGGCTGTCCAGCAGCGCCAGGCCCTGCTCGTAAAAGACCGTCGACAACAGCCGCTGGCGTGGGTCGGCCAGCTCGGTGGCGAGGTACAGTGCCCGCTCCAGCCACTGCCGGGCCAGCGCCGGGTCCTGGTCGGCCGCCGGTAGGTGCCGGGCGTGCAGCATGGCGGTGGCGTACGCCGCCGACATCGTGATCTTCGGATCGTCGGTGGCGGCCCGCGCCTCGTCGTAGAGGTCGAGCGCCTCGGCGGCCCGGTTCAGGGCCGCCAGGGCGGTGGCCAGGCCGGTGGTGAACGCCCACCAGTGCCGCAGGTCGCCGTCGGGGGTGACCGCCGCCCGCCCGCGCCGGGCGACCCGGGCCGCGTGGTGGTAGTAGCCGCTGGCCAGGCTGTCGCCCAAGGCCCGCCGCAACGCCTGCGGGGTGCGCTCGTCGGGCGCCGGGTCGGGGGCACCGTCGTCGCGCAGGTCGAGGCGCACCGGGGAAGGCCCGAGCCGGCGGGCCAGCGCGCCCAGCAGTTCGGCTGTCGTCTCGTCGGCGCTGGCGACGTGATCGAACCGGACGGTCACGGGCCGCCGGAGCGTGCCGGCCCAGGCTGCCACCAGCTCCGCCGCGCCGTAGGCCAGACAGGCGGTACGACGGGCCGGGTGGAAGCGGATCGGCTCCTCCTCGGCGGCCGGCCGGGCCGCCGGATCGAGCCGGGGAACGATCGCGTGCAGTTCGACCGCGTGCCGGGCCGCCAGGCGGGGCCGGTCGGCGGCGACGCGACCGAGGAAGGCCGAGACCCCGGCGTACGGTCCGTGGTCGCGGTGGCAGTCGTAGCGCTCCGCGCCGTCCGTCACCGCAGGGCCCGGCGCCGCAGGGGCGGGCGCCCGGGAGCGCCCGCCGGGCCGGCAGTTACCAGCACCACTCGATCCACAGCCGGCGTGCGCCGGACACCAGACGGAGTGCAGTCGTGCGACGGATGGTCATCGTCCTCATAGGAACCTCCGATGTGATGCACCTCAGGGCTGGCCCAGAGCGTAATGCCGGTCGATGGGAATAAGAAGGGTTCTCGCGATTCGCGGCCGGCGAAGCCTGCGCAGGCGTACGACGGTCAGCGCGACAGCATCCGGCGGACCCGGCCGCCCACCGCCTGCTTGACCTGGTCGCGCAATGGCTGCGCGCGGCGTGCCTTGAGCTTCTGCTGCAGCGCCTGGTTCTCGTCCCGCAGCCACTGCATGCGCGCAAGCAGTTCCTCGGCGGTGTAGGCGGAGGCCGGCCGGACCGCCGGCGGGTAGACGGTTCGGCGGACCTGCTCGTCGAAGCGGGTGGCGCTGTCCCCGTCGGCGAACGACAGGCCGAGATCGTGCCTGGCGAGGAACGCGGTGATCCGCGCGAACCGCTCCTTGTGGCCCTCGTTCAGGGCCGTGTAGTCGGCTTCCTCGTAGAGCTGGGCGGCGTCGACGTCGGCCGGCACGTCGCGCATCAACCGGTGCGGGATGTCGAAGTAGCGGGCCAGTTCCAGGGTGCGCGAGTCGTGTGCGAGGAGATACCCGGGAGTGCCGGAGATCAGCGCCGTGATGGTGCCGTGGATCCGGGTGCCGAAGGCGAAGTCGAATCCGGAGAGATACTCCATCCAGGGCCACGGGTCCATGAACATCCGCACCTTGTCCTCGACGAAGAGCGGATGTGAGGTGTGGATCGGCATGTCGTCGGTCTTGCCGCGCAAGTTCGGTGCGTCGCCGTAGAGCAGGGTGCCCAGGGTGTACAGGCCCTGCGCGATGTAGCGCAGGTTCGGGTAGCGCTGGTGGTGGTGGCGGACGAGCGGGGCCAACGCGCGGACGTACGGCGAGATGACGAACGCGAGCCGGTCCTGGGTGCTCAGGGCCGCCTTCGCCTTCTCGACCCGCAGGCTGTCGCCGTGCAGGAACATCGACGGGCAGCCGATCTGCTCGACGGCGGAGAAGCCCAGCGCACGCAGGTAGTTCTCGCTGATCTCGCCGCGTACGCCGATGCTGTGCGACCGGTCCAGCACCGCCCGGCAGAACGCCTTCACCGGCTCGTCGATCGGGCGCAGGGACTCCAGGCCGCCGTCCACGTCGGTCTGCGCCCCGACCCCGAGCACCACCACCGGGATCTTGAGCCGCTCGATCAGCCGGGCCATCGACGTCAACCGGTTCGCGTAGTCGTGGCGGAACGCGTTCGCCAGCGGGATCACGAAGACGTCGTACTTCTCGTTGATCTCGTCGGCATCGCGCGGGTCCGCCCGGAACCGCGACGGGGTGATCTCCGCCGTCGAGGTGGCCAGCAGCTTGTGCGCGGCGTGGCTGAAGACCAGGTTGCCGCTGTTCTTGCCGATCCAGTCCCGCTCGTAGGTCTCCTCGGCGGTGACGACGTCGAACGGGCCCTTGCGGGCTCGCAGCAGGATCCGCTGGTGCATCCGGGGTGTCCACCCTTCGTCCCGGACGCCGCGGCGCCCGGCGAGGCCGAAGCGGCGCGATCGGCCGGGCACGGCCCCGTTCCGTGCAGGAACAGAGATCCTACGCCTTGACACAGAGAGGTGCCGTCAGCCCCACACGTCCCGGGCCGGGTCAGGCGGCGGGAACCGCTGTGGTGTCCGCGGCGGGCCGGCCGTAGCGGCGACGCAGCCGGGCCTCGGCGCGGGGGTGGCGATTGGCGAGGTTCAGGTCGCCGCCGTAGTGCGCCAGAACCCGTGGGTTCATCACCCGGTACCACAGCGGCGGGACGAGAGCGAGCAACACCATCGAGGCGTAGCCTCCGGGCAGTCGCGGCGAGACGTCGAAGCTGCGCAGCGTCTGGTAGCGGCGCAGCGGGTTGGCGTGGTGGTCGCTGTGGCGTTGCAGCTGGAAGAGGAACACGTTGGTGACGACGCGGTCACTGTTCCAGCTGTGCCGTGGGTCGACCTTCTCGAAGCGGCCGGTGGCGGTGCGCCGGCGGCACAATCCGTAGTGCTCGAGATAGTTGACCGCTTCCAGCAGCGAGAAGCCGACGATCGCCTGCAGGAACAGGAAGGGCACGAGCCGCCACCCGAACACCGCGATCAGCAGGGCGAAGAGTACGACGGTCATGAGCCCGGCGTTGAGCAGGTTGTTACGCAGCGTCCACGGGCTCCTGTGGCGCAGCCGGAAGCGGCCGGTCTCCAGCCGCCACGCCGAGATGAGGCTGCCCCAGACCGTACGTGGCCAGAACGAGTAGAAGCTCTCCCCCAGCCTGGCGCTGGCCGGGTCCTCCGGTGTGGCGACACGGACATGGTGTCCGCGGTTGTGCTCGACGTAGAAGTGACCGTACCCGGTCGGCGCGAGCGCGATCTTCGACAACCACCGCTCGACCGTCTCGCGCTTGTGGCCGAGCTCGTGTGCGGTGTTGATGGCCAGTCCGTTGACGATCCCGATGGTGGCGACCAGGCCGGCGGCGCCGGCGACACCGAGGCCGCCACGCGTCCAGACCCATGCTCCGAGCAGCAGGGCGGCGTACTGCACCGGCAGGAACAGGAACGTGATCCAGCGGTAGTAACGGACCTCCTGCAACCGCCGGGCGATGTCGTCGGGCGGGTTCTCTCCGTCGTCACCGAGCAGCACGTCGATGATCGGAATGAGTCCGAAGACCACCGCCGGGGTGAGCCACCAGGCAGCGGGTCCGGCGCCGGCCCTCCACCACGCGTACGCCAGAAACGGCAGCACCGGCACGAGGAGAGCCAGTGGCCACAGGTGCTTCTTGCCGTCACGCCAACCGGCGGCGACTGCTGGGGCATCGGTCGAGGTCTGCATGTACCGCCTCCGGAGTGTCGAGCGCTGCGTCGACTGTCACACGGATAACCGCGCTTGACAATATCCGTCGCTGCGTCAATTCAGTGGACACTGAAGGCGTGTGTGTCCAGTCGATAGACTCGGCGCACCATGGCCGCCCCTCCGCCTTATCGCCACACCGCCCGCCGGCACCTGCGTGACGCGGTCATCACGGCCGGCCGCGACCTGGCGATCGACAGCGGCTGGGACGCGGTACGAATGGCCGACGTGGCGGCCCGCGTGGGCGTGAGCAGACAGACGCTCTACAACGAGTTCACCAACAAGGCCGGACTGGGCGAAGCCATCGCCCACCGCGAGATCGACCGGTTCATGGACGGTGTGCGGGAGGCGTTGTCCGCCCACGGCAGCGACGTGCGAGCCGCCGTCCATGCCGCGGTCACGTTCGTGTTGACGCAGGCCGGGACCGATCCGCTGGTCAAAGCCGTCCTCAACAGTGCCCGAGGCACCGACGCCCTGCTCCCCTACCTGACCACCCGCGCCGACGTGGCCCTGGCCGCCGCCGTCACGGTGCTGAGGGAGTGGGCGGACACGCACCTGCCCCGGGTGCCGCCCGATGATGTCACCGTCGGCGCCGAATCCCTCGCACGACTGGTCGTCAGCCACATCGTGCTGCCGACCGCGCCGGTCGACCACACCGCCGGCACCCTGGCCGACCTGGCGCAACGCTTCCTGGACCCGCCGCGCGCGTGAACGAGCGCACCAGCTGGGATGCGGGCGGCGGCCGGGTGCGTACAGCGGCGGACGACCGGACCTGCCCGAGGGCCTCCTCGGCCGAGTCCGGCCGCCACGGCGGGGCGGGGTGGCCGGCGGTCGCCACCCCGCCCGGACGCGACACGCCTCCTTCAGGTCACCGGGCCCGCCGGTCGATCGGCGCCGAAGTACTCGGGCCGGCTCACCCATGCCTCACTGACGAACATGACGCCGGGCCGGTGGGCCAGGATGTCGCGCAGGCCGACGACGACCGGCTCGGCCCGCTCGAGCGGCAGCACGGCGATCACCATGACGAGTCCGGCCCGGTCGTTGAAGAGCAGCCGGCCCTCGTGGGTGCCGTGGTGGCCGAAGCCGGAGACCCCGCTGAGGCTGGTCCAACCGCTCACACCGGAGGCGTGCAGCAGCGTCCGGACGGCGTCGACGTCGTCGGCGCGGGTCACCACCTCCACCTTGACCATGCGCGTCAGTCCGAGCTCGTTCATCCGCTGTACTCCTTCTCTGGGTCAGGGGCCGGGAGCGGCGTGGTGCGCCGGGATCCGCCCGGGTCACTCCATTCGCCGGTACGGGGGTCGATGACGGTCAGGGACATCCAGCCGCCGTCGATCAGCTGACGCAGGGCCGGGTTGCGGCCGAGCACGGTGTCGACGAGGTGGTGCGGGGCGTGGACCACGGCGAGCAGCCGCAGCGGGTCGTGCGCCGGCCGTGTCCCGTCGTCGACGGACTGCAGCGGCAGCCCGGCACGCAGATCGCCACCGGATCCGGAGAGGACGCCGAGCGCGTCGCCGAGGACGGTGTGCACGGTCTTGGTGCCGGCGCCGAGACGGTGCGGATCCACCGTGGAGAAGTAGTACTGGAGGTTGATCCAGGACGCCACGACGAGCGGGCCCGTCATGATGGTCTCCAGCGCGACCGCGTCCGGGTCCGCGGTCCAGTCGTAGGAGTGCAGGAACGTGCGGCAGCCGAGGTCGCGCCCGGCGGTCAGCTCGCGCGGCGCGGCGATGAACGCGGCGTTGCCGGCCAACGCCCACTCCGGCCGCACCTGGGCCCAGTCCGACGCGCGGCCGGGCAGGTGGCGGGGGCCCGGCCGGCCGGCCGTCCGCTCCGGCCGCTGCGGCATCCACGGCATGATCTGGCACGACGCGGACCGCCTCCTCAACGAGGTGCGGCCCGTGCTGCCACCGCCGGCCCGCCGGGCCTGCCGCCTGCGGCCACCGAACAACGCGTCGATGCGGTCGCACTGAGTGGGGCGAGACCTCGTCAGGGGTTGCACACCGGGCACACACCGGGGTCCGCGGCGCCGCCCACGGGCCGGCGCGAGCGGTACGCGCACCTGCCGCATCCCGAGACCAGCCGCGCGTCGTGGGCGGTGGGCGTGCCGCAGTCGCGGCAGGGCAGTCCCGGCTCGGCGCCGACCAGGCCGAATCCCGGCGCCGCACAGGCGGGACAGGGCGTGGCGAGACGCCGGGCCAACCGGTCGGCGGCGGCGGCGATGACCCGCATCCGGGTCGGATTGACGTGGGCCCGTAGGTCCGCGCCGAGCACGGCGGTTCCGTCGGCGGAGTCGAGGGCGGCCCGCCGGACGGCGACGAGGACGTCGGCGAGCCGGCAGAGTCCCTTGACCGGCCGACCGGGCCCGGCCGCGGGCCGGACGACGACCGCGTGGTGCGGGAACCCGGCCCGGCGCAGGAACGCGAGCACGGCGCCGCGGTCCCGACCGTCGGTGACCACCTGGCCATGGTTGGTCTCGACGCTCAGGGCGCTCTCCACCAGGGTCAGACCCGACCGGTCGTCGACGAGCGCCACGTACTCCACGTCGGCAGGAGTCCAGGGAGCCGCCGGGTGCGGGCCGAACGCCCCTTCGCTGGCCAGCCCGACCACGGACCCGGTCGCGGCCATCCCGAGCCGGGCCTTGCGCACCACGGTCTCCCGCGCCGAGCCGACCCGCCGCACCTCGCCGGTGAACGTACCGAGCGCGTCGGTGTCCACCGGCGCCACCCGCACGCTCATCCCGAGCCGTCGGCGCAACAGCGGACGCAGCGCCCACTGTTTGCCGTGCATGGTGGCCAGGCAGGCCACCACGCCATGGAACGGCGACGCCTCCACACCACCGATCCTACCCGGGACAGGAAGTAGAATTCCGGAATTCGGTTACGCATCGGAGCGGTCGCCCGGGCTGTGGTGTCATCGATCCGGGCCCGGCCGGGGCCACCGGCCAACCGCACGACGTCCTCGTAGATCTCCCGGTTGTCGTCGGCTAGCGCACCGCCGACGAGCACCAGGCCGCCGCCGGTGCGGTGGTGGGACGCCGAGGCCGGGACCGCGCCGACCGGGACTGCGGTACAGGCACCGACCCCGAGGGTCAGCAGGCGGTTCAAGGGCATGGTTGCCCCTCACGGATCGTGAGGGCGAGCCGGGGCCGCGTACGGCAGCCGGCCGGACCGGGCAACGGCCGGGGAACGGCACGCTCGCCGGCCGTCCGGGCCGGCCTCAGCCCGGCCACCCGGACGGCCGGTGTTCACCCAGGTGGAGGTCATGGCGCTGCGGAACGGTCCATCCGGGTCAGCTCGGCGAACCAGCGACCACCCGACCGGAACACCTCGCCGACCCGCAGTCCCGCCGCCGCAGCGACACCTGACATCGCATCCGGGTCCAGCCACGCCCAGCGGAAGGGGGTCCCCCGGTGTCGTCCGGTCTCCACGTGGGCCTGCCCCTGCCAGGCACCGGCGCCGGGCGGTTCCAGCTCGGCCAGCACCGTGCCGGACGAACACAGCAGCGAGCCGCACCGCCGCAGCAGCGCGACCGGGTCGCCCCCGATGCCGATGTTCCCGTCGAGCAGTACCGTGTGTGCCCACCGTCCCTCGGCCGGCAGCGGGCCGAACAGGTCGGCGTGCACGGCGACCGCGCCGCGCGCCCGGGTCAGCGCCACCGCCCGCGGCGACACGTCCACCCCCACAGCGCTCAGCCCGGCCCTGGTCAATGCCACCGACATCCGGCCCGGACCGCACCCCAGGTCGAGGGTGGGACCGGCACAGCGGGCCACCACCGTCGCCTCCGCGGCGGTGGCCTGCCGATGCCACCGCTCCACCGGCAGGCGGCGGCTGGGCCCATCCGCAGGCACCAGCCAGTGCACGTCTCCGGCGGGGTCGCGTAGCGCGGAGGCGAATCCGTCCCCGTTCACGCGCGTACCACCATGTCGCGACGCACGGCCTCGACCTGGCGGGCGAACCGGCCGTCCGGGACCGCCGACGCCACGGCGTGCGCGTCGGACCAGTCGTCCACGTCCCGCAGCACGGGCAGCGGCACGGGGCGTAACCCGCGTCCGGTCAGCGCGGACCATGTCGATCGGCCCGTCACCGGCGTCGACATCGGCACCGCCCGTAGCATCACGGCCTGCCGGGGGTCGTGCAGCCCGAGCGCCCACCAGCCGCCGTCGTGGGCGAAGCCGAGCGCCGCGTCGGCATCTTCGAGCCGGCGCACGGCGGAGGCCAGCGACGCCGGGGTCAGTTGCGGGGTGTCCATCCCGATCTGCAGCACCCAGCGGCCGGGGAACGTCTCGGCGACGTCGAGGTGGGCGTGCGCGAGCCGGTCGGCGAGGTCCGTGCCGCGCTGCGGCAGGACCGACCAACCGGCGAGGGCGGCAATCAGCTCCACGCCGTCCACGGCTTCCGCGAGATGTCCGGCCAACGCCAGAACCGGCGTCACCCCTGGTGTCCCCCGGACGGCGTCCAGGGTGTCGAGCAGCGCGGCGGCGGCCAGCCGGGCGGCCTGGACGGGAGTCACCGGCGGGCACAGCCGGGTCTTCACCAGACCGGGCACGGGCGCCTTGGCCATCACCAGTACGACGGTCACCGGGACTTCCGGACGGTACGCAACACGGCGGCGAAGTCTCGGGTGGCCCGCAGGGTGCCCCGCACCGAGCCGGAGACCTTGGAACGGGTGCCGGCAGCGCGCGGTGCGTAGGTGACGTCCACCTCGTGGATGCGCCAGCCCGCCGCGGCGGCTCGGATCAACAGCTCCAGCGGATAGCCGAAGGCCCGGTCGGTGACCCCGAGGGCGAGCAGCGCCTCCCGGCGCGCCACCCGGATCGGGCTGAGGTCGCGCAGCGGCATGCCCCGGTGCCGCAGCAGCGCGGCGACCAGCGCCGTGCCCGCCCGGGCGTGCCAGGGCCACACCCCGGCGCCGATCGGTCGGCGACGGCCGACGGCCAGATCAGCGACCCCGTCTTCGACGAGGGCGACCAGAGCGGGTAACTCCCGGGGAGCGAACGAGCCGTCGGCGTCCAGCACGCAGACCAGTTCCGTGTCGGCGGCCTCGACCCCGGTGTGCACGGCCGCTCCGTACCCGCGCCGTGGTTCGTGCACCACCCGGGCCCCGTGCCGGGCGGCCACCTCGGGTGAGCCGTCGCGCGACCCGTTGTCAACGACGATCGCCCGGTACCCGGGCGGCAACGCGGTCAGCACGGCGGGCAGAGCAGCGGCCTCGTCCAGGCACGGCAGCACCACGTCGATCTGTGTCGGCATACCGCCGACGCTAGGGCCGCCCGACGACGGTGCGCGCTCGATTCAACCTTACGGAACACTTACCGAGCCGACGCTTCTTACCGTCCGGTGACGTACCGGCGAAGCGGCTGACAGCGGAGGAACCGAGCCGTACCGTCCGGTCGACATGAGACCCGGTGCCACCGTTTCCCGCTCGTCCGTCCACCACCGCCTCCCGGATCGACACCGGGGGGACCTGCTGGTGCTGGGCGTCGAGGCGACGCTGCTGGTCACCGCCGTCGCGGTGGGCGCGATGCTCAACCGGGCCGGGGTGGGCCTGCACGCCGACGCCGCGCCGCTCTATGCCACCTGGAGACCGCACCTGGGCTGGGGCACGCCGGCCGCGTTGGCGATCGCCGCCGCGGTGGTCGGCCCCGGAACGCAGTGGGCCCGCACCGCCCGGTGGGGCCCTCTGCTGTCCGTCGGCTACCTGGCGGCGGTCGGCTGGACGCTCGCCCTGGCGCTGGTGGACGGCTGGTCGGCGGGGCTGACGACACGGCTCACCCCGCAGGCGGAGTATCTGCACGAGGTACCCCGGGTCACCGATGTCGGGCGGATGCTGGCCGGTTTCGCGGACCGCATCCTGGACTTCCAGCCGGACTCGTGGTCCACCCACACGGCCGGCCATCCACCAGGTGCCCTGCTGGTGTTCGTCGCGCTCGACCGGGTCGGCCTGGGCGGTGGCACGGCGGCGGCGATGGCCTGCGTCCTGGTCGGGGCGAGCGTCGTGGTGTCCGTGCCGATCGCCCTGCGGGCACTGGGCGCCGGAGGGGCCGCCCGCGCGTCGTTGCCGTTCCTGGTGCTGCTGCCCGGAGCGGTCTGGGTGGGTGCCTCCGCCGACGGTCTCTTCACCGGGGTGATAGCCGCCGGCCTCGCGCTGCTGGCCGTGCGGGGAACCGCGACCGCGTTGGCGGGCGGCGTGCTGCTCGGCTTCGCGCTGTACCTGTCCTACGGCTTCGTACTCGTCGCGCCCCTGGCTCTCGTCGTGCTCGCGCTGCGTCCAGGAGGCCGGGTTGCCGCGCTGCTCGCCGGTGCGGCCGGGGTGACCACTGTGGCGACGGTGTTCACCGTCGCGGGTTTCCACTGGTGGCAGGGGTACGACCGGGTGGTCGAGCGCTACTACCAGGGCTGGGCGGCCGACCGTCCGTACGCCTACTGGGTCTGGGCGAACCTGGCGGCGCTGCTGCTCTCTGCCGGTCCGGTCGTCGGACCGGCACTGCGTCGCACTCTGCACGCGGCCCGCCGGGCCTGGCGAGGGTGGGACGGTTCCCCGGCACCGGTCGCTTGGACGCCCGGCACCGGCAGACCAGCACCTGGCGGTGCCCCGCTGACCCACGTCGCGGTGCGGAACCGGCGGCTCGGCGCGCTCACGCGACGGGTCGGGACACTGGGGCCGACCGTTCTGCTGCCGGCCGCCGCGGTGCTGGCGGTGCTCGCCGCCGACCTGTCGGGCATGAGCAAGGCGGAGGTCGAGCGGATCTGGCTACCGTTCACGGTCTGGCTGCTCGTCGCCGTGGCGCACCTACCCGCCGCGACGCACCGCTGGTGGCTGGCCGGGCAGGCGCTCACCGCCCTCGCCGTCAATCACCTCGTGTTCACCGTCTCGTGAGCCGCCCTGCCGCCGGTGGCGGGCCGGGGCGGGCCGCTCAGACCGACACGGCGGCGCGTTCCCGCAGCGGATCCGTGGCGAAGGCGGCCACCCCGTCGGCGAAGCTGACCTGTGCGGTGTATCCGAGCAGGTCGCGTGCGCGGCGAGGATCGGCGACCACGTGCCGCACGTCGGCCGGCCGGGCACCGCCGACGACCACCGGCGCCGGACCGTCCATCGCCGCCGCCAAGGCGGTGGCGAGATCACCGACGGTGTGCGGCCGGCCGGAGCAGACGTTCACCGGCACCAGGCCGTCCGGAGCCGGAGCGGTCAGCGCCAGCACGTTGGCGCGCGCCACGTCGGAGACGTGCACGAAGTCGCGCTGCTGCAAGCCGTCCTCGTAGAGGCGCGGCGGCCGGCCGTGGGCCAGCGCCGACCGGAAGATCGACGCGACTCCGGCGTACGGCGTGTCGCGGGGCATCCGGGGGCCGTACACGTTGTGGTAGCGCAGTGCCCAGACCCCCGCCCCGGTCTGCCGGCTCCACGCGGCGGCCAGGTTCTCCTGGGCCAGTTTGCTGGCCGCGTAGGTGCTGCGCGGTTCGAGCGGGGCGTCCTCCGGCACGAGCGCGCTGGCGAGTGCGCCGGCGCAGACCGGGCAGGTGGGGTCGTACCGGCCGACGGCGACATCGGCGGCGCGGCGTGGGGCCGGCCGGACGACGCCGTGCCGGGCGCACGTGTATCGCCCTTCGCCGTAGACGACCATGGAACTGGCCAGCACCAGGCGAGACACGCCGGCCCGGTGCATCGCTGCCAGCAGCACCGCCGTGCCGTAGTCGTTGTGGCTGACGTAGTCGGGCGCATCCGACGGGTCCAGCCCGTGCCCGACCATCGCCGCCTGGTGACACACGGCGTCGACGCCCGCCAGCAGATCGTCGAGCAGGTGCGCATCGCGGATGTCGCCGACGACCGGTTCATGGCGGCGGAACCACTCGGGCGGCTCACTCCCGTGCGCCTGGGGCAACAGCGCGTCCAGGCACACCACCTGATGGCCCTGCGCGACGAGCAGGTCCGCGACCTGCGATCCGATGAACCCGGCGGCGCCGGTGACGAGTACCCGCATTGCGTCACGCTAGGTCAGCGGAGAAGCCGCCGGGGCTCGTTCGGCTCCGACGTCAGCACTTCGTAAGGGGACGGCCGGTAAGCCTTCGGTAATGCGGCAAAGCCCGCCCGAGGGCGCCGTTGCCGGTTAGCGTCCTGCACGAAGCCCGTCGCGTCCGGTCCGACGGCCTCGCCGACTGGAGGAACCGTGCCAGCCGACCCGCCGTCCGACGAACCACCTGCCGCCTACCCGGCGCGGCTGTGGCGTACGTTGGACCGGCATCGCCCGCCCGGAGCCGACGCCGCCGCCGACGCGTGGCGCAGTCCGGTGCGTGGTCCCTGGCTGACGTCCGTGTTCGGCGTCGTCCTGCTCGCCACGCTCCCGTTGGTGATCATCACCGGTTTACTGGACTGGATCGCGTACGGCCCCCGGCTCGGCCAGGCATTTCCCAGCGACGTGGGCTGGCTGCACCCTCCCGTCTTCGACTGGCCGACCCGTCCCGCCTGGCTGTTCCGACTCACCCAGGGACTGCACGTGACGCTCGGCATCGTGTTGGTACCGGTGGTCGTGGCGAAACTCTGGTCAGTGGTACCCAAGCTGTTCGACTGGCCGCCGGCCCGGTCCGTGGCCCAGGTGCTCGAACTGCTCTCCCTGCTGCTCCTGGTGGGCGGAATCCTCTTCGAGACGGCCACCGGCCTGCTCAACATCCAGTACGCCTACCTGTTCGGATTCGACTTCTACACCGCGCACTGGTACGGCGCCTGGATCTTCACCGCCGCCCTCGTCGCGCACGTGCTGATCAAGCTTCCTCGTACGATCTCCGCGCTGCGCGGCCCGCGCTTCATGCGTACGACCACGGAGGAGACCGTGCCGGAGCCGCCGGATCCGGACGGGCTGGTGGCCCGCCGGCCCGGCCCGGCGACGATGAGCCGGCGTGGCGTCCTCGCCCTGACCGGGGGCGGCACGTTGCTGCTGGCGGCGCTGACCGTCGGGCAGAGCCTGGACGGGGTGCTGCGCCGTACCGCGCTGCTGCTACCGCGGGGCCGGCAGCACGACGACGGACCCAGCGGTTTCCCGGTCAACCGGACCGCCGCCGCGGCCGGTGTCCGACCCGACGACACCGGTGCTCAGTGGCGGCTGACGGTGCGCGCCGGCAGCCGCACGGTGGAGGTGGACCGCGACGGCCTGCTCGCGATGACGCAGCACACCGCCGACCTGCCGATCGCCTGCGTGGAGGGCTGGTCGACGACGCAGACCTGGACGGGGGTGCGGCTACGGGACCTCGCGGCGCTGGTCGGCGCAGCCGGCAGCGCCGTGGCGCGGGTCGAGTCGCTGGAACGGGGCGGCCTGTTCCGTCAGGCCCGGCTACAGGCCGACCAGGTCCGCCACCCCGACTCGCTGCTCGCCCTGAGAGTCAACGGCGTGGACCTCTCGGCCGACCACGGCTACCCCGCCCGCATCATCGTGCCGGCGCTGCCGGGCGTGCACTGCACGAAGTGGGTCCGCGACATCACCTTCGAGGACCAGCCCGATGACTGAGTTCCGGCGTGGCTACGGCGCCGCGCCCTGGCACCTGCTGCTCCTGCTGGGCTGCTTCGCGGTGACCGGCTGGATAGCTCTGCGGCTGGCCGGAGAACCGGCCGCCGGCCGGATGCTGCTCTGGTTCGTCGGCGCGGTCATCGCCCACGACCTGCTCCTGTTCCCGTTCTACGCGCTGGTCGACCGGGCGCTGCGCGCCGCGGTGGGCGGGCGCCGATCGGCGCTGAATCACGTGCGGGTGCCCGCGCTCGCCTCCGGACTGCTCCTGCTCGTCTATCTTCCCGGCATCCTCGGGCTCGGCGGCGACACGTACACGGCGGCGACCGGCCTGACCCCGCAGCCGCTGCTGGCCCGCTGGCTGCTGGCCAGCGCAGCGATCTTCGCGGTCAGCGCGGCGCTCTACGCGCTGCGGCACCGTCGTGGCACGCTGCGTCCGCAGCGACGCCGGACTCCAGGACGAGCAGCCCGTCGACCACCGGCGGAGACGTGAGAATCAGGTGGTCCTGCTCGACCAGGGGCCGGTCCGACATCCGCTCATGTCCGGTCCTCGTAGCGCTTCCCTGCCCGGTGCGGGCGCCTTGACCGCTGTCGTTCTCGCCCTCGCCGCCTGCGGCGCCGCGCAGCGGGTATCGGCCGCTCGGCGTGGTCAGAGGCCGGCGGCGGCGTCGTACCGACGCCGCAGGTCGGCCATCTCCGGTGGAGGAAGCGCTTCCCTGAGTGCCAGTTCCTCGTACTTGTCGGGGAACATCTCCCGTAGCCGGTCGACGAACCTGACGTCGGCGGTCGCCTCGACCACCTGAATGCCGGGAGGCCGGGTGGTCATGTCCATGATCACCGGGCCGACGAGTTTGACCGCCCCGTCCCAATGGCGCTTCTGTTCGGCGACGCCGCAGAGGTGGAAGCCGTAGACCGTCCGGACGTCGGCCAGTGTGGCGGCCCCGGTGGGCTCGTAACCGTAGACATGGACTCCGCAGACGACCGCCGGCGCGGCCTGCTCTCCGGCTGGCACCTCTGGGGCGGTGTGCCCGGCGTGCTGATGATCTTTCGGGTCCGCCTGCTCGAGGGTCGTGCGCATCCGGGTCAGGATCTCTTGGCGGAGAGCTGCCGGGTCCGTCCTCGGGGTGGTCGAGGTGACCACGGCGGCCACACCGATCGACGCGGCCAGCAGGCACACCTCGATCCACACGACGCGGCTCCGGTACCAGCCGCCGACGCCTACCCGGGAAGTCATTGTCGTTCCTCACCTCATCGCGGTTCCTGATGGTGGCGGAGGGCGCCGACGGTGGGGTGGCGCGTGCCGCGCCACCCCACCGCAGATGCGCTGTTACCGAGCGGTGCAGGTGAGGGTGGGTGTGGAGTTGGTGCCGTTCCAGGAGGCGTTGAAGCCGAAGCTGGTGGTGGCGTTGGCGCTCAGCGAACCGTTGTAGGCGACGTTCGACGCGGTAACCGACGAACCGCTCGAGGTGACCGTCGCGTTCCAGGCGTTGGTGATGCTCTGGCCGTTGGGCCAGGTCCACGCCACAGTCCATCCGGAGATGGCGGCGTTGCCGGCCCGGACGGTGACGTCGGCGCCGAAGCCACCGGACCACTCGCTGGTCTTGCGGAAGGTGGCGGTGCAGGCACCGTTGCCCGCCGGCGGCGGCGTGGTGGGCGGCGGAGTCGTCGGCGGCGGAGTGGTGGGCGGCGGCGTGGTGGGCGGCGGGGTCGTCGGCGGCGGGGTGCCACCACCGCCGAAGATCACGTCACTGCAGAGGTAGTACGGCTGGTCGAGGTGGGATGCCTGCCAGATGGTGTAGACGACGTGCCGCCCGGTGCGGTTGCCCGCGTTCACCTGCGCCTCGTAGAGCCCGGTGGTCGGGTAGCTGCCGGTGCGCAGCACCAGTTCGAGGCTGTTCCAGGTGAGGGGCTGGGTGGTCGGGTCGAAGCCCTGCTTGGTGATGTAGATCAACATGTAGTCGGCACCGTGCTTGGCGCCGTCGGTCAGCGTCAGCGTGAAGTTGTTCGGCATCGGCTTCGCGGTCCACGCGCCGACCGCGTCGAGCGAGGCGTACAGGCCGTTCTGGGTGCGACCGCCGCTGCACAGCTGCCCGTCCGGCACGGCGGCCTGGTGGTTGCCGCCGACGTTCTCGCGGTACAGGCCGTTCCAGTTCCACATCGTGTTCGGGTTGGCCTGCCACGCCTGCCAGCACATCGGGTCGGTCTGGGCCATCGTGGGGTTGAGGTGGTCGGAACCCCAGCGCTCGTAACATCCGTAGTTGCGTGACGGCGGGTTGGTGACCGATCCGTGCGCCGAGGCCGGAACGGCGTGATTGACGACGACCATCGTGAACGAGGCGACGAGAACTGCGACCGCGCCCAGTCCCAGACGGCGTGCTGTCCGTGAGATTCTCATGATGCTCCAGTGGATGCGCCGGCGCCCAGTGGCCCTCGCTGGGTGCCCACCCCGGAGAAGGTGACGCCGATCGATTCAAGCCGTCCCAGGGGTGGACGGCACTGCTGCCCAGCAGCGCTTGGCGACTCCCAGCCACGATGTTAGTAAAGACGGCTGTCAATGTAAATCGATACCGACGTATCGGGTCAGACCGCGAGGGCCGCGCGTACCTCCCGCTCCGCCTCGACTCCCCCGTCGCCGTGCGAGGTGACCCGGCCGGATTCGAGGACGTGGTAGCGGTTCGCCACCCGCAGCGCGAACCCGAGGTGCTGCTCGACGAGCAGCACGCTGAAGCCGGACTGCCGGGTCAGCTCGACGATCCGCTCCTGGATCTCGGCGACCACCGACGGCTGGATGCCCTCGGTCGGTTCGTCGAGCATGAGTAGCCGTGGCCGGGTGATCAACGCGCGGGCGACGGCGAGTTGCTGACGCTGGCCACCGGAGAGCAGCCCGGCGCGCCGCCGCAGCAGCGGACGCAGCGCCGGGAACAGGTCCAGCACCTCCGCCGTCGCCACCGCGCCGTCGCGCCGGGCGTCGGCGACGAGACGCAGGTTCTCCGCCGCCGTCAGGTGCGGGAAGCACTGCTGGCCCTGCGGGACGTACGCCATGCCGCGCGCCACCCGCTCGTGCGGCGCGAGACGGGTGACGTCCTCGCCGTCCAGCTCGACGGTGCCCGCGGTCGGCCGCAGCAGGCCCGCCGCGACCCGCAGCAGTGTGCTCTTGCCGGCGCCGTTGTGCCCGAGCACCGCGGCCACCCCGTCGGGCGGAACGGCGAGGTCCACGCCGTGCAGCACCCGGGAACGCCCGTATCCGGCGTGCACCCCGCGCAGGGTCAGCATCATGCCGCCAGACCGCTGGGGACCGGCCCGGCGTCGACCGGGTGGCCGAGGTAGACCTCCTGCACGCGCGGGTCCGCCTGGACCTGCGCAACAGTGCCCTCGCTGAGCACCTTCCCCGCGTGCAGCACTGTGACGCTGCGCGCGAAGCGACGCAGGAAGTCCATGTCGTGCTCGATCACCACCACCGTGCGGTCCCGGCTCACCGTCTCCAGCAGGGCGCCCGTGGCGTCGCGCTCCTCGTGGCTCATCCCGGCGACCGGCTCGTCGAGCAGCAGCAGCCGCGCGTCCTGCACCAGCAGCATGCCGATCTCCAGCCACTGCTTCTGGCCGTGCGCGAGCGTGCCGGCGAGCTCGTCGGCCCGGCCGGTCAGCCCGATGGTCTCCAGCGCGGCGGCCACCTCGTCGGGGATCCCCCGCCGGCGCCGGGCCAGGGTGGCCCAGCTCCGGCGGGCGCCCGCGGCGATGTCGAGGTTCTGCACGACCGACAGCTCCTCGAAGACCGCCGACGTCTGGAACGTCCGGCCGATGCCGAGCCGGCTGATCCGGTGCACCGGGCGGCCCAGCAGCTCTTGGTCGCCGAAGCGCACCGAGCCGGTGGCCCGCACCAGACCGGTGATCGCGTCGACCACTGTGGTCTTGCCGGCGCCGTTCGGCCCGATCAGGAACCGGATGTCACCGGCGGGCACGGTGTCGGTCGGATGCGGACCGCACCGCCCACCGCTTCAGCCGACCGTAGAGGATCGCCACCGGCGGGGGCAACAGTGTGCTCGGCATGAGGGATCGAGCCCTGCCGGCGAAAACGCAGACGGTGCGCGCTGAAGCCGATCTCAGCGCGCACCGTGAGCCTGTGGGTCGTGTCCCCGATCCCGTGCACGCCCATGCCGATGACGGGGCGTCCGGCCGATGTGCGGGCCGGCTGGCGGAGGCCGACCGCAGGCGGGCTACAGGTTGTTGATTCGTGCCAGCAGCTCTGCCTCGGTCAGGTTTTCCAGGACCGCGTCCTGCTTGCGGCCCAGGACCGCCAGCAGCTTCTCCTTCTCCAGCTTCCTGGCCGCCGCCGCCTTCGCCGCCTGGTCCTCCGCGAGGCGGACGGCGATGACGTGCTTGACGACCTCCAGCTTGGTTTCCAGGGTCGCCTTGGCCGGATTGGCCTCGGTGGCCACGAACGACTCGGTGTCGACGGCCTTGAGTTCGGCGTTGACCGCCTTGGCCACGTCATCGAGGCTGAAACCGGACTTGGCGGTCAGCGGAAGCTCCCACAACTGTTCCGTGGTCAGCAGTCCCTTGGCCGACGGATAGCGGAACTTCTCCCGCGTGGCCTTCTCAAAAATGGTCACGGTGGCCTCTCTCCCCGATGTCGGGGTGGGGAATCAGAACTGGATGCTGATGAGGCGGCGCCGGCCGCCGGTCATGGCCACCTTGGCGACCACGGAGTTGCGGACCGTGGAGCTGAAGCCGAGGCCGGAAAGCTGATCCGGAGACGGCTCGCACTTGGTGCGGTCGCCGAGAACCTCGAACACCTTGCGGTGCGGTTGCAGGTCGCCGCGGAGGAACTCGTTGTAGATTCCCCGCGTCGGCTGGTCGTTCACGCACCCCTTCAGGATGAAGAAGTAGTGCCGGTTGCCGACCTCGTTGTCGTCGAAGTAGTTCGGCGAGTACATGATGGTGGACACCGGCACGAACTGTTCGGTGGTGATGCCCCACAGCTCCTTGCCCGCGTTGCCCGCCTGCACGTCCTTACCCGGACGGAAAGCGGTGATCACACCGTCGGTAACCGTCATCCGGCCCACCTCGACGGTCTCCTTGTGGCCTACCGCGCGCTCGTGGCGGTAATGCTCGATCTTTCCGTTGCTCTCGGTCTCGATCACGAAGCCGACCTGGGTGCTGTCCCGCTTGCGGTACTGGTTCACCTCGATCCGGTACTCGCCGTCGGGGACACGGTCGGCCCAGGTGACGTTCTCCACCGGCTCGCGGGAGAGGGGCCCACTGGCATTCATGTCGACGTCCAGCTTGTTGCGCTTCTCCTGGTACCAGATGTGGTCGCCGTTGGGTTCGAACACGTGCAGGTCGAGGTCGTCGTGGTTGAACCAGGACAGGCTCACCCGCAGCTTGCCGGTGACGTTGCCGCCGGCCCGCTTGACCTTCTCCCGGATCGAGTCGGTGACGTTGCCGCCGTACGACCAGCCGAAATCGTTGTCCCACTTGAACAATCGCGGAGCAGCCGGGTGCCGGCCGGTCGTGAGGCTGACGAAGTGCGGCTCGTAGCTGTTGGCGACCCACAGGTCGATGGTGGTGGCGCCGGGCAGGATGTCCTTCATGAAGGAGACCACGGGAACCTCCTCCGGCTTCGCGTCGCGAAGGCGCGCACCTGCCGACTTCGTGGTGGCGGCCTGCATGAGAAGCCCTTCGATGCCGTCCTTCATCAGCGGCTGTGTGTCGTTGTCGACCCACAGCACGTTGGTGACCGACACGTCGGACAGCCGGGCGAACCGTCGCTGCAACGACTCCTCGATGCCCAGCTCGTCAATGGTCTTCATGGCAGCCTTGACCATGGCCGGGGTGATCAACGCGGTGGGGCGCTGGTAGTTCTGCGGTGCCACCTTCGTCTCGAACGACCGGACCGCCTGCTCCAGGTCGACGCCCGCGGAGAGATCCTGGACGAGGGTGCCGATCACCGTGTTGCGGAGGCGTGCCGCCGGGTTCATGGCGTTGGCGAAGACGAAGGCCCGTCCGTCGGTCGCCTCCGTCCACCGGTTCCGCAGCGACCGGAACTCGGTCACCGCCGGACGATGCTCCGCGCCGCGGTAGAGGGCGTTGTCGTCGATCAGGTCGACGACGGTGTCCAGAGCGTTCCGGGTCAGCTCGGCCAGGCCACGCTGGAAGACCTGCACCGCGGCGTCGAAGTTGCCCTGTGCCGCGCCGACGTCGTCGATGCGATGCCGCTTCTCCACCCGGCCGTGCAGGTGGTGCCACACCTCGACCTGACCGTCGCGCAGCGTCCGGGTGGTCTTCGTGCCGTACTGCGCCTGACTGGACCGGAAGATGGTGGACAACGGCAGCGAAAGAACGAACTCGTCCAGCGCGGCGGCGACGACGGAGAAGACCGGGTCGGATGCCGACACCCCGGACCAGACGGTACGGACCCGCCCGTCGTGTATCTCGACGACGTTGCCGAAGTGCTTGATGAAACCGCGGCAGGTCGAGCAGTCGTACTCGGATCGCTCACGGAACCGCAGGTTGGTGCCGGCGGGGAAGGACTCGAGGAACGTGAGCCAGAGCGAGTCCCGGTCGAGACCGTCGCCCACGAGGTACAACTCGCCCCTGGACATGGTGGACAGACGCGAGGTCACATCTGTCACGAACTGCTGGAAGTCGCCCACCGTCTCATCCCCTTTGATCGCCGGAGATCCTACGGAAGCGAACGTCATTCGGAGAACCGCGTTTCCGGCTTTCCGCACGTCGTGGACGCCCAGAACGTCGTCGGGTGTCGCTGGTGGAGCGCGGCCGCTGCCCGGTCAAGGCCGCACATCACGCGCGATTCTCCGGGCTCGGGAATGGTGGCGGTGAAGCGCGGGTACGGCGGTTTCGGCGCCGCCGTGCAGATGGTCGGTTCGCCCAGCCAGGGCAGCGCGGAACAGGCGTATCGGCGGACACTTGTGTCATGGACCTCACCCCCGATCTCGACACGCCCAGCCCTGCGCGGGTCTACGACTACTTCCTCGGCGGGTCGCACAACTTCGCCGCGGACCGCGCGCTGGCGGCCCGCATGGAGCAGGCCATGCCCGACATCGGGCACATCATGCGGGCCAACCGCGCGTTCCTGCGCCGCGCGGTCCGCGCGCTGGTCGACGCGGGCATCCGGCAGTTCCTCGACCTCGGCTCCGGCATCCCCACGGTCGGCAACGTGCACGAGGTCGCCGGCCAGGCCGCCCCGGACACCGTCGTCGCGTACGTCGACATCGACCCCGTGGCGTACAACCACAGCCGACGCCTCCTGGCCGACGACCCCCGGGCCGTGGTGCTGCACGCCGACCTCACCCGGCCCGACGCCGTCCTCGACGACCCGACACTGCACGACGTGCTCGACCTCGACCGGCCGGTCGCGGTACTGCTGGTCGGCGTGCTGCATCAGCTCGCCACCGACCCGGCGCCGATCATCGCCCGCTACCGCGACCGGCTCGCACCGGGCAGCTATCTCGCCCTGTCACACGCCTCCTCCGACGAACGTTCCGACGCGCTGGCGCTACGCGACACCTACAACCAGGGGTACGCCAACACCGCCCGGATGACCCTGCGCAGCCGGTCCGAGATCGAACGGCTCTTCACCGGCTACACCCTCATTCCGCCAGGGCTGGTGCAGCTGCCCGAGTGGCGGCCCGACTGGCCGGTCGACCCGGACGAGGACCCCCGCCGCTTCTCCACCTACTGCGGGGTGGGCCGGCTCGACTGACCAGCCGAACCGCCGGATCGTGACAGGCCAGCCTCAGCTCGTCGTGCGGGTGCGTCGCGCCGCGACGTAGCGGCGCATCTTCTCGGACGTTCCGCAGTCGTCCATGCTGCACCACCGGCGACTGCGGTTCTTGCTCTCGTCGTGGAAGAGAAAGCGACAGCCGCCGCATCCCTTGATCCGGTCCAGTGCGCCCGTGGTGAGGAGTTGGACCGCCGCGTGCACCACCGGCCGCAGCGGCCGGGCAAGGGTCAGGTCGTCCCGCCAGGTCCATCCGAACGTACGCCCTTGATCGAGTCGTGCGTGGCCGAGCGCGTCCGCTTCGTCGTCTCGCAGACGGGCCAGGACGGACCTGTCCGGGCTGCGATCGGCAGCGACTGCCCGGAACACGTCGTCGAGATCGTCGCGGATCCGCAGCGATCGGGCGAAGGCGGTCTGAGAGCCGGCCGGATCATCGTGTGACAGCCGGCGCAACGCCTCCGCCTCCGGCTCGCTGAGCGCACCCGCGTACACGCTCCAGGCAACCAGTTCGGGGTAGCCGGTCAGCACGTCGCCGTCCGGAGATCCGACGGGCGGACCGGTACGGGTGTTGACGAAATCCAGCGCGAGATTGCCGCCCACCAGGCGCACCCGCGTCACACCCTCGAGTGTTTCCATCGAAACTCACTTTACCAGTTGACCCGCATCGACGGGCACCGCTAGCGTGTTGCCACCATAAGCGGTTTTACTGGAAACAGGGGGTCTGATGAGACGCGGACGGGCACTGGGGGCGCTGATCGGCCTGTCCGGTGGGACGTTCCTCTACACCACCGCCGAGGCGCTGCCGATCGGGCTGCTGCTCCCGATGGCGGTGGACCTGGCCGTCTCGCCGCCGCAGGTGGGAATGCTCGTCACCGCGTACGGCGCAGTGGTGATGGTCGCCTCGGTCCCGTTGACGGCGCTGGTCCGCAGGGTCCCTCGCCGCCGGCTGCTGTCGGCGCTCCTGGCCGGCTTCGTCCTCAGCACCGCCGTCACGGCACTGACGAGCACCTTCGCGCTGCTCCTGTTCGCCAGGATGGTCACCGCAACGACCCATGCGCTGTTCTGGGCCGTGGTGGTGCCGGCTGCGGCTGAGCTGTTCCGGCCCGCACTACGCGGGCGGGTCGTCGCGGTCGTGTTCGCCGGCGGCACCGTCGCGTTGGCCCTGGGCGTACCCGCAGGCACCTGGCTGGGCGACCGCGCCGGGTGGCGCACCTCGTTCCTGGCGGTGGCCGGGCTCGGCGCGGTGGTGCTCGTCGTGGTGGCCACGCTGCTGCCCTCGACGCGGCCGGAAGACGGACACGCCGCCCGAGGTGCGACGCCCGACGCCCGACGCTTCTGGCTGCTGGTGGCGATTGCCGTCCTGGCGACCGCCGGCGCCATTGCCGCCTACACCTACGTCGCCCTCTTCGTCACCGAGGTCAGCGGATTCCCTGCGGCATCAGTCGGGGCCATCCTGTTCGTGCGTGGCATCGCCAGCGTGCTCGGCATTCTCGCCGTCGGCGCGCTGCTGGACCGCAGCCCGTGGCTCGCTCTCCGCACGACCGTCGCACTGCAATCGGCAGCACTGCTCGGCCTGTACACGTTCGGCCAACGGCCGTCGGTGTCCGTCGCCCTGATCGCACTGGCCGGACTGGCGTTCGCCGCGTTCACCGCGACGCTCGGCGGCCTCGTCCTGCAGGTGGCCCCCGGGCGCTCCGACCTCGCCGCCGCCACGGTCTCCGCCGCGGTCAACGTCGGCATCACCGCCGGCGCGTTCGTCGGCGGCCTGACCCTGCCCAGCCACGGTGTGCGCGCCACGGTGCTGATCGGCGCCCTGCTCGGCGTAGCCGCCCTGGTGCTGGCTCTCGGCGAACGAACCATCCGGCCCACGCTCCGCCTCAGCCTCGGTGCGGACTCTCGTCACGCAAGCGCCGGTGGGGGTACATCCAGTTCCTCGGCCAGCCGGCCCACCCGCGTCTAGGCCAGGGCTACCGGCGCCGCCGCCGGGGCGGGCCACGGCGGTCGACGCCGGAGCCGTCGGGGCTGAGCAACGGCATGTTCAGATGCATGACGCGTTCAGCATCATGATCAGGGCGTACGGACGGTCCCGCAGCACGTCCAGCCGCCGCTGCGAAGGCCGCGCCGTGTCCGTCGGCACCACCTCGGGTAGCCGGGCGCACCGCCCGCAGGCCCAGCGCGACCGGCTGCGCACCTGTCGCTGGCGCAGCTCGTTGACGCCGCGACGTGGTGCCGCCCCGGTCAGCTTGCCGGGATCGAGGCAGCCAGCAAGCTGGCGCCCAAGTCCCTCGCCACCCGATACCAGCAGCTCACGACAGAGATCACCGCGATCGAGCAGCACAACGCTCCTCGTCTCGTGGTACGTCGGTCGTGCGATCAGTCGACCCGCGGTCCGCCGGTACGTCCGCGTTTGAGCTCGAAGAAGCCGGGCGTGCCGGAGACCAGCAGTACCCCGTCCCACAGCCGGCCGGCCTCCTCGCCGCGCGGCACCGGGCTCACCACCGGGCCGAAGAACGCGTTGACCGTGCCGTCCGGCCCGGGCACGTGGATCGCCGGGGTGCCGAGGTCCTCCCCCACCGGGTCGAGCCCGTTGTGGTGGCTCGACCGGAGCGCGTCGTCGTGGTCGGTGGACTCGGCGGCCTCGGCGAAGGCGGGGTCGAGGTCCAGCTCGACCAGCGCGTCGCGGTACAGGTCGGGCCCGATCGGCGTCTTCTCATGGTGGATGCGGTTGCCGAACGCGGTGTACAGCTCCCGCAGCACCGGTATGCCGTGCTTCTGCTCGACGGCGGTCAGCACCCGGACCGGGCCGAGGGTGTTCGACAGCCACCGTTCGTACCACGGCTCCAGCCCGTCGCGGCCCTGGTTGAGCAGCCACAGACTCATCACGTGGAAGCGCACCTCCACGTCCCGGACCCGCTCGACCTCCAGCAGCCACCGGGAGGTGTTCCAGGCCCACGGGCACTTCGGATCGAACCACATGTCAACGACGGTCATCGGAGGGTCCTCCTTTCCCACAGTCATTCAAGGCCCGGGAATTGGTGCGAGGAAGCACCGATTCTGACCGTTCTGATTGGGCCAATGTTGGGGCACCGCCGTGGACATCCACGTCGGCCTCGCCGGCCCCGGCGACCGTGCGTCGGGGATCTACCGGCAGCTGCTGGACGCGATCCTGGACGGCCGGCTGCGTCCCGGCGAACGGCTGCCACCCACCCGCGAGCTGGCCCGCCGGCTCGACGTCGCCCGGAACACGGTCCTCGTCGCCTACGCGCGACTGACCGCCGAGGGCCTGGCGGTCGCCCGGGCCGGCGCGGCGACCTTCGTGACCGACGAGCCGGCCGCCCGTGCGGCCCGACCGGCACCGGCCGCCGGGGTACGCCCCCGGGCGCTGCTGCACACCGAGGCCATGTGGGCCGGCTGGTGCCGGGCGGGCCGGCCCCCGCCCCCTGGCTGTGGCTCCCCGTGAGCTTTATAGATCGTGTACCGACCGGACTTGCGGCAGCCCGTCCTCGGTCAGCACGATCGTCACCCGGGGGGTGTCCGGGAGGAGTGCGCCGGGGCCGTCCGGCACGTCCACACGCGGGCCGCTCGGCGGGCACACCTCGGATCGAGGTCGGGGTTGGTCATCGGCTCAGTATTCGTCGCCACCGCCGGGACCGCCCGCCGAGCACGACGACGGGCAACCCTCGCCGGCGCGACAGCCGGAGGAAGCGGCCCTCGATGCGCGGCGAGCGCGACGAGGGCCGCGGCCTGGCCGGGTGGCAGCGGACGGCGGGCGGTGGTCAGTCGGGCGGGGCCATCCGGCGACGTAGTTCCCGCTTGAGCACCTTGTGGCTCGGCCCGAGCGGCAGGTCGTCGACATACCGGACCTGCCGCGGGTACTTGTGCCGGCCCAGATGCTCCCGCGACCAGTCGATCATCTCCTGCTCGTCGGGCAGGCCCGGGCCGGCCGGGTCCGCCACCACCACCGCGCAGACCTCCTCGCCGTGACGCGGGTCGGGCACCCCGATCACCGCCACCTGGCCGACCGCCGGGTGCCCGGCAAGGACCTCCTCCACCTCGCGTGGGTAGACGTTGAAGCCACCCCGGATGATCATGTCCTTCTTCCGGTCGATGATGGTGATGAACCCGTCGGCGTCCTTGCGTCCCAGGTCACCGCTACGGAACCAGCCGTCCACCACCGCCTCCGCGGTCGCCTCGGGCCGCCCCAGGTAACCGGCGAAGACGTTGTGCCCCCGGATGACGATCTCGCCGAGCTCTCCGGTCGGCAACAGCTCGATCCGCTCGTCCACCTCCGCGCGGGCGATCTCCACCTCCACGCCCCACACCGGGTGCCCGATGGTCCCGGCGCGGGTGCCGAAGTGCGGCTGGTTGGTGGTGGCGGTGGGTGAGGTCTCGGAGAGCCCGTACCCTTCGAAGACCGTCGTCTGGAAGGCGGCGTGGAACCGTTCCAGCACGGCCACCGGCAGCGGACGCCCCGCCGGAGACGCAGAGCCGCAGCCGGGGCAGGTCGTCCCGGTCCCGGGCGGCATCGAGCAGCGCCACGTACATGGTGGGCACGCCGTGGAAGGCGTCCACCCCCTCACGCAGCATCAGGTCGATGGCGGCCGGCCCGGTGAACCGGCTCAGCAGCACCAGCGTCGCGCCGATCCGGAAGGTGCCGTTCATCGCCACCGTCTGGCCGAAGCTGTGGAACAGCGGCAGGCAGCCGAGCACTACGTCCGTCCTGCGCGCGTCGTTGGCGTCGAAGACGTTCACGGTGGCGTTCATGACCAGGTTGAGGTGGGTGAGCACGGCGCCCTTGGGCACCCCGGTGGTGCCGCTGGTGTAGAGCACCACCGCCGGGTCCTCCGCCGACCGGGTGACGTACGACGGCAGCGGTGGCAGCGGGTGGCTCAGCTCCTCCAGCCGGGGCGCGACCGCGCCGGCGGCCGCCGGCCCGACGGTCACCAGCGGCACGCCGGCCGCCGCCGCGGCGGCGGCGCCCAGGGCGAGCTGGGAGCTGTGGCACACCAGCAGCTTCGTGCCGCTGTCGGTCAGCACGTGCGCCGCTTCGTCCACGGTCAGCAGCAGGTGCACCGGGACGAGCACCGCGCCGGCGGCGAGGGCCCCGTAGTAGACCCGGGGGAAGTCCACCACGTTCGGGGCCAGCAGGGCCACCTTGTCGCCGGGGCCGACCCCCCGCTCGCGCAGCCCGGCGGCGTAGCTGCGCGCCTCCAGCCACAGCTCGGCGTACGTCACCCGGGTGTCGCCGTCGACCACGGCGACGGTGTCGGCGTGCCGGCGGGCGGACTCGGCCAGCACCATGGCCAGCGACAGCGCGGTCATCGGGCCACGCCCCGCACCAGGCGGCTGACCGTCTCGGCGACGCAGACCGGCTTGCCGCCGGCGTCGCTCTCCACCGTGACCGCGGTGACCACCTGCACGCCGCCGTCCACGGGTGACACCTCGGCCAGGGTCGCGGTGGCGCGGACCGCGCTGCCGACCCGGAGCGGGGCCGGGAAGCGCACCCGGTTGAGGCCGTAGTTGACCCCCATGGCCACCCCCTCGACCCGGTAAAGACCACCGGCCAGCGCCGGCAGCAGGGACAACGTGAGGTAGCCGTGCGCGATGGTGCCGCCGAACGGGCCGGCCGCGGCCCGTCGCGGGTCGATGTGGATCCACTGGCGGTCGTCGGTGGCGTCGGCGAACCGGTCGACCCGTTGCTGGTCGATCCGGAACCAGGGGCCGGGGCCCAGGGTCTCGCCGGTCGCCTCGGCCAACTCCTCGATGGACGCGAAGACCCTCATGCCAGGTGCCCTCCCAGCTTCGTGTAGCCGCGCAGCAGGTCGCGGGAGATGATCAGTCGCTGCATCTCGTCGGTGCCCTCGAAGATCCGGTAGAGCCGGACCTGCCGGTACCAGCGCTCGATCGGCAGCTCGCGGGTGTAGCCCATGCCGCCGTGGATCTGCAGGACGCGGTCGACCACCCGATTGACCATGCCCGCGCCGTAAAGCTTCGCCATCGAAGAGGCGTGCCGCGGGTCCATGCCCTGCTCGACGGTCCAGGCGGCGCGCAGGATGAGCCAGCGGGCCGCCTCCAGCTCGGTCTCCGAGTCGGCGATCATCCACTGGATGGCCTGGTTGGTGCCGATCTTCGCGCCGAAGGTCTCCCGGGTGTTGGCGTAGTCGATGGCCATCGACAACGCCCGCTCGGCGATGCCGACGGCGTGCGACGGGATGATGTAGCGACCCTTGCCGATCCACTCCATGCCGAGGCTGAAGCCCTGCCCGGGCTCGCCGAGGATGTTGCGCCCGGGCACCCGGACGTCGTCGAAGACCAGCGAGGCGGGGCCACCCTCGCCCATCGTCTGGATGAACTCCGAACGCCAGCCCATCGACCGGTCCACCAGGAACGCGGTGGCGCCGCCGCGGCGGGCGCCCTTCTCCCGGTCGGTCACCGCGATCACGATGGCGAAGTCGGCGTCGTGGCCGCCGGTGATGAAGGTCTTCTCGCCGTTGAGGATCCAGTCGTCGCCGTCGCGGCGGGCGCTGAGCTTGATGTTGGCCGCGTCGGAGCCGGCGCCGGGCTCGGTGATCGCGAAGCAGCTGCGCCGCTCCCCCTCGATGGTCGGAACCAGGTACTCGCGCTTCTGCTCGTCATTGGCGTGGAACAGGATGTTGTCCGCCTCGCCGCCGAACCGGAACGGCACGAACGAGCGGCCGAGTTCGGTCCAGATCAGGGACTGGGTGACGGCCGGCAGGTCCATGCCGCCGTACTCCTCCGGGGTGGCCAGCCCCCAGAACCCGAACTTGCGCGCCTTGAGCTGCAACTCGCGCAGCTCGCTGTGCTCCAGTCCGGGCCGGTGCGCCCGTTCCCGCCGCAGCAGCTCCTGCTCCAGCGGCATGACCTCCCTGGTGATGAAGTCGCGGGCGGTGTCGCGGATCGCCCGCTCGGTGTCGGAAAGCGCGAAGTCCATGTCCCCTCCGGGTGCTGGTCCGCCGGCGCGCCTCAGCGCGCGCCACCGTTGACGTACAGGGTCTGTCCGCTGACGTACGACGCGTCGTCGCTGGCCAGGAAGGCGATCACCGAAGCGATCTCGGTCGGCTGGGCGACCCGGCGCAGCGGGGTGTGCTCGGCGACCGTCCGCTGATGCTCCTCCGGGCTGCTGCCGACTCGCTGCGCGGTGGCGGCGGTCATCGCGGTGGCCACGTAGCCCGGGGCGACGGCGTTGACCGTGACGTTGTACGGGCCGAGTTCGATGGCGAGGGTGGCCGTCAGGCCCTGCACCCCCGCCTTGGCCGCCGCGTAGTTGACCTGGCCCCGGTTGCCGAGGGCGGAGCGGCTGCTGAGGTTGACTATCCGGCCGTAGCGGGCCGCGACCATGTGCTGTTGGGCGGCCTGGCAGCAGAGGAACATGCTGGTCAGGTTGGTGGTCAGCACCGCCTCCCAGTGTGGCAGGGGCATCTTGAACAGCAGGTCGTCGCGGGTGATGCCGGCGTTGTTCACCAGCACGTGCAACCCGCCGTACGCCTGCACCACCCGGTCGGTCATCGCGGCCACCGCCGCGGGGTCGGTCACGTCGCAGCCGATGCCGACGGCCCGGCCGCCGGCCGCGGTGATCTCGTCGGCGACCGCCCGGCTGCGCTCCTCGTCGAGGTCGACCACGGCGACGGCGGCGCCCTCGGCGGCCAGCCGGTGCGCGGTCGCCGCGCCGATGCCCTGCCCGGCGCCGGTGACGACGGCCACCCGGTCGGCGAATCTGGTCACGGTTCTCCCCTTTGCTAGAAGGCGTTGACGCCGGTGAGCGCGCGCCCGATGAGCAGCTGCTGGATCTGGCTGGTGCCCTCGTAGAGGGTGGCGACCCGGGCGTCGCGCAGGTACTTGCCGACCGGGTACTCGTCGATGTAGCCGTACCCGCCGAAGACCTGGACGGCGTTGTTGGCCGCCCGGACCGCTGCCTCGCTGGCGAAGAGCTTGGCCATCGAGGCCTCGGTGGCGAACGCCTCGCCCCGGTCCACGAGGTCGGCCACCCGCCACACCAGCAGCCGGGCGGCGGCGGTGTCCACGGCGATGGCGGCGAGCAACTGCTGCACCAGCTGGTGCCCGGCGATCGGCTTGCCGAACTGGGTGCGCTCCCCGGCGTAGCCGACCGCCGCGTCGAGGCAGCCCTGGGCGATGCCGACGCAGCCGGCGGCCACCGACATCCGGCCCTTGGCCAGGGTGGCCAGGGCCAGCCGGAACCCGCCGCCGGCCGGGCCGAGGCGCGCCGAGTCGGGCACCCGGACGGCGTCGAAGCGCAGCTCACCGGTTGCCTGCCCGCGCAGCCCGAGCTTGCCGTGGATCTCCCTCCGGGTGAGCCCGGCGACGTTGGTGGGCACCAGGAACGCGCTGATGCCACGGTGTCCGGGTCCGCCGGTGCGGGCGAAGAGCAGGACCACGTCGGCCACGGTGCCGTTGGTGATGAACGTCTTCGCGCCGGTGATCAGCCAGTCGCCGCCGTCGCGGGTCGCCCGGGTGGTCAGCGCGGCCGCGTCCGAGCCGCTGTCCGGTTCGGTCAGGGCGAAGCAGCCGAGCGCGGTGCCGGCGCAGAGCCGGGGCAGCCACTCGGCCCGCTGCGCGGCGGACCCGTGCGCGGCGATGGCCTTGGCGACCAGCCCGAGCGACACCGAGACGATGCCCCGGACGGCGGAGTCGCCCCGGCCGAGCTCCTCCAGCACCAGGCAGTAGGAGAGGTGGTCCCCGCCGGACCCGCCGTCTTCCTCGGGGATGGTCAGCCCGAGGAAGCCCAGGCGGCCGAGCTTGTCCACGATCTCCGGGTCGACCGACTCGCGCCGGTCCCAGGCCGCGGCGTGCGGGACCACCTCACGGTCGACGAACTCGGCGGCGAGCTGACGAACCGCCGCCTGCTCCGCGGAGAGCTGAAGGTCCATGCGGCATAAACTAGCGCTGCAAGTTTAAGTACGTCCAGACCCGGCTGTGGCAGAGTTGCCGCGGGCCGACGAGTGAGCGAGGGAGGCGCGGATGCCCCGGCCGAGGCAGGCGCTGCTCAGCCGGCAGCGGATCGTCGATGCCGCCGCCGCGCTGATCGACGCGGACGGGCTGGAGGCGTTCTCCACCCGCCGGCTCGCTGCCGAACTCGGCGTACGCGGGCCCTCGCTCTACAACCACTTCGCCACCAAGGACGACATTCTCGACGCGGTGGCCGACAGCGTCACCGCCCAGGTGGACGTCTCCTTCTTCGGGCACCTCGACTGGCGCGAGGCGCTGCGCCGGTGGGGGCACTCGTATCGGGCGGCACTGGCCGCGCACCCGAACATCGTGCCGTACCTGGCCCGCGGGCCGGGCCGGCGGCCGGCGGCGCTGGCGATGGCCGACGCGGTCTACGGCGGGCTCGTCGCTGCCGGCTGGCCGCCCGCGCGCGCGACGCGCATCGGCGCGCTGATGCGCTACTTCGTGGCGGGCTCCGCGCTCGGATCGTTCGCCCGTGGCTTCGTCGAGGACCCGGGGCTGTACGAGGAGCGGTATCCGCACCTGACCCAGGCGCACCGGCTCGCCGAGCATCAGCAACGGGTGGACGAGGGCGCCTTCGCGCTCGGCCTCGACGCGCTCATCCATGGGCTCGCCCGCACCTACGAGGAGCACGTCGGGCCGCTACCACCCCTCCCGCCAGCCGATCCGACGCTTCAGAGTAAGAACCTGCAGCGCTAGTGTTCGACCACCGCGAGGGGCGCGCGATGGATCTCGCACGAACCGACATCTATCTCGACGGAGCGTGGGGCGCCCCCTCCTGCGGGCAGACCATCGCGGTGCACAACCCGGCGACCGAGGAGGTGCTGGCGAGCGTGCCGGCCGGCACGGCGGCCGACGTCGACCGCGCCGTCACGGCCGCCCGCGCCGCCTCCCCGGGCTGGGCCGAACGATTCGCCAAGCGTTCCCGCACGTCACGCACGCCATCCCAAGATCAGGCCGTGTAGTCGACGGCATGCCGTCCACCATCCCGCACGACGTGTGGTCCCCACCCGGTCCCCGGGCGCTGACGCGCTTGGCGACCTCACGCCCACCGTACGAGTGCCACCTCTAGTCGTCAGTTTGGAGGGCTACCATGCCGGCATGCCAAGGCGTAGATGGATCGTGGCGCTGGCCGTGGTCGCCCTCATCGGAGTCGCTGTTGGGACAGTTGCCCTGGTCGCTCCCGCCGTCGCGGCGACTGCCTGTCCACAGTGCTATGGACTGTCCGGCGAGCTGAACCTGACGTCCGGCGGCGGAGCGGTCGACGCGAGCGGAATCACCCCGGCCACCATCACGGCCCGAACCGGCGGCGGCGCCATCCAGCTCACGTTCACCAAGCCGCCCGAGTCCGTCCGCGTGGACAGTAGCGGTGGTGACGCCACGCTCCGGCTACCCCGCGACCGCTACAGCATCGACGCGCAGGGTTCCGGCGGCACAACCACCGTCGAGATCCCCACCGACGCTGCCGCCGCGCACAGGATCGGTGTCCACTCCGGCGGCGGCGACATCCTCGTCACCGCACCCGAGTGAACACCGCCCGCAGCAGACGGTCCACAACGGCACGGAACGCTCACCGGATCAGACCGAGGTAGCGGACCTGGTCTGACGCTACCTGCCCGCAGGACCCGGGTGCGTGATCATGACCGGACCAGCCGCGCGCTCGAAGCCGCCATGGCCGCGTGCCCCAAGGCAGTGCGGGTCGAGGCGTCCCGGCCGGCGCACGAACAAACGCGGCCGTCGACGCGGCACCGCGTGTACGCGATCGACCGCGTCTGATGGGCGCGCACGCACCAGCGGACCAGCCGGTCGCGGTCGTCGTGGACGTTGTCGGTTCGCAACCATGCGGTGTCGCCAGGAGTACGCCCTCGCCAACCAAGTTCCGCACCCCCGCAACGTGTACCTACGCGAGGACGCCCTCACCGATCCGCTCGACACCTGGCTGGCCTCCGCCTTCGCACCCCACCGCATCGAACACACGATCACCGCGATGGCCGACGCCCAACCCCTCAGTCATCCGCCCACAACGGGCACCGCAAACCCAAGCGATCATCAACGAGTGCGACGCCAAACTGGAGCGCTACCGCGCCGCCCTCGACGCCGGCGCCGACCCAGCGGTGGTCACCGCCTGGATCGCGCAGACCCAAGCCGAACGCGCCCGCGCCGAAGCCGATCTAAGCACCATCGCGAGCACCACCCCACGCCGGATGAGCCGAGGAGAGATCAGGGCCCTCGTGACCGCGCTCGGCGACATCACCACCGTGCTCCGCGACGCCGGCCCAGCCGACAAAGCCGAGGTCTACCGACAACTCGGCCTCCGACTGAACTACCAGCCGGAAACGCAAACGGTGCGCGCTGAAGTGGATCTCAGCGCACACCGTGGGGTTTATCGTTTGTGCCCGAGGGGCTACACGACCCACTGTCCCACCGCCGATGACACTCAGGGCACTCTTAGGCTTGCGCAAGTCTAGCGGCGCTAAGCCGATCCGGTGCGGTGCAGCTGGACGGCGCCGGAGATCAGATCGCGCGGGGCGATCCGGTCGACGTCGAACTCGGTGCTGCCGGGGCAATGGTCGTAGACGACCGTTCCGGTGGTGGTTTCGAAGACGACAACGCAGTCAATGCGGCCCGACGAACAGGCGTCCCAGCCGTAGATCACCCACGTGTAGCCGGACCGGCCGTTGAGGGTTCCCGTACCACGGGAGGCGACCTTGCCGTCCTTGGTGAGCACGAGCCACTCCAGGGAGCTGGGTTCGAGCCGGAAGCTCGTCCCGTCCGTCCACGCCTTGCCCTGGCCGACCGGGGTGGTGGCACTGCTGGTCTGGTACTGCGCGGTGTTGTGCAGCCATGTCTGGCCGGCCGCGTTCGGCTCGCCGTGGATAGGTGATGGCGGGAGCAGTTCAGCCAACGATGCCGGCCGATGCAAGGTTGAGTAGGCATGCGGACACTCATGATCAGCCGGGGAGATCGCTACCCTCGTGGTCGACCGAGCGGGAAGGGGGTCAGCATGGCGGCGCTGGTCGAGCACACCGAGCTGTACTTCGATGTCGACTATCGACTGTTCGCGATGATTGACGACAGCAACGACCGGCGCAACGTGTCGCCCCCACCGCATGGGCTCGATCAATGGGTCAGCTCGACGCCGGGCTACGTGGTGGTCGAGAACATCGACGACGCCGTGGTGCTGGGCAGCGCCACCCGGCTGGAGACCTGGGACGGGTCGGCCGACTTCGATCCGGCCGGCTGGAACGCAGCCACGTCCTCGAGGTGGTCTTCGAGTCGGGCATCCTCGGGTTCTCCAGCGGCACGGCCGGCGGCATCGCCGACGCCTACCGCCTTCCGCCGGGCCGCCGATGAAGCGTACGGCTGACCTGGCGCACCGAGGCGCCACCCGCTCCGGACGAGCTGCCGACCGCGTCGGTCCTCATCCAGTTCAGCCCGGCCTGAGCCCGCCGGGCCGGAAGTTCGCAATCGGGCGTGGCCAGCGGGCGGTATAGCTCGCGAGCCCGTTTCAGCCACATCTGATCGATTGGGACGAAACTCTGGCGGGAATCTCCGGGACACGTCTCTCCTCAACGAGCGACGATCCTGACGAGTCAACCAAGTCGGCTCCACCCAGCCCGGGGAACATCAGAACTCGGGGCGGTTCAGTCAGGAGTGTCCTCGGCTCGGTGCCGTTGCGGACGATGCCCGACCCGGCGCCGTCGGTTTCGTGTTTGGCATAGCAGAGGTGATCGGTCATCTCCTCGTTCAACGCGGTCTCCAAGACCGTCTTGGTCAACTGCCTGACGGCACGGCTCGGCGTACCGCGGCGGGCCTCAAGGGATGGTCCGGGGCGGTCACGCCAGGGCGTAGCGGCGCACTCCATCGACGTCGGCAGCCTTCAGCCGTCCCTGCGCCACGAGCAGATCGAGGTGGGCGGCCGTCTCCGTGACGGCGAGCATCTGGTTGAACAGGTCCAGGTCGGCAAAGCGACGCTCACGCCTGGTCCAGGTCAGTCGACCCGCCGCCTCGTAAGCCGTCATCGCGTCACGCACGACTCCGCACGCCTGGTCGAGTCGCTTCGCGTGGTGGTGCAGAAGTTCGTCGACGCGCGCGTGGACACTCGGGCCGACCGGGCCGTGCGCCGGCAGCAGCCGCTGGTCGGGCAGAGACCGGACCAACCGCAACGAATCCAGGTAGTCCCCGAGTGGCAGCGCCGCGGCCGCCGCCTCGAAGCCGATGGACGGTGTGATGTGGGGAAGAACATGGTCGCCGGTGAACATCAGCTGCGCGTCACGGTCGACGAAGACGACGTGCCCGCGGGTGTGTCCAGGGGTCGCCACCACCCGCAGGGTCCTGGTCGGTAGGACGACGTCGGTCCCCCCGGCCAACCAGTCGTCCGGCGCCGCCCAGTCCGTCGGGTCATGCGGCGCCGACTCGGCCCGCGCGCGCAGCGCTTCGACGATCTCGCCCGCACCGCATCGCATCAGCGCCTGCCAGTGTTCGGACATCGGCCGGTGGCCCGGAGTCGACAGCTCGCGGATAGAGGGTTCCTCGCCCTCGCCGAGGCTCACTGTGGTGCCGAACTCGCGCCGTACGGCCACCGCCATCGCGTAGTGGTCGCGGTGCACGTGCGTCACGAGGAACCGACGTACATCTGCAAGGCCCGCGCCCAGGGCAGCCAGGGCGGCATCCAATGTCTGCCGGGCCGCCGTGATGGCCCAGCCCGAGTCGACCAGCACGAGGCCGTCGTCACCCGCCAGGGCGTACACGTTCACCGATCGCAGACCGTCCTGCGGTAACGGCAGCGGAATGCGATACACCCCGGCGGCCACCTCGAACACGCCCGGACGCGTCCAGTCCGCCGTCACATCATCGGGCTCGACCCGCATCTCTGCTGCTGCCGCCACCATCCGCCGTCCTCCGTCCACTGCATGACCGACACGACTGTGTCACTTGCGTTTGCGGATCTCCTCGGCGGCCTGCGGGACGACCTTGAACAGGTCGCCGACCACGC
>NZ_JALJRJ010000019.1:0-52000 GCF_024519755.1 Micromonospora sp. Mcm103
CGCCGATGGTACTGCACTCGGGAGGGTGTGGGAGAGTAGGACACCGCCGGACAATATTTCAAATTCAGGGCCACCCCCACCGGGGTGGCCCTGAATTGCGTTGCCGGCCCCGATGCGGGTGATGGGCGCATCGGTCACTTCGCCGAGCTGGCGAATCGGCCACCACTACGCCGAAGTGGCGGCAACGAACTGCCCCGGATCCAGCCACCTCGCCGAACTGGCGAATCGTCCCGCCACCTCCCCGAAGTGGCGGCACGGCCTGCGCGGCATCCACCCACCCCGAACAGGCGGCTGGGCAGCCCCTACCCCGGAACCGGTGGCATGGAGGGGAAGGGACCGCCGGCACGGCGACGTGGCGGGGACGGGGCAAGGCGTTTGTGGTCACCTCGCCCGTACCGGCGCGGACGAGTGAGCGCCGAGGTCGCGGGTCAGCGGCGCTGGACGGACTCGCGGATGTCCCGGAACAGGGCCGCTGCGTCGTCGACCCGGCGGCCCGGGAACATGCCCATCACCACGCTGCCGTGGTCGGCCCACCCGCACACCGCGAAGTCGCCGCCGTCGCCGCTCGTCGTACCGCACTTCATCACGCCGCCTAGGCGACCCGCGTCCACCTCGCGCAGCCCTGCCACCCGGCCGGTCTCGTCGGCCATCAGGCCGAACAGGGTGTCCAGGTCACGTTCGGGCTGCCAGAGCAGCGTGGTGCCGCCGAACAGCAGCACCGAACGCTTGGCGTCCCCGGGGTCGGAGTAGACGGCGCCGTAGCCGCGGTCCAGCTCGATGTCGGCGGCCAGTCCGTCGCGCAGGTAGTCGGCGGTGCTGCGGGCCCGTTCGCTGTCGTCGCGTACCAGCCCGGCCACCTCGGCCGGCTGACCGAGCGTGGTGTCCTTCTGCTGGATCACCCGCCAGCCGCCCAGCCCGAGCGCGCCGGCACCGGCCAGGCCGGCCGCCAGCAGGGAGGCGAGGACGATCTTCCGGCGCCGGGACATGGGACGGCGTTCGGGCTCCTGCGCGGGATCGCGGCGGCTCAGCTCGATCGGCTCATCGGTCAGCTCGACCGGATCGGAACCCCCGTCGACCGGGCGCTCGGTGAGATGCGCGTCGGACATGACCGCCACCGTACGCGAATCACAGGTGGTGCACGTCGGGTCCCCGAAAGCGCTCCGTAGACTTTCAGGGTGACCGAGAGACTGGATGCCCGACGCCCCGACGCCCCGACCCTCGCCGGCCAGTACCAGCCCGGCGAGGTAGAGCAGCGACGGTACGAGCAGTGGGTAGCCGGCGGGCACTTCCGGGCGTCGGCGGACAGCGAGAAGCCGCCGTTCACCATCGTCATCCCGCCGCCGAACGTCACCGGCTCGCTGCACATGGGGCACGCGTTCGAGCACACGCTCATGGATGCGCTCACCCGGCGGAAGAAGATGCAGGGGTACGAGGCGCTCTGGCTGCCGGGCATGGACCACGCCGGCATCGCCACCCAGAACCTGGTCGAGCGGCAGCTCGCCGGTGAGGGGCTGTCCCGGCACGACCTCGGGCGGGAGAAGTTCGTCGAGCGGGTCTGGCAGTGGAAGGCCGAGTCCGGCGGCGCGATCCTCGGCCAGATGCGCCGGCTCGGCGACGCGGTCGACTGGGACCGTGAGCGCTTCACCATGGACGAGGGCCTGTCCCGGGCCGTGCAGACCATGTTCAAGAAGCTCTTCGACGACGGGCTCATCTACCGGGCCAACCGGATCATCAACTGGTGCCCGCGCTGCCTCACCGCGTTGTCCGACATCGAGGTGGAGCACACCGACGACGAGGGCGAGCTGGTCTCGATCCGCTACGGCGACGAGGTCGTGGTGGCGACCACCCGCGCGGAGACCATGCTCGGCGACACCGCGGTGGCGGTGCACCCGGACGACGAGCGCTACAAGCACCTGATCGGCACCGAGGTGGAGCTGCCGCTCACCGACCGGCGGATCCCGATCGTGGCCGACGAGCACGTCGACCCGAGCTTCGGCACCGGCATGGTCAAGGTGACCCCGGCGCACGACCCGAACGACTTCGAGATCGGCCAGCGGCACGACCTGCCCTCGCTGACGATCATGGACGAGCGCGGCGTCATCACCGCGCCCGGCCCGTTCCAGGGCCTGGACCGGTACGAGGCCCGCCCGGCCATCGTCGCGGCACTTCGCGAGCAGGGCCGGATCGTGGCCGAGAAGCGGCCGTACCTGCACGCGGTCGGCCACTGCTCGCGGTGCAAGACGACTGTCGAGCCGCGCCTGTCGTTGCAGTGGTTCGTCAACACCGCGCCGCTCGCCAAGGCCGCCGGTGACGCGGTGCGCGACGGCCGGGTGAAGATCGAGCCGGCCGAGCTGGCCAAGCGCTACTTCGCCTGGGTCGACAACATGCACGACTGGTGCATCTCCCGCCAGCTGTGGTGGGGCCACCGCATTCCCGTCTGGTACGGCCCGGACGGCGAGATCGTCTGCGTCGGCCCGGACGAGGAGCCGCCGTCCGGCGAGGGCTGGCGGCGGGACGAGGACGTCCTGGACACCTGGTTCTCCAGCGGGCTGTGGCCGTTCTCCACGCTCGGCTGGCCGGAACAGACTCCGGACCTGGCGAAGTTCTACCCGACCAGCGTGCTGGTCACCGGCTACGACATCCTGTTCTTCTGGGTCGCCCGGATGATGATGTTCGGCCTGTACGCGATGGACGGCGTACAGCCGTTCGACGTGGTGGCGCTGCACGGCATGGTCCGCGACGAGCACGGCAAGAAGATGTCGAAGTCGTTCGGCAACGTGGTCGACCCGCTGGACTGGATCGACCGGTTCGGCGCCGACGCCACCCGGTTCACGCTGGCCCGGGGCGCCAACCCCGGCCAGGACGTGCCGGTCAGCGAGGAGTGGTGCCAGGGCTCCCGCAACTTCTGCAACAAGCTCTGGAACGCCACCCGGTTCGCGCTCCTCAACGGCGCGCACACCGACGGGCCGCTGCCGGCCGCCGCCGACCTCTCCACCGTCGACAGGTGGATCCTGTCCCGGCTGGCGCACGTCACCGCCGAGGTCGACGAGCAGTTCGAGGCGTACGAGTTCGCGAAGGTCTGCGACCTGCTCTACCACTTCGCGTGGGACGACGTCTGCGACTGGTACGTGGAGCTGAGCAAGCCCGTGCTGGCCGAGGGCGGCCCCGCCGCCGACGCCACCCGCCGCGTGCTGGGCCACGTGCTGGACCAGCTCCTGCGGCTGCTGCACCCGGTCATCCCGTTCGTCACCGACGAGCTGTGGGCCGCGCTCAGCGGCGGCGAGACCGTACTGTCGGCGTCCTGGCCGGTCGCCGACCGTACCCTGATCGACGACGCCGCGGAGGGCGAGGTCGGCACCCTCCAGCGGGTGGTGACCGAGGTCCGGCGGTTCCGGTCGGACCAGGGGCTGCGGCCGACCCAGCGGGTCGCCGCGCGGCTCGACGGCCTGGCCGGCGCGGGCATCGCGGCGCACGAGCCGCTGGTGCGCTCGCTGGCCCGGCTGGACGCGCCGGGCGTCGACTTCCAGGCGAGCGCCACGCTGGCCATGCCCGGCGCGGTGAGCGTCGCGCTCGACACCCGCGGCTCGATCGACGTGGCCGCCGAGCGCGCCCGGCTCACCAAGGACCGGGCGGCAGCCGAGAAGGAGGCCACCCAGGCGCGGGCGAAGCTGGACAATCCGGCGTTCGTCGGCAAGGCGCCCGAGCCGGTGGTGGCGAAGATCCGCGAACGGCTGGCGGTGGCCGAGGCGGACCTGGTCCGGATCGACGCCGCCTTGGAGGCGCTACCCTCGTGAACGACCGCACCGAGTTCGCCGAGGTGGAGGCCGCGCTCAACGCGCGCGGCTTCACCCGGATGCACTTCGAGCTGGAGAAGATCGAGACCCTGCTCGACCTGCTGGGCAGCCCGCAGCGGGCGTACCCGTCGATCCACCTGACCGGCACCAACGGCAAGACCTCGACGGCCCGGATGATCGACTCGCTGCTGCGGGCGTTCGGGCTGCACACCGGCCGCTACACCAGCCCGCACCTGGAGACCGTCCGGGAGCGGATCAGCCTGGACGGCGAGGCGGTGAGCGAGGAGCGGTTCGTGTCCACGTACCGTGAGATCGCGCCGCTGGCCGAGCTGGTCGACCAGCGGTTCGCCGAGCCGCTGACGTACTTCGACATGACCACGGCGCTGGCGTTCGCCACGTTCGCCGACGCCCCGGTCGACGTGGCGGTGGTGGAGGTCGGGCTCGGCGGCGCGGAGGACGCGACGAACGTGATCCAGGCCGGCGTCGCCGTGATCACCCCGATCGGGCTGGACCACACCGAGTGGCTCGGCGACACGATCGAGGACATCGCGCTGCACAAGGCCGGCATCATCCATCCTGGCGCCACAGTGATCGCGGCGGCGCAGGAGGAGGAGGCTGCTCGTCCGATCCTGGAACGCTGCGCCGAGGTCAACGCCACCGTCGCCCGCGAGGGCGCCGAGTTCGGCGTGCTGCGCCGCGCGGTCGCGGTCGGCGGCCAGGTGCTGACCATCCAGGGCCTGGGCGGAGTGTACGAGGAGATCTTCATCCCGCTGCACGGCGCGCACCAGGCGCAGAACGCGGCGGTCGCGCTGGCCGCCGTGGAAGCGTTCCTCGGTGCCGGCGCCCGGCGGCAGCTCGACATCGAGGCGGTCCGTGAGGGATTCGCCGCGACCAGCTCGCCGGGCCGGCTGGAGCGGGTGCGTAGCGCCCCGACGGTGCTGCTCGACGGCGCGCACAACCCGCACGGGATGGCCGCGACGGTCGCCGCCGTGCAGGAGGAGTTCGCGTTCAGCAAGCTCGTCGGCGTGCTGGCGGTGCTCGGTGACAAGGACGCGGCGAGCCTGCTGGAACTGCTCGAACCGGTGCTCGACTCGATCGTGGTGGCGGAGAACAGCTCGGCCCGGGCGATGCCGGTGGACGAGCTGGCCGCGCTGGCGCGGGAGATCTTCGGGCCGGAGCGGGTGCAGGTGACCCGGGAGATGCCTGACGCCATCGAGGCGGCGGTGGCGGAGGCCGAGGCGGACGTGCCGGGCGAGCTGTCTGGGGTGGGCGTGCTGATCACCGGATCGGTGGTGACAGTGGCCGACGCCCGCCGGCTGCTCAAGCGATGACCGGCCCGCAGCAGCGCCCGACCGGCGCTGAGCAGCCGACGGACCCGGAGCAGGCGGCCGGTTCGGAGCAGGCGGGTGGCTCGGAGCCGGTGGGCGGCGTCCGCCGGTCCGGGCTGCGGAACCCGGACAAGGCGGTACGCGGACTCGGCGCCGGCACGATGTCGCTGGAGGCGCTGGTGCTGCTGCTCGCCATCCAGCCGATCCGGGTGGTCGGCGGTGACCTGAGCGGCGCGGCGATCGGCGCGATCGTGACGCTGGCGGTCGCCTGTGTGGTGCTCGCCGGGATGATGCGCCGCCCGTGGGCATGGCACGCCGGCACCGTCATCCAGGGACTGCTGCTGCTCTCCGGGCTGCTGCACTGGTCGCTGTTCGCGCTCGGCGTGATGTTCGCGCTGGTGTGGGCGTACGCACTGCACGTGCGGCGGGTCATCCTCGGCTGAGCGCCGTCGCGCTGTCGCGGGTGTTGAGAAGGGGGCCTTCCTTACACCTGGGCGAGGGTGCGCCACTGAGTCAGCGCGACGCCGTGGCCGTCGGGGTCGCGGAAGGCAGCCGCCCACACCTCCAGCTTGGTGCCCCGGTTGACCACGCGCGGGGCGTACGTGAACCGGACGCCGGAGTCGCGCAGCCGCTCGTACGCACCCTGGATGTCGTCCACCTCCAGGTTGACGTGCACCAGGCGGCGGCTGATCGGGGCGGCGCCGGTCACCCGGCGCAGCACCAGCCGGGTCGGCCCGGAGACGAGCACGGCGTTGCCCTCGCCCCGGTCCAGCTCCTCGAAGCCGAGCTCCCGGTAGAAGTCGAGGGACCGGTCCAGGTCGGTGACGAGCAGCGTGATGCCGACGCCGCTGATCGGGCTGGCCAGCTCGTCCGGCTCGGTCGCGCCGGACGGGCCGAAGATCGCCTCGTCCAGTTCCTCGGGCGTCGGCGGCGCGTCGGAGCGCCGAGGGGCGTCCGCGGGGTCGTCCAGCGCCACGTCGATCGGGTCGGTCTCGGTGTCGGCCGGCCCGATGTCGGCCCGTCCGGCGTCGGCCGGCCCCGAGCCGGCCGGCCCGGAGTCGACGAGCACTGTCTCGACCGGCACGGTGTCGACCGGCTCCTCGGCCGGCGAGCGGGGCGCCGGGGCGCGGCGGGGGAGCGGGTCAGGGCCGGCCGTGCGTTCGGCCCGCTCGACGAGCTGGCCCTCCAGCACCACCGGGCCGCCGGGGCTCTGGTGCAGCACCACCGGCTCGCGGTCCTCGGCCCGGGGCGGGACGTCGTCCAGGTACGGGTCCGGCGCGGGCGGGTAGTCGTCGCGGAAGTCGTCCTCCGGCGCGCGCCCGGCCCACGGCGGTGCCTCCTGCGCGATCAGCGGCTCGTCCAGCGGGTCCGGCTCGGTGGCGTACTCGGGTGGCAGGTCGGCGACCGCGGCGGCGCTCTCCGCGTGCGTGGGCACCTCGTCCCAGAGCACGCGGACGTGCCGCTGGTCGTCGAGCGCCACCCGGACCGGCAGCGCCTGGCCCAGCGAGGGCCACTTGGCGACCGGCACCCGAGGCTCGATGATCTTCTTGGAGCGGGGCGGCAGCCCCGGTGCGTCGATCACCAGTTGCAGCTCGCACCGGCCGAACGCGTACTGGGTGGGCGGCTCGGATGCGCTGTGCACGTGCCCGAGGCCGATCACCCAGGTGCGGCCGCCGCCGCGTACCGTGGCCAGGGCGATCGCCAGCACCAGCAGCGCGACGCCGAGCGCCACGATGGCCCAGCTGGTCATGCCGAGCCCGAACACGGTCACGAAGGTGGCGACGGTGCCCAGCACCGCGCCGATCAGTTTGCGTACCGGCGCGATCGTGCGGTTCCCGCCATTCGCCACAGTGGACCTCCCAGGGGTTCCAGGGCCAGGCTAGGCCGCCGCGGCGGGCCAGGGAAGACGCAGCCGCCGCGCCGGCGCCGGGACCGGGTCGCTACGCTGACCGTACCCAGCCGAACCCCGTTTGAGTGCGCAGGAGGAACCCAGCGTGTCCAGCAGCAGCCCGGACGAGCGGTCGCTCGTACTGATCAAGCCCGACGCGGTGCGCCGCGGTCTGGTGGGCGAGATCCTGTCCCGTTTCGAGCGCAAGGGCCTGCGGATCGACGCGATGGTGAGCCGGACCATGGACGGCGGCTTCGCCGACCAGCACTACGCCGAGCACGTCGACAAGCCGTTCTACCCGCCGCTGAAGACGTTCATGACCAGCGGCCCGCTGGTGGCGCTGGTGCTCTCCGGCGACCAGGTGGTCGAGGTCGTGCGCGCGATGATCGGCAGCACGGACGGCCGCAAGGCCGCCGCCGGCACCATCCGCGGTGACCTGTCGCTGTCGAACCGGGAGAACCTGGTGCACGCCTCCGACTCGGCGGACAGCGCCAAGCGCGAGATCGCGCTCTGGTTCCCCGAGCTGGCCTGACCGACGCGCCGACGGCCCCGGCCCGCTCCTGGCGGGACCGGGGCCGTCGTGTGTCAGCGATCAGACCTGCGCCGGCGGCTGCGTCTGGCAGGTCACCGCGACCCGGTTCCACACGTTGATGGTGGCGATCGCCATCACCAGGTCCGCCAGCTCCTTCTCCGACCACACCTTCGCCGCGGCGTCCCAGACGTCGTCCGGCACGCCGTGCTCGCCGAGCCGGGTCACCGCGTCGGTGAGGGCCAGCGCGGCCCGCTCCCGCTCGTCGAAGAACGGCGCCTCGCGCCACGCCGCGACCGCGAACAGCCGGCGGCTGTCCTCACCGGCCGCCAGCGCCTCGCGGCTGTGCATGTCGACGCAGAACGCGCAGCCGTTGCGCATCGACGCCCGCAGCTTCACCAGCTCCAGCACGGTGTGGTCCACGTTCGCCCGGACGTACTTCTCCAGGCCCAGCACGGCCTGGTACGCCTCCGGTGCCACCGCCGCCATGTCCATCCGGCTCATCGCCGCCTCCTTGAGGTTCGGGTACGCGCACAGGACGGGGCACGGCGGGTGCGGTGTGACGGCCCGGCGGTGTGACGGTGGTCATGCCGGGGCACCGGACAGCAGTCGTTGACGTGCCGGTCACCTCGACCGGAGTCCCCGGCCACCTGCGGCCGGTAGACCGGGCTGGCGACACTGCCGAGACCGGGAGAACCCATGACGCACTTCGATCGACGTACCCTGCTCCGCGCCGGCCTGGTCGCCGGTGCCGGAGTCGCCGGCGGCGCGCTGCTCGGCGCGCCCGGCGCGCCCGCCGCACCCGGCCTGCGGCGCAACGGCCGGCCGCTGCTCACCCACGGCGTGCAGAGCGGCGACGTGACCGCCGACTCGGCGCTGGTCTGGACCCGCGCGGACCGGCCCGGCCGGATGCTGGTCGAGGTCAGCCGCCGGCCGGACCTGCGCGGCGCCCGCCTGGTGCGCGGCCCGGTGGTCGACCCCACCGGCGACCTCACCGGCAAGGTCCGCCTGCGCGGCCTGCCCGCAGGGGAGCGGCTGCACTACCGGGTACGGGTGGAGAGCCTGGACCGGCACGGCCTGTGCAGCGAGCCGCTGACCGGTTCGTTCGCCACCGCCCCCGGCCGGCACCAGCGGCGTGACGTGCGGTTCGTGTGGACCGGCGACATCGTCGGGCAGGGCTGGGGGATCAGCACCGACTTCGACGGCCTGGCGATCTTCCGGGCCATGCGGGAGCGCCGCCCGGACTTCTTCCTGTGCAGCGGTGACACCGTCTACGCCGACGGACCGCTGGCCGAGAGCGTCGTCCTGCCGGACGGCCGCACCTGGCGCAACGTGGTGACGCCGGAGAAGAGCAAGGTGGCCGAGACGCTCACCGAGTACCGGGGGCAGTTCGCGTACAACCTGCTCGACGAGCACCTGCGGGCGTTCGCCGCCGAGGTGCCGCAGATCAACCAGTGGGACGACCACGAGGTGGTGAACAACTGGTACCCGGGGGAGATCCTGACCGACGAGCGGTACGGCGAGAAGCGGGTGGACGTGCTCGCCGCCCGGGCCCGGCAGGCGTTCCACGAGTGGCTGCCGGTGCCGTCGGGCGGGCCGATGTACCGCAAGCTGTCGTACGGGCCGCTGCTGGACGTGTTCGTGCTGGACATGCGCACCTACAAGGACCCGAACGACGGCAACACGTACGCCGACCGCAACCGCGGCCTGCTCGGCCGGGCGCAGCGGGAGTGGCTGATCCGGGAGCTGAGCGCGTCCCGCGCCACCTGGAAGGTGATCGCCAACGACCTGCCGATCGGCGTGGTGGTGCCGGACGGGTCCGCCGCGCAGGAGGGCGTGGCGCAGGGCGATCCCGGCGCGCCGGCCGGCCGGGAGCTGGAGTTCGCCGAGGTGCTGCGCGTCTCGCACCGGGCCGGGGTGACCGGGCTGGTGTTCCTCACCGCCGACGTGCACTACACCGCCGCCCACCACTACGACCCGGCGCGCGCCGCGGTGCGGGACTTCAGCCCGTTCTGGGAGTTCGTCTCCGGCCCGGCGCACGCCGGCGCGTTCGGCCCGAACGCGCTGGACGGCACGTTCGGCCCGAAGGCGGTCTTCGTGCACGCGCCGCCGCGCGCCAACACCTCCCCGGCCGAGGGCTTCCAGCACTTCGGCGAGGTGACGATCGACGGCCCGTCGGCGGCCCTCACGGTCCACCTGCGTGACCGCGCCGGCACCTCCCTCTGGACCACCACCCTCCCGGCCCCCACCTCCCGCTGACCCCTCGGGCCTTCACCCAGGCTCTCGTTGATCATGAAGTTGGCGGCGATGTGGATCTCGGATTCCGCCGTCAACCTCATGATCGGCGGGGCGGAGGCGGGGCGGAGGCGGGGCGGAGACGGGCGGGAGATACTCGGCGGCGCGGTGGGCGGGGGGTCGAGTACGCTTGACGGGCACAGGCGACGACCCGGCCATCACCGGCGAGCCTCCGGAAGAACGGCCGGGTGACCGGCTCAGTAGAACCGGACGGGACGGCCCGTCACAGCCGGCCAACGAGCGGGCGGTCGCACCTCGGCCGCCAAGCGGGGTGGTACCGCGGGCCACGCCCGGGACGCCGGTCACGGCGTACCGGATTCGGCTCGTCCTCGCAGACCACAGACGAGTGAGCTGCTGAGGGAGAGCGACAGGCGATGGCCTATCCGTTGCACGACCCGACCGGCGCCGGTGTCCCGGCGAGCCCGGACCTGCCCGCGGTCGAGCGCCGGGTGCTGGAGCACTGGACGGCCGACAAGACCTTCGAGGCCTCGGTCGAGGCCCGCGACGCGGGCCGGAACGGCGAGAACGAGTACGTCTTCTACGACGGCCCGCCGTTCGCCAACGGCCTGCCGCACTACGGCCACCTGTTCACCGGCTACGTCAAGGACGTGGTGCCGCGCTACCAGACCATGCGTGGCAAGCACGTCGAGCGCCGGTTCGGCTGGGACTGCCACGGCCTGCCCGCCGAGGTGGTGGCCGAGAAGCAGCTCGGCATCACCACCAAGGCGGAGATCCTCGACCTCGGCGTGGCCCGGTTCAACGACGCCTGCCGCACCTCGGTGCTGGAGTTCACCCACGACTGGGAGCGGTACGTCACCCGGCAGGCCCGCTGGGTCGACTTCGCCAACGACTACAAGACGCTCGACCTGGACTACATGGAAAGCGTCATGTGGGCCTTCAAGACCCTGCACGACAAGGGTCTGGTCTACGAGGGCTTCCGGGTGCTCGCGTACTGCTGGCGGTGCGAGACGCCGCTGTCGAACACCGAGACCCGGATGGACGACGTCTACCGGGACCGGCACGACCCGACGCTCACCGTCTGGTTCGAGCTGACCGCCGACGAGACCGCGCCGGAACCGCTGCGCGGGCCGGTCAAGCTGGGCGTCTGGACCACCACGCCGTGGACGCTGCCGTCGAACCTGGCGCTCGCCGTCGGCCCCGACATCGAGTACGCGCTGCTGGAACGCGACGGCGAGCGCTACGTCGTCGGCGCCGCGCGCCTCGGCGCGTACGCCAAGGAGCTGGAGGGGTACGAGCAGGTCGGCACCGTGTACGGCCGCGACCTGGTCGGACGCCGCTACACGCCGCTGTACGACTTCCTCGTCGAGCCGGCCGGCCCGAACGCCTACCAGGTGCTCGGCGCGGACTTCGTGACCACCGAGGACGGCACCGGGATCGTCCACCTGGCGCCCGCCTTCGGTGAGGACGACCAGAACACCTGCAACGCCGCCGGTATCCCCACCGTCGTGACGGTCGACGACCACACCCGGTTCACCGCGCTGGTGCCGCCGTACCAGGGCGAGCAGGTCTTCGACGTGAACAAGCCGGTGATCCGGGAGCTGAAGGAGCGGGGGGTGGTGCTGCGGCAGGACACCTACACCCACTCCTACCCGCACTGCTGGCGCTGCGACACCCCGCTGGTCTACAAGGCGGTGTCGTCGTGGTTCGTCGCGGTGTCGACGTTCAAGGACCGGATGGTCGAGCTGAACCAGCAGATCAACTGGACGCCCGGCCACATCAAGGACGGCTCGTTCGGCAAGTGGCTGGCGAACGCCCGGGACTGGTCGATCAGCCGGAACCGGTTCTGGGGCTCGCCGATCCCGGTGTGGAAGTCCGACGACCCGAACTACCCGCGGGTGGACGTCTACGGTTCGCTGGAGCAGATCGAGCGGGACTTCGGCGTACGCCTGACCGACCTGCACCGGCCGGCGGTGGACGACCTGGTCCGCCCCAACCCGGACGACCCGACGGGCAAGTCGATGATGCGCCGGGTGCCGGAGGTGCTGGACTGCTGGTTCGAGTCCGGCTCGATGCCGTTCGCCCAGGTGCACTACCCGTTCGAGAACCGCGAGTGGTTCGAGCACCACTACCCGGGTGACTTCATCGTCGAGTACATCGGGCAGACCCGCGGCTGGTTCTACACCATGCACGTGCTGGCCACCGCGCTGTTCGACAGGCCGGCGTTCCGCAACTGCCTGAGCCACGGCATCCTGCTCGGCTCGGACGGCCGCAAGATGTCCAAGAGCCTGCGCAACTACCCGGACGTCTACCACGTGTTCGACTCGTACGGGTCGGACGCGATGCGGTGGATGCTGATGTCCTCGCCGGTGCTGCGCGGCGGCGACATGGCGGTCACCGAGTCGGGCATCCGGGACGCGGTGCGCCAGGTGCTGCTGCCGCTGTGGAACGTCTGGTACTTCTTCTCGCTCTACGCCAACGCCGACGGCTACACCGCGCGTCGTCGTACCGACTCGGCGAACGTGCTCGACCGGTACGTGCTGGCGAAGACGAACGAGCTGGTCGCGACCGTCGGCGCGCAGATGGACGCGTACGACATCTCCGGCGCCTGCGCCACCGTGCGGTCCTACCTGGACGCGCTGACCAACTGGTACGTGCGCCGGTCCCGGGACCGGTTCTGGGCCGGCGACGCGGACGCGTTCGACACGCTGTGGACCGTGCTGGAGACGCTCTGCCGGGTGGTGGCACCGCTGGCGCCGCTGACCGCCGAGGAGATCTGGCGCGGGCTGACCGGCGAGCGGTCGGTGCACCTCACCGACTGGCCGCAGGCGGACGAGTTCCCGGCCGACCACGAGCTGGTCTCCGCGATGGACAACGTCCGGGCGGTCGCCTCGGCGGCGCTGTCGCTGCGCAAGGCCAAGGGCCTGCGGGTACGGCTGCCGCTGGCGACGCTCACCGTGGCGTCGCCCGTCGCCGCCCAGCTGCGGCCCTTCGCCGACCTGGTCGCCGACGAGGTCAACGTCAAGGAGGTCGTGCTCACCGACGAGGTGTCCGCGTACTGCCAGCAGGTGCTCACCGTGGTGCCGCGGGCGCTCGGCCCGCGCGTCGGCAAGGCCGTCCAGCAGGTCATCAAGGCGGTCAAGGCGGGGGAGTGGGAGCTGCGCGACGGCGCCCCGGTCGCCGCCGGGGTCACGCTGGCCGAGGGCGAGTACGAGCTGCGCCTGGTCGCCGCCGACGCCGAGCACTCCGCGCCGCTACCAGGCGGTGAGGGAGTGGTCGTGCTGGACACCGAGGTCACGCCGGAACTCGCCGCCGAGGGGCTGGCCCGGGACGTGGTCCGGGTCGTGCAGCAGGCCCGCCGCGACGCCGATCTGGACATCTCCGACCGGATCACGGTGGCGGTCTCGGCGTCCGAGGAGGTGCGCGCGGCGGTCGCCGCGTACACCGGGTTCGTGGCCCGGGAGGTGCTCGCCGACAGCATCGACTTCGCCGAGGGCCTCGACGGCTTCTCCGGCGAGGCCGGCGAGGGCGAGCGCGTGACGGTGACGGTCCGCAAGGTGTGAGCGGACCGGGCCCTCCTGCACCCTCTCGGGTGGAGGAGGGCCCGCACCCAGCGAGTGGACTGCGGGCCACCCGCTCGGTGGCGGACGGCCGCGTCGGCTACCGTGACAGCGCCTGTTTCACGTACGACCGCCGGAGGACCCGTGCCCCTGCTCTACACCATCGGCAAGCTCACCGTGGCGCCCGCGCTCCGGTTGGCCTTCCGTCCGCACGTGGAGGGTTTGGAGCACATCCCGGCGACCGGCGGCGCGATCTTCGCCAGCAACCACCTCTCCGTCGCCGACGAACTGCTCCTCGGCACCGTGGTGCCCCGGCACCTGGCGTTCTGGGCCAAGTCGGAGTACTTCAAGGGCACCGGCCTCAAGGGCGGCTTCTCCAAGTTCGTGCTCACCGGCCTGGGCGCGATCCCGGTCGAGCGGGCCGGTGGCCGGGCGGCGCTGACCGCGTTCGACGCGGCGATCCCGGTGCTCAAGGCCGGCGACCTGGTCGCCGTCTACCCGGAGGGCACCCGCTCCCCGGATGGGCGGCTCTACCGCGGGCGTACCGGCACCGTCCGGCTGGCCATCGCCGCCGGTGTGCCGATCATCCCGGTCGGCGTGACCGGCACCGACAAGGCCCAGCCCATCGGTACGCGGATCCCGCGACCGGGCCGCGCCAAGATCACTATGAAGTTCGGCAAGCCGCTGGACTTCACCGGCCGTCCCGACGACCGCACGTCGCTGCGCACGATGACCGACGAGATGATGGCCGAGATCCAGAAGCTCAGCGGCCAGGAGTACGTGCCGCGCTACGCCCCGAAGCGCGCCGACCAGGCCGGCGGCGAGCAGACCGCCTGAGCGGTCAGGACTTCGGCACCACCACGCGCTGGCGCAGGTCGTTCAGCAGCCGCCCGCTGTCGTCCACCGACAGCCGGGTGAACACGCCGGTGGTGAGGCTGCCGTGGTCGGCCGAGACGCAGACCACCACCGAGTCGCCGTCCGCGCGGCCGACGGCGCAGCGCTCGTGGCGTCCCCGTACACCGGTGTCCACCACCACCGACTCCTGCAGGGCGTAGTCCCCGGCGAGACGTTCGATCTCCGACTTGGCGTCCGACTCCGGGCTGAACCGCAGCCCGGTGGTGCCGAACAACGTCACCCGCTTGCCGTCGCTCGTGCTGTAGATGCCGGCGAACGTGTCCTCGGCCAGCAGGTTCGACTCGCGTACCCGGGACTTCAGCTCCTCGGCGGCGGCCCGGCTGCTGTCGTCCTGACGTAGCCGCATCGAGTCGATCTGGTCCGGGAGGGTGGCGCTGGCCGGGTACTGGGTGGAGATCGGCTGGAACCACCAGAGCGGGAGCCCGCAGCAGCAGGCGACGGAGAGCAGCAGCACCCAGGGCCAGCGGCGCCGGCGGCGGGTCCGCTTCGGCGGCTGCTGCCAGCCCGGCGGCGGTGCGACAGGCGGACCGGCCTTGCCCCGGCGCTGCTTCGGCGGCCGCCCGGGCTTCGCCGGCGGCGCGACGGGCGCCGCGGGCGGCAGGGGCCGGGCGGCGGGCGGAGCGGGATGGTGCGGCGGCGAGACCGGCTGGGCCGGTCCGGGGTACGGGGCGCTGTGCGGCGGGGGCGAGACCGGCCGGGCGGCGGGCGGCGCGGGACGGGCCGGTTGCGGGGCAGGGTGAGCGGCCGGGTGGGCCGCCGGTGGCGCCGGGTGCGCCGGGTGCGGGTTGTTCGGCACGGCCCAGGGCGCGGTGTACGGCAGCGTCGGCGTCGGTGGCGGCAGCTCCGGGGCGTGCAGCTCCCAGCCGGTGGTGTCCACCCCCGCCCACGGGTCGACAGGCGTGGCGTGTTCCGGCGACGCGAGCGGCGGCACCGGGGTGGGCTCGGCGGACTCGCCCCAGGCGGGCCGGCGTGCCGGCGGTGGCGGGACGGCTGCGGAACCGCTCCAGCGGGGCGCCTCGGCCCGGGTCGGGTTCGGGGCGTTCTCCACGCGGGTCGGGTCCGGCGTGTTCCCGGCCCGGATGGAGGCCGGGACGTTCTCGACCTTGGTGGGATCCGGCGTGGTCGCGGCCCGGGGTGGCTGCGGCGCGACGTCGATGCGGGTCGGATCCGGCCGGCCCCCGGTACGCGGAGTGGGGACGGGCGTGGTGCGGCCGGGAACCGCTGCGGATCCCCGCGCCCGGGTCACCGGTACGGGCGGGGTGGCGTCGATGCCGGCCGGTGTTCCGGCGTCGGCGGTCGGGGCCTCGCTGTCTGTGGGCGCGTCGGCCGCGTCGGCCGGCGTTCCGGCGTCGCCGGTGGGGGCGTCGGCGGTCGTCGTGCTCGCCGGTGGGTTCGGGCTCGTGCCGTCGAGCGCGGTGGTGTCGGCCGGGTCTGCCGGCTCGCCCGCCGGTTCGGCGCGTTGGTCCCGCCGTGCCGGTTCGGCCTGCTCGGACGGCTCGGGGCGGTCCTCCGGCAGCGCCCGCCCGTCCTGCCGCGCGGGTTCGGCCTGCTCCGACTGCTCGGCGGGGGCCGGCTGCGGGCCGGTGGTCGAGGCCGCCGGGCTGGGCGTGACCGGGACGTCGGGCGGGGAGGCGGGCGCCGCGCCGCCGGACGGCTGGTCACCGGGATCGGCGCAGTGCGGCTGCTCATCCGGCGCGACGGCGGACGGCGGGCGGTGGGGCGTACCGTCGTGCGGCCTGCTCTCGGCGGCGCCGGACGGCTGCTCGGCCGGAACGTCGGCAGAGGTCGGGTCGTCGGCGGAGGTCGGGTCGTCGGCGCCCTCCGGCGTGGTGGACGGGGACGCCGGAGCCGAGGCGCCGGTGGCGTCCTCGGTGTCGGCGGCGGTCGCCGGCTCGGTGACGGACGGCATCTCGGCCCCGTCGGCCGGCCGGTCCGCCCCCGGCTGCGGCTGCGGCATCGCGGCTATCTCCTCTCGCGCCCGTTGCGAGGTTAGTACCGCCCCGCCACCCGGGACGAATCCCGCCCGCCCCGGGCCCCCACTCCGGTGATCAAGGAGTTCGTGTCCGGTGGGAGCGTGGGACAGTCCGCAAACTCCTTGATCAACGCGGTGGACACGGGCGCGGGCGCGGGAGAGGGCGGGGGCACCGCGTACGCTTGGGCATCATGAGTGCCCCGTCCACGACCCCGCGTCCCGCCGCCGCCAACTCGGTCTGGCCCCGGCTGGAGCCGTTGCTGCCGCAGGTGACCAAGCCCATCCAGTACGTGGGTGGAGAGCTGGGCGCGGTGGTGAAGGACTGGGACGCCGCGACCGTCCGGTGGGCGCTGATGTACCCGGACGCGTACGAGGTGGGCCTGCCCAACCAGGGCGTGCAGATCCTGTACGAGGTGCTCAACGAGCTGCCCGACGTGCTGGCCGAGCGGACGTACGCGGTCTGGCCGGACCTGGAGAAGCTGATGCGCGCCCACAGCGTGCCGCAGTTCACCGTCGACGCCCACCGCCCGGTGCGTGACTTCGACGTGTTCGGCGTCTCGTTCTCCACCGAGCTGGGCTACACCAACCTGCTCACCGCGATCGACCTGGCCGGCATCCCGATGCTCGCCGCCGACCGCACCGACGCCGACCCGGTGATCGTGGCCGGCGGGCACGCCGCGTTCAACCCGGAGCCGATCGCCGACTTCGTCGACGCCGCGGTGCTCGGCGACGGCGAGGAGGCGGTCCTGGAGATCACCGCCATCGTGCGGGAGTGGAAGGCGGAGGGCTCCCCGGGCGGCCGGGACGAGCTGCTGCTGCGGCTGGCCCGGACCGAGAGCGTCTACGTGCCGCGCTTCTACGACGTCGACTACCTGCCGGACGGCCGGATCCAGCGGGTCGTGCCGAACCGACCGGACGTGCCGTTCCGCGTGCACAAGCGCACGACCATGGACCTGGACGCCTGGCCGTACCCGAAGAAGCCCCTGGTGCCGCTCGCCGAGACGGTCCACGAGCGGTACGCGGTGGAGATCTTCCGGGGCTGCACCCGGGGCTGCCGGTTCTGCCAGGCCGGCATGATCACGCGCCCGGTGCGGGAGCGGTCGATCACCACCGTCGGCCAGATGGTCAAGGAAGGGCTGGAGTTCTCCGGCTTCCACGAGGTGGGCCTGCTGTCGCTGTCGTCGGCCGACCACTCCGAGATCGGCGACATGTGCTCCGGCCTGGCCGAGCAGTACGCCGGCACCAACGTCTCGCTGTCGCTGCCGTCGACCCGGGTGGACGCCTTCAACATCGACCTGGCCCAGGAGCTGTCCCGCAACGGCCGCCGGACCGGTCTGACCTTCGCCCCCGAGGGCGGGTCGGAGCGGATCCGCAAGGTGATCAACAAGATGGTGTCGAAGGAAGACCTCATCCGCACCGTGGTCACCGCGTACTCCAACGGCTGGCGGCAGGTGAAGCTCTACTTCATGTGCGGCCTGCCCACCGAGACCGACGAGGACGTCCTGGAGATCGCCGACATGGCGCACGAGGTGATCCGGGCCGGCCGCGCCGCCACCGGGTCCAAGGACATCCGCTGCACGGTCTCCATCGGCGGGTTCGTGCCGAAGCCGCACACCCCGTTCCAGTGGGCCTCGATGGAGCGGCCGGAGGTCATCGACGGCCGGCTCAAGCTGCTCAAGCAGGCGATCAACAGCGACCGGTCGCTGGGCCGGGCGATCGGCTTCCGCTACCACGACGGCGAGCCGTCGCTGATCGAGGGCCTGCTGTCCCGGGGCGACCGCCGGGTCGGCTCCGTGATCCGCAAGGTCTGGGAGAACGGCGGCCGCTTCGACGGCTGGAGCGAGCACTTCTCGTACCAGCGGTGGGTGGACGCCGCCGCCGAGGTGCTGCCCGCGTACGGCGTGGACCTCGACTGGTACACCACCCGCGAGCGCGAGGAACTGGAGGTCCTGCCCTGGGACCACCTCGACTCCGGCCTGGACAAGGACTGGCTCTGGCAGGACTGGCAGGACTCGCTGTCGGAGTACGAGCAGGACGACTGCCGCTGGACGCCCTGCTTCGACTGCGGAGTCTGCCCGTCCATGGACACCGAGATCCAGATCGGCCCGACCGGCCGCAAGCTGCTGCCGCTCACCCCGGTCAACGGGCTGAAGCTGCCCGCCGCCGCCCAGGGCTGAGCCCGCCCGTACGCACCGGAGCGCGGGAACCCGACACGGGTTCCCGCGCTCCGTCGTCTCCGGTGACCGCCGCGGTACGCGGGGTGGGGGTGCCCCGACTGGTCCTTCCTCGATACGCTGCGTCCGTAATGGACCGGCCGCGCCGGTAGCGGGGAGGACAGGCAGCATGGGCATCAATCCGCCGGACACCGGCGATCTGCACGTCAGCGTCGAGGACCTGGATGCGGCGGCCGAGTACATCGAGCGCCTCAAGCAGTACGTCGAGGACACCATCTCCTGGGAGATGCAACGCATCAAGGAGGACATGAAGGGCGACAGCAACAGCCCGCAGATCATGCCCAACGGCACCCCGTTCGGCGCGTTCGCCGACGCCCGGTTGCAGTGGCAGGCGCTGGAACGCTCGACGGCCAACATGGAGGCCCACCTCAAGGGTCTCTCGGCCAAGCTGGCCGGCCTGAAGAAGGGCACCGAGGACATCGCCAAGGCGTTCCGCGACGCCGAGGAGCGCAACGCCGCGAACGGCAAGGACATCGAACGGCTGCTGGAGTCCGCGGCTCCGCCGCCCGGTGGCGCCGAGCCGCCCACCTACCCGTACCCGGCCTGAGAGAGGAGACGGTCATGGCTGGAGCCACCTGGGAACGCTGTGTCCGCGAGGTGACGCTGTCGGCGGATCCGTACACCGTCGGCGTGGTCGGCTCGGGGTGGAGCAACCTCTCCACCGCTCTGGGCCACCTGCGCGACTCCCTCGTCGGCCGGTCGTTCGTCGGTCCGATCGCGGCCGGCCAGGAGCGCCCGCACACCGGCGGCCTGCCCGGGATGCTCGCCGGCTGGAAGGGCAGCGGCGGCGACGCGTACCGCGAGCACCTGTCCGAGATCGGCAAGGACATCGAGGACCTCATCACGCACGCCAGCAACGTCAGTGGCGCGCTGTCGCGGATCGAGGGTGACATCCGCAAGACGGTGGCGAGCATCCCGATCCCGCTGATGGACAACTTCGGCTGGAACGAGTGGAGCCTGCCCGGCGGCACCGAGCTGGACGACGCCCGCGACGGGGAGAGCCAGTCCGGCTTCCTCGCCGCCCTGCGCAGCGACTACCAGGGCAACCAGTCCCTGTACGCCGACGGCGCGTTCCGCGACAAGGCCGACGACCTCGAAGCCACCATGAAGATCGACGGCAACGCCAGCGACCAGAAGCGTGGCGGCTGGTGGGACACCAAGTCGCACCTCGACAACTGGTACAACGACAACCAGAAGGCGGCCAACGCGGCGATGTCGCCGTTGCCGGCGGCGGTCGAGGCCGAGCGCCCCAAGCTGGCCGTACCCCAGCCCAAGAACGACTTCGGCGACGGCTACCGGGGCGACCCGCGTGTTCCCCCGTCGGGCGTACCCGGTGGTGGCCTGCCCGGTGGCGGCGCACCCGGCGGCGGTATGCCCGGCGGCGGTATGCCCGGCGGTGGCATGCCCGGCGGCGGCCCGATGCCGTCCATCGGCAGCACCGGCATCGGTGGCGGCACGCCCGGTGGTGGCTCGTACACGCCGCCCCCCGGTGGGCCCGGCGGCGGCCTGCCGGGCGGCGGCTCCTACACCCCGCCGACCACCGGGGGCATCCCCGAGCTCGGTGGCGCCCCCGGCTCGGGCACACCGGAGTACGGCAGCGGTCTGGCCGGCGCCGGCGGGCCCGGCACGGTCACCGCCGGCGGGCCCGGCACGCTCGGCCTCGGGGCCGGTGGCGTCGGCGGTGGCGCGGGTGGACTGAGCGCCGGTGGCGGCGGCTTCGGCGGCGGTGGCGCCGGCCTGGGCTCGGCCGGTGGGATCGGCGGCGGTGGGATCGGCGCGGCCGGCGGCATGGCCATGGGCGGCCTGCCCGGCATGGTCGGCGGCGGCAACGGCAAGGTTCCGCCGCTCACCAGCGCGGCCAGCGCGCTGAAGGCCGCGGCCGCGGCGGGCCCGGGCGGCGCGGCCGGTGCGCGTGGCGGGATGGCCGGCGCCGGAATGATGGGCGGCGGGATGATGGGCGGTCACGGCGGCGCCGGTCACGGCGGCGACGCGGCAGGGCACTCGTCATGGTTGACTGAGGACGACGATCCGTGGGGCACCGGTGACGGTGCGTCCCCGGGCATCCTGCGATGAGGACGGACGGATGAAGGTGCACGTCGGCGCGCTCCGGCCGGTGGCTGCCGGTCTGTTTGCCGGACTGATGCTGCTGGGCGCCGCCCAGCCGGCGGTCGCCGCTCCGCGTCGCGCCGAGCAGTGGTATCTGGACGAGCTGCGGATCGACCGGGCGCACCAGATCTCCACCGGCCGGGGCGTCGTCGTGGGCGTGGTGGACACCGGCGTCGACGCCGGGCACCCCGACATGCGGGGCCAGTTGCTGGCCGGGGGAAGCACCCGCGATTCCGGCGACGGGCGGCGCGACCCGGACGGTCACGGCACCCACATGGCGGGGATCATCGCGGCCAACGGGACCGGGGTGGTGGGCATCGCGCCCGACGCCCGGATCCTGCCCATCCGGAAGCCCGCCGGCGACGCGTTCACCTCGGACGACTCCGCGCGGGGCATCCGGATGGCCGTCGACGGCGGGGCGAAGGTGCTCAACCTGTCGTACGGCGGTGCCGGAGCCGTGGAGGAGGTCGAGGAGGCCGCGATCCGGTACGCGCTGGAGCGCGACGTGGTCGTGGTGGCCGCCGCAGGCAACGCCCGGCAGGCCGGCCCGGACGTCACCTCACCCGCCAAGATCCCCGGCGTGATCGCGGTGACCGGCACGGTCCGGGGCGGGGGCTTCTGGTCCGGATCGGCCTCGGGGCCGGAGGCGGTGATCGCCGCGCCCGGTGACGAGGTCTACAACATCGGACCGGACCGGGGCTACGGCTGGGGTGACGGCACCTCCGACGCCGCCGCCGTCGTCTCCGGCGTCGCGGCGCTGATCCGGTCGAAGTACCCGAAGCTGTCCGCGCCCGACGTGATCAACCGGATCATCCGCACCGCCCGGGACGCGGGCCCGCCCGGTCGGGACCCCCGGTTCGGCTTCGGCCGGATCGACCCGGTGGCGGCGCTCACCGCCGACGTGCCGGGGGTGTCGGCGAACCCGCTGGTCGGGGCTGCCGCGCCGAGCGCGTCAGCGCCACCGGCCGCCGCCGAGGACGACAACTTCGACGTGACGAAGTACGGCGACCGGGGCGGCCCCACCGACCAGCAGGTGATGGTCATCGGCATCGGCATCGCCGTGGCGCTCGTGGTCCTGCTGGCGCTCGTGGCGTTCCTGATCTGGAACCGCCGCCGTCACCGGCGCGAACTGGCCCGGGCCGGCGCGATCCCGGACGAGGACTTGGACCGGCTGAACGGTCAGGGCCCGCCGGTGCCCGCCGGTCAGGCGGCCGCCCAGCCGCCCGGCTACGGCACACCCGGCGGCTACCCGCCGCACGGCGCGCACCCTCAGCAGGGCGGCTATCCCCAGCAGGGCGGATACCCGCAGCCGGGTGGATATCCCCAACCCGGTGCGTACCCGCCGGGCGAGGGCGCCTATCCGCCGCAGGGCCAGGCCCACCACGCCCCACCCGGCCAGAGCCCCTACGCCCCACCCGGCGACAACCGCTCCTGACCCACACCCCTACCGCCCCGCCCTGCACCGCCCGCGCCCGCCCGCCCACCCGGCACGCCCTCGGCCCGACGACCATGAAGTTGGCGGCACATTCGGAGATCGACTTCGCCGCTAACTTCATGATCAGCGAGGCGAGCGCGGGGTGGAGCGGGGGCCAGGGTGGGCGAGGGCGGGGTTTGGGTGGGTTTGGGGTGGGTGGGGTGGCCCCGGGTGTGGGGCGTGGTGGGCGCTGCGTCAGGATGAGACCGATACGCAGGCACAGCCGAGGAGCTCACGATCGCCAGAAAGCCTCAACCCGAGGGCGGCCAGGCCCCCGTCGTCCAGCGGGTCCGTATCCGGTACGCCAAGCGTGGGCCGCTGCGGTTCACCTCGCACCGGGACTTCGCCCGGGCCTTCGAGCGCGCGCTGCGCCGGGCCGGCGTGCCGATCGCCTTCTCCCAGGGGTTCACCCCGCACCCGAAGATCTCCTACGCCTCGGCCGCCCCGACGGGTGTGGCGAGTGAGGCCGAGTACCTGGAGATCGGGCTCCGTGAGCCGGTCGACCCGGCGAAGCTGCGCGAAGCCCTCGACGGCGCCCTCTCACCCGGACTCGACGTGCTCGACGCGGTGGAGGCCACCGGTGGCAGCCTGGCCGACCGGATCGAGGCGTCGTACTGGCGCATCGAGTTGCCCGAGGTCGACCCGAAGGTGCTCGCGCAGGCGGTGGCGGCCTTCACCGCCGCCGACGAGATCCAGGTCGAGCGGATGACCAAGCAGGGGCGGCGTACGTTCGACGCCCGAGCGGCAGTGGTATCAATCGATGTGATGGCTCCGGCTGAGACGCCTTCCGGGGCGGCGGCCGTACCGTGTGCGATACTCGAACTGGTCGTGCGGCAGGTCACCCCGTCCGTTCGGCCCGATGACGTCCTGTCCGGCCTCCGCGCGGTGGCCGCCCTGGAGCCGCCGGTCACCCCGAAGGTGATTCGGCTGGCGCAGGGCACGCTGACCGCGCAGGGCGAGATCGTCGATCCGTTGGAAGCGGATCGCGACGGGGCAACCATCGGAGAGCGCTGACCGTCGGTCAACGCTCTGGCAGGCAGACTTCGGCGGTCGCGCGTTTGCGCGCCCGGCGGAAACACCTTTGCGGCAACCCTGCGTGGCAGCGCTCACCCGCGCCCGGGGCGGCCAGAACTGGAGAACGTCCATGCTCGAGAACGAGCCCGAGGGCGGCGAACGGACCGGCGCAGAGCCGACCGGGACGACCGCCGACAGTGCCGCCACCGCCTCCGGCAGCGCCGCGAGCGCGACCCCGGCCGGCGCCGAGGGAGCCACCACGGAAGGCACCGTGGAGGGCGTCGCCGAGACCAAGCCGCCGGCCCGTAAGCGGGCCAGCCGCCGCAAGGCCGCTCCGCTGAACCAGCCGGAGCAGACCGACGCGCCGGTCGAGGCGTCCGGCACGGTGACCGGCAGCGGCGAGTCGCCGCAGGCCGAGGTGTTCGCACCGATCGCCGGTGAGTTGGACACCGCGCCCAAGACCACCCGGCGGCGTCGTAAGGCGACGCCGGCGAAGGCGGTCGAGGAGCCGGTGGCCGCAGCCGGGGTGGAGGCCGCCTCGGAGGAGGTCGTGCCGCCGGTCAAGGTGACCCGGACCCGTCGCCGCAAGGCCACGCCGGCTGCCGAGACCGTCGCCCCGGACGAGACCGCCGCCGCGGGGCAGGCGCCCGCGGACGGCATGATCGACGGGCCGGTGTCCGCGCCCGGTGGCGATCTGATCGCCGAGGGACGCGCCGACATCGACGGCGGCGAAGCCGCCGCCCCGGCCGGGACCGCCACCGAAGAGACCGCCGGTACCGCCGGCCGGACCCGTACCCGCCGGCGCGCCGCCGCCAAGACCACCGCCGCCGGCGACAAGACCACCAGCGGGAGCAGGGCCGCCGCCGGTACGGCGAGCACCGGCGCCGCCGAGAGCACCGTCGAGGACATCGAGGACGAGGACGCCGAGAGCGAGACCGGCGGGACCGTCGAGGACGCGGGCGCCGCTGCCGCGCGTACCCAGGAGGTCGACCTGGCCCGCAGCGGCGGCCCGGCGGACGCGACGGGCGTCGTGTCGACGGGCGCCGCCGTGCCGCGCGTGGCCGAGGAGCCGGCCGAGACGCCGCCGCCCACCAGCCGCCGCCGTCGTGCCGCGCTCTCCGCGCCGACCGTCCTGTTCATGGCGCCGCAGCCCGACGAGGCGCCGGCCGTCCAGGTGACGTACCCGGCGGCGGAGGAGCCGATCGAGGAAGCGGTCGAGACCGGCCGGCGCCGCCGTCGCGGCCGCCGTGAGGTCGAGCCGGTCGAGGCCGAGGTCGAGCCGGAGGCCGCCGAGGAGGAGTCCGCCGCCGAGGCCGAGGAGGCCGTCGAGGGGGACGAGGACGACGAGACGGCCGCGGGCCGGCGTCGCCGTCGCCGGGGCCGCCGGGGTCGTGGCCGGGGCAAGGGCGGCGCGGACGAGGCCGACGACGAGGACGGCGAGGAGCCCGTCGCGGCCGAGGCCGCCGAGGGCGAGGCCGAGGAGTCCGCGGAGGACGAGGAGGCCGAGGAGGCCGAGGGCGAGGGGATGACCCGTCGCCGTCGCCGTCGTCGCCGCCGGGGAGCGGGGGAGGCGGACACCGCCGCCGAGGACGGTGTGCCGACCGTCGTCAAGATCCGTGAGCCGCGCAAGCCGGTCGACGAGGTGCAGGGTGTCTCCGGCTCGACCCGGCTGGAGGCCAAGCGGCAGCGGCGGCGGGACGGCCGCGAGCAGCGACGTACCCGCCCGCCGATCCTGAGCGAGTCGGAGTTCCTGGCCCGCCGCGAGGCGGTGGACCGGGTGATGGTGGTCCGCCAGCGCGGTGACCGTACCCAGATCGCCGTGCTCGAGGACGGCGTGCTCGTGGAGCACTACGTCACGCGGAACTCGTCCGGCACCATGGCCGGCAACGTCTACCTGGGCAAGGTCCAGAACGTCCTGCCGAGCATGGAGGCGGCCTTCGTCGACATCGGGCGCGGGCGCAACGCGGTCCTGTACGCCGGTGAGGTCAACTGGGACGCCACCGGCCTGGAGGGCCGGGCCCGCTCGATCGAGCAGGCGCTGCGCTCCGGCGACTCGGTGCTGGTGCAGGTGACAAAGGACCCGATCGGGCACAAGGGCGCGCGGCTGACCAGCCACATCGCGCTCTCCGGCCGGCACCTGGTCTACGTGCCGAACGGCAACGCCTCCGGGATCAGCCGCAAGCTGCCCGACACCGAGCGCAAGCGGCTGCGGGACGTGCTGAAGAAGCTGGTGCCGGACGGCGCCGGGGTGATCGTCCGGACCGCGGCCGAGGGCGCCAGCGAGGACGAGCTGGCGCGTGACGTCAAGCGGCTCCAGGCGCAGTGGGAGGACATCCAAGCCAAGGCGACCGAGGGCGGCGCCCCGGTGCTGCTCTACGAGGAGCCGGACCTGGTCATCCGCGTGGTCCGGGACCTCTTCAACGAGGACTTCCGCGAGCTGGTCATCGAGGGCGAGCCGGCGTACGACCTGGTCGAGTCGTACCTGTCGCACGTCTCGCCGGACCTGGTGGCGCGGCTGCGCCGGCACGCCGGGGTGGCGGACGTGTTCGCCGAGTACCGGATCGACGAGCAGATCCTCAAGGGGCTGGACCGGAAGGTCTTCCTCCCCTCGGGCGGCTCGCTGGTGATCGACCGCACCGAGGCGATGACCGTCGTCGACGTCAACACCGGCAAGTACACCGGCTCCGGGGGCAACCTGGAGGAGACGGTCACCCGCAACAACCTGGAGGCGGCCGAGGAGATCGTGCGCCAGCTGCGGCTGCGTGACCTCGGCGGCATCGTGGTGATCGACTTCATCGACATGGTCCTGGAGTCGAACCGGGAGCTGGTGCTGCGCCGGCTCACCGAGTGCCTCGGCCGGGACCGTACGAAGCACCAGGTCACCGAGATCACCTCGCTCGGCCTGGTGCAGATGACCCGTAAGCGCATCGGCGCGGGCCTGCTGGAGGCGTTCAGCGAGACCTGCGAGTGCTGCAAGGGCCGGGGCGTGATCATCCACACCGAGCCGGTGCCGGAGAAGCCGCGCGGCGGGGCGGGGGAGAAGGTCAAGGCGGTCGCCTCGGCTGTCACCGCACCGGTCGAGGAGAAGAGCGGCCGGCGCCGGGGCCGCAAGGCCGCCGCGGAGAAGCCCGCCGTGGAGGCCGCGCCGGAGCCCGCCGCCGTGCAGCCGCCGGCCGTCGAGCCGCCTGCCGCGCCGGCCGCCCCGGAGCGGACCGTCGCCGAGGTGGTCGAGACCGACGACGACTACTACGACACCCAGGGCTACGACTTGTCCCGGTTCGAGACGGACACGCCGGCCGCCCCGGCGGTCGCGGACAGCCAGGAGGGCGACTCGGCCCGGCTGGCCGCCGCCGACGACCCGGACGCGATCGGTGACGGCGACAACGACGACGACAGCGGCGCCCCGCGCCGGCGGGCACGCCGTGGTGGCGCCCGGCGGCGTACCCGGCCGTGAGGCTCTGACCTGCTCGAACAGGACCCCTGAATCCGCGCGCTATGGGTGGATTCAGGGGTTCTGTCGTGTCCGCCGGCCGCCGGGAGGCCGCGGACCGCGGGCCCGGTTTGGGGGGCGGGCCGGGTATGGCGTACCCTTGCCTGCGGCGCACTTTTGGTGTGCCGAGTTCCCGCGTGCCCGCGCTGCCGGTGTCACGGCTCCCGGCGAGACGCCGTGGGAACGACCGCGAACGGTGTGACAGCCGACTGCGGTGGAATAGACGCCAGTAGCCTCAACGACAGGGAGTCCGCCTCCGATGTACGCGATCGTCAAGACCGGCGGCAAGCAGTACAAGGTCGCCGAGGGCGACGTGATCGAGGTCGAGAAGCTCGCCGGTGCCCCCGGCGACGCGGTGAAGCTCACCGCGGTGCTCCTCGTCGACGGTGACGACCTGGTGACCGACGCGGCGAAGCTCGCGAAGGTCGCGGTGTCCGGCGAGATCGCCGCGCACACCAAGGGCCCGAAGATCCGGATCCACAAGTTCAAGAACAAGACCGGCTACCACAAGCGCCAGGGTCACCGCCAGCCGCTGACCCAGGTCAAGGTGACCGGCATCTCCAGCGGGAAGTAGGTCGTCCTCCAATGGCTCACAAAAAGGGTGCGTCCAGCTCGCGTAACGGCCGTGACTCCGCGGCCCAGCGGCTCGGCGTGAAGCGCTTCGGTGGTCAGGTCGTCAGCGCGGGTGAGATCCTCATCCGTCAGCGTGGCACCAAGTTCCACCCCGGTGACCTGGTCGGCCGTGGCGGCGACGACACGCTGTTCGCGCTGGCCGCCGGTTCGGTTCAGTTCGGCACCAAGCGCGGTCGCAAGACCGTCAGCATCGTGCCGCAGCAGTAGTTCTGAAAGCGTTGCGGGCCGCGGACCTCGAGTCCCGGCCCGCTTCGCTTTTTCACGTGCGGGGCGGACCCCGCTGGAAGGATTGGCGTCGTGACGACGTTCGTTGACCGGGTCGTCCTGCACATGCAGGCCGGCGACGGCGGGCACGGCTGTGTCTCGATCCACCGGGAGAAGTTCAAGCCGTTCGGCGGGCCGGACGGCGGCAACGGCGGCCACGGCGGCAGCGTGTCGCTGGTGGTCGACGCGCAGGTCACCACGCTGCTCGACTTCCACTTCCGGCCGCACCTGAAGGCCGAGAACGGCAAGGGCGGCGCCGGCTCGAACCGGGACGGTGCCAACGGCCGCGACCTGCTCATCAAGGTGCCGAACGGCACCGTCGTGCAGAGCCTCGACGGCGAGGTGCTGGCCGACATGGTCGGCGTCGGCACCACGTTCGAGGCGGCCCGGGGCGGCCGGGGCGGGCGCGGCAACGCCTCGCTGGCGAACGCCCGCCGCAAGGCGCCGGGCTTCGCCGAGCTGGGTGAGCCCGGCGACCGGCTCGACGTCGTGCTGGAGCTCAAGAGCGTCGCCGACGTGGGCCTGGTCGGCTTCCCCTCGGCCGGCAAGTCGTCGCTGATCTCGGTGATCTCCGCGGCCAAGCCGAAGATCGCCGACTACCCGTTCACCACGCTGGTGCCGAACCTGGGCGTGGTCCGGGTCGACAACCACACCTTCACCGTCGCCGACGTGCCGGGCCTGATCCCTGGTGCGGCCAGCGGCAAGGGCCTGGGCCTGGAGTTCCTCCGCCACGTCGAGCGCTGCGCCGTGCTGGTGCACGTGATCGACACCGCGACGCTGGAGCCCGGCCGCGACCCGCTCGCCGACATCGACGCCATCGAGTCCGAGCTGTCCCAGTACGGCGGCCTGGCCGACCGGCCCCGGCTGGTCGCGCTCAACAAGATCGACGTGCCGGACGGCAAGGACCTCGCCGACATCGTCCGCCCCGACCTGGAGGCGCGTGGCCTGCGCGTCTTCGACGTCTCCACCGCCACCCGCGAGGGTCTGCGCGAGCTGATGTACGCGATGGCGGAGCTGGTCGAGCAGGGTCGCCGCGCCGCCCCGCCGGCCGAGCCGACCCGGATCGTGATCCGCCCGAAGGCGGTCGACGACGCCGGCTTCACCATCGAGGCCGAGCCGGACGGCTCGTACACGGTGCGCGGCAGCCGGCCGGAGCGCTGGGTCAAGCAGACCAACTTCGACAACGACGAGGCGGTGGGTTACCTGGCCGACCGGCTGGCCCGCCTCGGCGTCGAGGAGAAGCTCGCGAAGGCCGGCGCGCAGGCCGGTGACCTGGTGCGCATCGGCGACCGGGAGTTCGACTGGCAGCCGACGCTCTACGCCGGCGTCGACTTCGTACCCGGTAACCGGGGCACCGACGTACGGCTCGAGGAGAAGTCGAACCGTCCGTCGGCGTCCGACCGGTTGGCGGCCCGCAAGGCCCGCCGGGTCCGGCCGGAGGACGAGGTCGAGGCCGCGCCGGTGGCGGAAGCGGACGCCGAGTAGCCGTTTCCGGGTCGGTGGCGGGAAACCTGCGCGAAATCAGGCCGATCTAGCGTACGGGCATGTTGATCGAGTCCCGTCCCGCCACCGATCCGGAGATCGCCGCGCTCGTCGTCGCCCAGCAGCGTGAACTGCGCGACGCGGACGGCGGGCTGGACGGGCAGGTCACAGTCGTGCACACCGACATCCACTACCTGGCCGCCGTGGTGGGCGGCCGGGCCGTCGGCTGCGGTGGGCTCCAGGCACTCGACGCCGACACCGGCGAGCTGAAGCGGATGTACGTGCGTCCGGCGTACCGGGGGCGGGGCATCGCCCGGCAGATGCTGGTGGCGCTGGAGGAGCTGGCGTTCCGGCACGGGCACCGCACGGTGTGCCTGGAGACCGGCACCTACCTGCCGGCCGCGATCGCGCTCTACCGATCAAGCGGTTACGAGCCGATCCCGGTGTACGGCGACTACGTGGACAACCCGTACAGCGTCTGCTTCGCCAAGCGGCTGCCGGTGGCGGCCTGACCGGTGGCCTGACGCTCGGGGCGGGCGTGGTCGCGGTTGTCCTCCGGCCCGGCGCCGGGCCGGGGCAAACGCCGCACCGGCGTGTCGCGCCTGGTCAGGGGCGGTCGAACGGGGCCTCCACCGGGGTGCCGGTGCCGAGGTTGTTGTTGAGCAGCAGACCGGCGGCGAGCATGCCGAACCCGAGGACCAGGTGCAGCCAGTTGTCGGCGTCGTTCACCGGCACGAAGTTGGCAGCGGTGTCGCGGTCGATGGCGAAGCCGTACAGCCACAGCACCAGGTAGAGCGCGCCGCCACCGGCCAGGAAGACCCGCGCCCCGGCCAGCCGCCGGGCCATCACGAGCCCGACCAGCCCGAACAGCAGGTGCACCAGGTTGTGCAGCACCGACACCTGGAACACCCCGAGCAGCTTCGCCTCGGAGTGGTGCCCGGCGAACGTCAGCTCGCCGTAGTGCGTGGTGATGCCGGGAATGAAACCGAGCACGCCGATGAGCGCGAAGACGGCGGCCGCCGCGAGGGCGACCTTCTGCACCGCAGGCCGGGCGGGCGCGTGTTCGCGCAGGTCACGTGCCATCCCTGTCACCCCCGTGGAACTCGCCGCCGCCCGGGCGGGCGGGCACCCCATTGTCTGACCGGGGCAGGGCACTCCCGCAGAGAATTCACGAATCAGGCATGGAGCCGCCGACCTGGGGTAGGGCGATTGTCACGCGGAAACAAATCCGCGTACCCCCCGAAGACACCCCGCTGGGAACACACGAGCGGAAGGGACACCATGACTCAGGATCTTTCCCCCAGTTCGGCCACGTACCAGTCGACGAACGGTGGTGGCGGCGTACGTGACCAGGCCCGCCAGGTCGGCTCCGACGCCGCGAACGCGGGCGGCGCCGTCGCGCAGACCGCCAAGGAGCAGGGCCGGGAGGTGGTCGGCGAGGCCAAGCGGCAGGCCCGCGACCTCTACGGCGAGACCCGCACCCAGGTCGCCGCCCAGGCCGGTCAGCAGCAGCAGCGCGCCGCCAGCGGACTGCGCTCGCTCGCCGACGAGATGCGCACCATGGCGCAGCAGGGCGGCGGCTCCGGGCCGGTCACCGAGCTGGCCCACCAGGCGGCCGAGCGCGTGCACGGCGTGGCCGGCTGGCTGGAGCAGCGGGAGCCGGGTGACCTGCTCAACGAGGTGAAGAGCTACGCCCGCCGCAACCCGGGCACGTTCCTCGTCGGCGCGGCGCTGCTCGGCGTGGTCGCCGGGCGGCTCACCCGCAACATCACCGCGCTCGGCGACGACAGCGCGGCGCGGCCGGCGTACGACCCGGACCGCACCGCCGTCATCCCGACCGCGCGTGAGGTGCCGGACCAGGTGCCGCCGGGCGGCTACCTCGACCCGACGCCGGGCAGCTACGCCGAGCCGGACCCGGGCTACTCCGCGCCGGGCGCGACCTACCCGACCGGCGGCGCCCCGAACACCTGGGCCGACCCGGCGGGTGGCACCGGTCAGCCGCTGCCGCCGCCGGAGCGCACCGACCCGCTGCCGGGTGTCCCGTCGACCGGCGCTCCCCGCCCGTGACCGGCCGCACCGGCAGAAGGGAGGCGACGGCATGACCGTACCCACGCAGGACCCCGGCTATCAGGCGGCGGGTGCCCCGCCCCACGCCGACGAGGTGCGCGGCAGCTCGCTCGGCGACCTGATGCGTCAGGTCACCACTGACCTGTCCACGCTGATGCGCCAGGAGGTCGAGCTCGCAAAGGCGGAGATCCGCCAGGAGGGCAAGAAGGCGGGCAAGGCCGCCGGACTGTTCGGCGGCGCCGGCTTCGGCGGCTACATGGTGGCGCTCTTCGTCTCGATCGCGATCTGGCAGTTCCTCGACAACGTCATGGACTCCGGGCTGGCCGCGCTGATCGTGGCCGTCATCTGGGCCGCTGTCGCGGCGGTCCTGTACTCGATGGGCAAGAAGAACGCCGAGCGGATCCGCGGCCTGAAGCAGACGAACGACAGCGTGCAGCGCATCCCCGACGCGCTCAAGCCGCACCCGGAGGGAGTCATCCGATGAGCACCGATCCCGAGCAGATCCGCCGCGAGATCGAAGCCACCCGCAACAACCTCAGCTCGGACGTGGACGCCCTGGCGTACAAGGTCAGCCCGAGCCGCATCGTCGACGACCGCAAGCAGCGCGTCCGCAGCGCGCTGACGAACGTGAAGGACAAGGTGATGGGAACCGCATCGGATCTCGGCCACGGCACCGGCCACGCCGCCCACTCGGTGGGCGACCACGCCTCCTCGATGGCGTCCACGGTGGGCGACAAGGCGCAGTCCGCCGCCGCCACGGTGAGCGACGCCGCGCACCGGGCGCCGCAGGTGGTGCGGCGCAAGTCCGAGGGCAACCCGATCGCCGCCGGCGTGATCGCCTTCGGTGTCGGCATGCTGGTCTCCTCGCTGATCCCGGCCACCCGCCGCGAGCAGCAGGTCGCCGCGCAGGTCAAGGAGAAGGCCGCCGAGCACGGCGGCGTCGTCAAGGAGAAGCTGGGTGAGGTCGCCACCGAGCTGAAGGACGAGCTGCGCGAGCCGGCGCAGCACGCCGCCGAGTCGGTGAAGGCCACCGCGCAGGACGCCGCGTACGCGGTCAAGGACGACGGCCGCGCCGCCGCCCAGGACGTCCGGCACAGCGCCGAGCAGGTGCGGTCCTCCTGAAGGTCCGCGCTCTCGGTAAGGAAGGGCCCCTTTTTATCGCCTGGGCGACAAAAAGGGGCCCTTCCTTACACCTCGGCGCGCAGCGGCGGCGGGGGCACCGCCCCGGTCTCCACCCACAGCACCAGATCGTCGGGGCGGCGCCGCGCCATCCGCCGGCGCAGGACCCCTGTGGGGTGGGCCGCCGTCCGCAGCCGGGCGCCCGCGTAGGGCACCCCGCCGCGCAGCCGCCGGCCCACAGCCAGCCACGCGCACAGGCCACGTTCCAGCACCCAGGCGGGCGCGGCCAGGCTCGTGTGCGCCGGGAAGACCCGGGCGCCGCCGGCCCGTCGCCGGCCCAGCTCCGCCACGGCCACCGTCGCCAGTCCGGCGCGCAGCAGCAGCCCGGGCCGGCGGGTGGCGAGCGCGACAGCCGTCGCCGGCAGCACCGTCAGCGCGGCCAGCAGCCACACCGGCCGGGCCGTCTCGTCGTACGCCTGCCGGACGCGCTGCCCGAGGAAGTGCGCGACGGAGGGCGGTAGCCGCCGCACGTACAGCCACGCCGGGGTGGCGGTGCTGCCGCCGTACGCGCGCACGGTCCGGACCAACTCCAGGTTCTCGAAGAGCACGTCGGGGTCGTAGCCGCCCATCGCCAGGAACGTGCTCCGCCGCACCCCGAGCGTGCCCGGCCAGTCCCCGCCGAACACGCGGGCCAGCAGCGTCCGGCCGGTGTCCCACCAGGCGTGCCAGGGCAGCGGGTCGAAGTGGTTCTGCGGCCGGACCAGGTCCACCCCGTCCAGCAGCTGGTGCACCGCGCACAGGGCCGCCCGGTCGTACCGGACGTCGTCGTCGGCGATCACCACGTGCTCGTGCCGGGCCAGCGCGACGCCGGTGAGCACGCCGAGCACCTTGCCGTTGCGCCCGCGCAGCGCCGGGTCCGGCGGCACGTGCCGGACCAGTCCGCGCCAGGCTTCGGCGTGCCGGGCGAACGACTCTGGCGCCGATCCGTCGACCACCACCACGTCGACCCACCGGCTCAGCTCGCGCAGGTACCCGGTCAGCTCGTCCAGGCCGCCGTCGTCGTGGGCGCGCAGCGGCAGGACGTACGCCATCGGCAGCCGGACCGGCGCGGACGCGGTGCCCGCGTCGCGTGGCGGCGCGGCGGTCGGTCGGGTCATGTCGTCTCCCCTCGTGGCGGGTGACGCGACTTGCCCGGAATGCGGCTGCTGAAACCGTTCTGGCCGGCTGTGCCGGTTAGCGCAGCCGGATATCGCGGCCGGCGAGATCGACCCCGGCTCGGCCCGGTTCAGCGCAGCGGGCGTACCCCACCGGCCGGGCGTGCGCCGTCGGCCGGGCGTACCCCGTCGAGGACCAGCCCGCCGGGCGGCAACGCCGGCATGGCCCCGAGGTCGAGCGCCAGGTCCTGCGGCGGTACGCGGTAGCTCATCGCGCCGGTCAGGTTCGTCACCGCGCGTTTCATCAGCTCGATCGTGATCCACTCACCGGCGCAGCGGTGGCCGGTGTCGTGGTCGCCGCCGCCCTGCGGGACCAGGCCGAACGGGTCGTCGCGCCGGCCGGCGAAGCGCTCCGGGCGGAACCGTTCCGGCTCCGGCCACACGTCCGGGTGGTGGTTGGTGCCGTACAGGTCGAGCAGCACGCGCCGGCCCTGCGGGAACGCGTATCCCCGCCACGTGAACGAGCGGCGGACCCGGGCCGCGGCGACCGGGAAGAACGGGTAGTAGCGGCGTACCTCCTGCACGAACTGCTCGGTCGCGGCGTCGTCGCCGGGTAGCCGGTCCCGCCAGTGCGGGTGGTCGTGCAGCGCCAGCGCGGCGAAGACCACGTACCGGTCCACCGCGACGGTGGGGCGCAGCACGTTCAGCAGTTCCACAGCGGCGATCCGGCGCGGCAGCGGCAGCCCTCGTTCGTCCCGGTGCCCGGCCACCACCGCCAGCGCGCTGCCCTCCGGGGCGGGCACCGCGCCCGCGCGTACCCGCTCGATCAGCTCGCCGGCCCAGCGTTGCGCGTGCCGGCGGCCGAGGCGTCCGCGCCAGTGCCGGGGGCCCACCGCGGCCGGCGCCTCGATCATGGCGTGCATCTCGGCGGTGCGGCGCGGTACGTCTGCCTCGGCCAGCGGCACCCCGGCCCAGGCCCAGACCGTACGGGTCAGGATCCGGCCCACCTCGTCGTAGAGCACCACCGGGCCGCTGCCCGCCCAGTCGAGGATCCGGGCCCGCCACTGTTCGTCGAAGGTCTCCCCGAGGCGGCGGATCGCGGCCGGCGTCATGATCGACATGAACATCGCCTTGCGGACCAGGTGGGCCTGCCCGTCAAGGCCCTGCACGCCGCCGACGCCGGTGAGCGTGCGCTGTCCGCGCATGGGCATGGCGCCGCGCCTGACGAACCGCTCCTCGTCGTAGAACAGCTCGGCGGCCTCCCGGCCGCGCAGGCAGATCGTCGGCTCCAGCAGCAGCCGGGTCTGGAAGACGTCGCTGCCGAGGCGGTCGCAGCGGGAGCCGACGAAGCGGTAGCCCTCGCGGAGGAACGCCAGTGTGCTGTCCGGGCTCCGGTCGCTCGGCATGGTGCTCATCTCGGCTGCTCCTGACGCGGTTCGGCGGCGCTGCCTGCCTACCCGGGCCGGCGCGGCCGAACCCTCCATTCCAGCAGCTCCGGCCCTTCGGGGGAGGGGCCGGCCACGCGGGCGGGCGCTGGCCCCTCCCCGGTCGCGGAAAAGCTGGTTGGCTCGGGTTCGCGGACCGGCGGGCGACCGGCCCGCCGCCCGCCGGCGCGACGTCCGGCGGGCGTCACCGGCGACGGGGGAGGGCACCGATGCGTGACGACAGGGCGGCACGACGGCACCGCGAGGCGTCGGCCCGGCTGCGCGGCGACGGCCGCGACGGGCCGCTGATCGGGGCGCCCCGGCGCTCCGCGCCCCGCCCGCCGCGCCACTTCACCGTGCACCTGGGCTTCGCCGCCGCCGATCCGGCCGTCGCGCGGGAGCACGCCGTGGCGTACGCCGAAGCGCTCGGCCTGCTCCGCCCGGAGCTGGCGCTCGGTGCGGCGGCGCTGTCCCCGGCGGACGCCTGGCACCGCGCCGAGCGGCTGTTCTGCGACGCCGTCGGGCCCGACGGCGAGCGCTGCGCCGACGTGGCCGGTCACCCCGGCTTCCACCACGCGCCCGGCCCGGGCGGCCTCGGCTGGGGCAACGGTGACTGAGGCGCGCTCAGTCCAGGTCGAACTCGCCGTCCTGGGCGCCCGCGACGAACGCGTCCCACTCGGCCTGGGTGAAGACCAGCACCGGCCCGTCCGGCTCGGCGGAGTTGCGCATACCGATCAGGTCGTCGACGAAGGCCACTTCGACCGCTCCCTCGGAGGTGTCGCCCTCAGCCCGCTGCCAAACCGCCCGGGAGAGGTCGAAATCGCCCTTGGGGTGCTGACCCATCGCTGCTCCTCCATCGCCATGCGTAACGAGACGGCCCGAGCGGACCTCATCGGGCAGGATAAGCGGATGCCGAGCCTCACCCGTGCAGAGGCGACCGCGCGCCGCGCGTCGATCACCGTCGAGTCCTACGATGTGGACCTCGACCTGACCGGCGACGCCGAGCGGTTCCGCTCCGCCGTCACCATCCGGTTCCGGGCCACCCCCGGCGCCGAGACCTTCGTCGACGTCAAGCCGCGCCGACTCCTCGCCGCCCGCCTCAACGGCAACGACCTCGACCCGGCCCTGCTGGCCGGCGACCGGCTGCCGCTGACCGGCCTGGCCGAGGACAACACGCTCACCGTCGAGGCCGAGATGGCCTACTCCAACACCGGCGAGGGGCTGCACCGTTTCGTCGACCCGGCCGACGGCGAGACCTACCTCTACGCGATGTCCTTCCTGGACGACGGGCCGCGCATCTTCGCCGCGTTCGACCAGCCCGACCTGAAGGCGCCGGTGACGCTGACGGTCACCGCGCCGCCGGAGTGGACCGTCGCCGCCAACGGGCCGCTCGCCGACCGCCCCGCGCCCGGGCGCTGGGAGTTCGCCACCACCGAGCCGCTGGCGACCTACTTCGTCTCGCTGATCGCCGGGCCCTGGCACGTGCTGCGCGCCGAGCACGACGGCATCCCGCTCGGCCTCTACTGCCGGCGTTCGCTCGCCGCCCACCTGGACGCCGACGCCGAGGAGATCCTCACCGTCACCCGGCAGTGCCTCGACCGCTTCCACGAACTGTTCGCCGAGCGTTACCCGTTCGGCAAGTACGACCAGGCGTTCGTGCCCGAGTTCAACGCCGGCGCGATGGAGAACCCGGGCCTGGTCACGATCCGCGACGACTACGTGTTCCGCTCGGCGGTCACGGACACCCAGCGTGAGCTGCGCGCCACCACCATCGCCCACGAGATGGCGCACATGTGGTTCGGCGACCTGGTCACCATGAGCTGGTGGGACGACCTGTGGCTCAACGAGTCCTTCGCCGAATACCTGGGCACCCGGGTCACCGCCGAGGCGACCCGGTTCGACCGGGCATGGACCACGTTCGCCAGCCGCCGCAAGGCGTGGGGCTACACCGCCGACCAGCGTCCCTCCACCCACCCGGTGGCCCCGGAGGAGGTCGCCGACGCCGCGCAGGCGCTGCTGAACTTCGACGGCATCTCGTACGCCAAGGGCGCCAGCGTGCTGCGCCAGCTCGTCGCCTGGCTCGGTGACGAGGCGTTCCTGGCCGGGCTGAACGCGCACTTCGCGGCGCACCGGTTCGGCAACGCCACGCTCGCCGACCTGCTTGCTGCCCTGGGTACGGCGAGCGGTCGCGACCTGGGCGGCTGGGCGGAACGCTGGCTGCGCCGCGCGCAGGTGAACACACTGCGGGTCGACACCGCTGTGGACGCCGACGGGCGGTGGACCGACGTGGCGATCGTGCAGACCGCCCCGGCAAGCCACCCGGTGCTGCGGCCGCACCGAATCGGGGTGGCCCACCACTGCGCGGACGGCCCGGCGTACCGGTTCGAGGTCGACCTCGACCCGGACGCCGACGGTGGCCGCACGCCGCTGCCGGAGCTGGTCGGGCGGCCCGCCACCGGGCTCGTGCTGCCGAACGCCGGTGACCTGACGTTCGCGAAGATCCGGCTCGATCCGGCCTCGGCGGACGCGGTGCCGCTGCTGCTTCCCGGCCTCGACGATTCGCTGGCCCGGGCGCTGCTCTGGGCCGAGACGCTGGACGCGGTCACCGACGGGGAACGGCCGGCCGGCGCGCTCGCCGAGCTGATCGGGGCGGCGCTTCCCGCCGAGACCGAGGTGACGATCGTCGAGGACGTGCTGCTGCTCAGTCGCCGGCTGATCGACCGCTACCTCGATCCGCTCGCCCGTGACGCGGCGCTGCTGCGGGTGGCGACCGCCTGCACGGCGCTGCTCGACTCGGCGCCCGCGGGCGGCTCCCTGCAACTGGCGGCGGCGCGGGGCCTGATCGGCGCGACCACCGACACGGTCATGCTGACCGGCTGGCTCGCCGGCAAGGACGTGCCGCCGGGGCTCGCGGTCGACGCCGACCTGCGCTGGGCGGTGCTGCGCCGGCTCGTGGTGCTCGGCGCGGCCGGCGCGCCGGAGATCGACGCCGAGGCCGACGCCGACCGCAGCGCCACCGGCGCCGAGCAGGCCGCCGCGTGCCGGGCCGCGCTGCCCGACGCCGACGCGAAGCGCGCCGCCTGGGAGATCGTCACGCGCAGCACCGAGCTGTCGAACCGGCTCGTCGAGGCGACCGCCGAGGGCTTCTGGCAGCCCGAGCAGACCGAGCTGACCGCCGGGTACGTGGAGCGCTACTTCACCGACATGCCGACGGCTGCGCGGCTGCGTACCGCGTGGGTGGCCGACGCGGTCACAGTGGCCGCGTACCCCCGCTACGCCGTGTCGCAACCCACCCGGGAAATGGCCGCGGCGCTGCTGGCCCGCGACGACCTCACGCCCGGCCTGCGGCGATGGGTGACCGACCTGGACGACGACATGCGCCGGGCGCTGGTGGCCCGGACGGCGGTGGCCGCCGCGTCGGCCTGACCGGGGGCACGCCGGGCGGGGACCACCCGCCCGGCGTGGCCGACCCCGCCCGAGACCGCCCGCCGCGCGGCCTACGATCGCGGGGTGGAGGAAGACATCCAGCGGGTCGGCATCATGGGCGGCACGTTCGACCCGATCCACCACGGGCACCTGGTGGCGGCGAGCGAGGTGGCCGACCGGTTCGGCCTGGACGAGGTCGTCTTCGTGCCGACCGGGCAACCGTGGCAGAAGGCGGAGGAAGCGGTCACCCCGGCCGAGGACCGCTACCTCATGACGGTGATCGCCACCGCCTCCAACCCGCGTTTCCAGGTGAGCCGCGTCGACATCGACCGGGGCGGTCCCACCTACACCGTCGACACGCTGCGCGACCTGCACGCCGAGTACGGCCCGAAGGCCCAGCTGTTTTTCATCACCGGCGCGGACGCCCTGGAGCGCATCCTCTCCTGGAAGGACCTGGACGAAGCGCTCGAACTGGCCCACTTCATCGGCGTGACCCGGCCCGGTTTCGAACTCACCGACAAGCACCTGCCGGCCGACTCGGTGAGCCTGGTGCAGGTGCCCGCGATGGCGATCTCCTCGACCGACTGCCGCGCGCGGGTCGCCCGGGGGGAGCCGGTGTGGTACCTGGTGCCCGACGGTGTGGTGCAGTACATCGCGAAACGGCGTCTTTACCAGCGGTGATTCGCCCCCGTGTGTCCCGGTTCATGCCTGAAATCGACCAGAACTGACAAGTCGCCGCACCGCCGGGTGTGAGACGCTTGGAGGGTCGCACGGTTGATCGAAGGAGAACGGTGACAGTTTCCGAACGCGCGCACGAGCTGGCGATGGCCGCCGCCCAGGCCGCGGCCGACAAGAAGGCACAGGACATCGTCATCATCGACGTGGGCGACCAGCTCGCGATCACCGACGCGTTCCTGCTGGCCGCCGCTCCGAACGAGCGTCAGGTGCTCGCCATCGTCGACGCCATCGAGGAGCGCCTGCTGGAGCTGCCGGAGAAGGCCAAGCCGGTACGCCGCGAGGGCGAGCGGGGTGGCCGCTGGGTGCTGCTCGACTACGTCGACATCGTGGTCCACGTCCAGCACACCGAGGAGCGCGAGTTCTACGCCCTCGACCGGCTCTGGAAGGACTGCCCGCAGATCCCGTTCACCGATCGCGACCTGGCCGACTCGGCCGCCGGCACCGCCACCGCCGAATGACCCGCCTGATCGTCTGGCGGCACGGCAACACCGACTGGAACGCCGCGAGCCGGGTCCAGGGGCAGACCGACGTGCCGCTCAACGACCTCGGCCGGGAACAGGCGCGCGCCGCCGCGCCGGTGCTGGCCGCGCTGCGCCCGGACGCGATCGTCGCCAGCGACCTGCGCCGGGCCGCCGACACCGCCGCCGCGCTCGCGGCGCTGACCGGGCTGCCGGTCCGCTCCGACGCCCGGCTGCGCGAACGGCACTTCGGCCAGTGGCAGGGCCTCACCCTGACCGAGGCGGCCGAGCGGTTCCCCGACGAGTACGCCCGCTGGCGGGCCGGCGACCCCGACCCCGGCGCCGGCATCGAGCCCCTTGGTGACCTGGGCGCCCGGCTCGGCGCCGGGTTCCAGGACGCGGCCGACCTCGCCGTCGGCGGCACTGTCGTGGTGACCACGCACGGCGGCGGCGCCCGGCAGGGCGTCGGGCACCTGCTCGGCTGGGACCACACGGTGCTGCGCAGCCTCGGCTCGCTGGCGAACTGCCACTGGACCGAACTGCGCCACGACGACGTGCGGGGCTGGCACCTGCGTGCGCACAACGTCGGCCTGATCACCCAGCCGGCGCTCACCGACGCCGTCTGACACCTCCGGCCCCGGCAACTCACAGGGCCATCGGCTAGCGTGCCGGTCATGCCCGTCGCGGTCGTCACCGACTCCACCGCCTACCTGCCCCCCGACGTGGTCCGCGCACGCGGGCTCACAGTCGTCCCGCTGACCGTCGTGCTCAACGGCGCGGAAGGGCTGGAGGGCGTCGAGACCTCCCCGGCCGACGCCACCCGCGCGCTCAGCGGCCGGCGGGTCTCGGTGAGCACGTCCCGGCCCGCGCCCGAACAGTTCGCGCAGGTCTACCGCACGCTGCTCGCCGAGGGCGCCGACGGTGTGGTGTCGGTGCACCTGTCCGCCGAACTGTCCGGCACCGTCGAGGCCGCCCGGCTCGCCGCCGCCGAGGTCGGCGACGACCGGGTCACCGTCGTGGACAGCCGATCCACCGGCATGGGCCTCGGCTTCCCGGCGCTCGCCGCCGCCGCGGCCGCCGCGCGGGGCGCCGACCTGACCGGGGTACGCGACGCGGCGCTGGACGCGGTCACCAGGACCACCATCTACTTCTACGTCGACACGCTGGAGTTCCTGCGCCGGGGCGGCCGGATCAACGCGGCCGAGGCACTGCTCGGCACCGCCCTCTCGGTCAAGCCGATCATGCACATGCCTGACGGCGCGATCGTGGTCAAGGACAAGGTCCGTACCGCCAGCCGGGGCGTGGCACGCCTGGTCGACCTCGCCGTCGAGGCGGCAGGCGACGCCCAGGTGGACCTCGCCGTGCACCACCTCGCCGCGCCGCAACGCGCCGAGCAGTTGCTGACGGCGCTGACCGAGCGGCTGGGCGACCGCCTGCACGACACGTACGTCACCGAGGCCGGGGCCGTCGTCGCCGCGCACGCCGGGCCCGGGCTGGCATGCGTGGTGGTCCACCGCCGCACGCCCTAGGGTGGCCGGATGAGCCCTCTGTCGTACGTCGTCACCGGCGGCGGGCGCGGCGTCGGACGGGCCGTCGTCGAACGGCTGGCCGCCGACGGCGGCACAGTGGTCGTGGTCGAGCGGGACACCAGCGCGCTGGACTGGCTGGCCCGGCATACGCTCGCCGACCGGCTGCACGCCGTGACCGGCGACGCCGGCGACGAGGCGGTCACCGGCCGGGCCGCCGACCGCGCCGAGGCACACGCGCCGCTGGCCGGCTGGGTCAACAACGCCGCCGTCTTCCGCGACGCCGACCTGCACCGCGCGCCCGCGAGCGAGGTCGTCGACCTGATCGCGCTCAACCTGCGCCCCGCCGTGGCCGGGGCCGGCACCGCCGTACGCCGGTTCCTGGCCGCACGCACCGGCGGCGCGATCGTCAACGTCTCGTCCCACCAGGCCCGCCGGGCCGTGCCGGGTGCTCTGCCGTACGCCACTGCGAAGGCCGCGCTGGAAGGGCTGACCCGGGCGCTCGCCGTCGACTACGGTCCGCGCGGGATCCGCGCCAACGCCGTCGCACTCGGCTCCATCCACACCGAACGGCACGCCGCCTACCTGGCCGGACTCGACCCGGCCGGGGTGGAGCACGTCGACGCGGAGATGGCCCGACTGCACCCGCTCGGCCGGATCGGGCGTACCGACGAGGTGGCCGAGGTGGTCGCGTTCCTGCTCTCCGACCGCGCCTCCTTCGTCAACGGCGCGACGGTGCCGGTCGACGGGGGACGGGCCGCGCTCGGGCTGGACCCGGAGGCACGCTGAGCTTCGCCTCCCGGCTGCCCTAGCACAGTCAGGGCTCGATCGGGATCCTGTCCACAGTGCGCCCGCTGTCCACAGGTGAGAGTTCACCGGCCGACTGTTGACGAGCCGTCGCCGTAGCGTCCCGAGCCGTGCCAGACGACCAGGAGACGACGGTACGGCGGCGGCTCGCCCGGCTGTTCGGGTTCACGGATGCCGCCGCCGTCCCGCCGATCCGCGCCGGCCGCTTGGGCGAGTCCGGCCATCGAGCCGGAGAGGCCCAGCCCGGCCCGGATCTCGTCGAGCAGGGCGGCCGAGCGGCGCGGTCCTTCTGGCGGCCCGGCCTTTCCCTGCCCGGGCCGGACGATGCCGTGCCGATCTTCACCGGCGGGTCCGGCGCGAGCCTCGGGGATGCCCCTAGCCGGGCCGGCACCCGCGACCCACAGCCGCCGGGCGAGCAGGACGCCGGTCCGCCTGCTCGGCGTCGGCCCGGTGCCCGAGGGCGGCTCGGGCGTGCGCCGGACGAGATCGAGCCGGGTTTCGGGCTGCGCCCCGGATTCCCGGAGCGCTACGGCGGGCGGGAGCATCCGTTCGGGGCTGATCCGGCCTCCGCCGATCCGGACGCCGACGGCATAGGCGACGCTCCGGCAATCGAGCGCGGGCTCGCGTCGCGACTGCCCGGCCCCGGGGCGTTCGATCCCGGGCGCCGGGGCGTACGCGCGCTCGCGGCGGTGGCCGCAGTGGTGGTCCTGGTGGCCGCCGTCTGGGCGTGGCGCGCGCGTCCCAGCGCCGAGCCCGTCCAGCCGGTCGCGGCTTCCGCCGAGGCGCCGGTGAGTGCGGCGACCGAAACCGTTCCCGGGGTACCCGCGCCGGCCGGCTCACCCGGTCAGGTGGTCGTCGCGCTGGCCGGCAAGGTCCGGCGCCCCGGCCTGGTCCGCCTGCCTGCGGGCGCGCGGGTGGCCGACGCGATCGAGGCGGCCGGCGGTGCGCTGCCCGGCGTCGACGTGGCGCTGCTCAACCCGGCCCGCAAGGTCACCGACGGGGAGCTGATCCTGGTCGGCGTCACCGCCCCACCCGGGCAGGCCGCGCCCGGCCCGGCGGCCGGTGGTGGTGCACCGGGTGGCTCGGCGGCGCCCGCCGGACCGGTCAACCTGAACACCGCCACGCTGGCCCAGCTCGACGCGCTGCCGGGCGTCGGTCCGGTGCTCGCCCAGCGGATCCTCGACCACCGGGACCGCAACGGCGGGTTCCGGTCCGTGTCCGACCTGCGGCAGGTCGACGGCATCGGCGACGCCCGGTACGAGCAGCTCAAGGAACTGGTGACGGTGTGACCGCCAGACGCGGGCCACGCCCCGCGCCCCTCGATGGTGGCGCGGCCGACCGCGACGTGCCCGACCTGCGGCTGGCCGGGCTGGCGGTTGCGGCCTGGCTCGCCGCGTTGGCCGGGCTGCACCTGAGTGTCCGGTCGAGCGTGTGGATGGCCGCCGTCGCTGCCGCGCTGGCCCTGCTCACGGGCCTGCACCTGGGCGGCGTGCTCGGCCGGCCGGGTGCGGCGGTCCGCCGTTACGGCTGGATCGCGGTCGCCGTGCTGCTCGGCGTGCTCTGCGGCGCGGCGGCCACCGGCGCCCGGGTCGCGGTCCGCGACGCCGCCCCGGTCCGCGCGCTCGTCGCCGACAGTGCCCCGGTCACCGCCGAGCTGGTGTTGCGCGACGACCCCCGCCCGGTACGCGGCGCACCCGGCCGGCAACCGATGCTGCTGGTCCGTGCGGATCTGATCCGGCTCACCGGACCCGACGGCGCCCGCGTCACCGGCCCGGTACGCGCCCTGGTGCTCGCCACCGACCCGGCCTGGCGTCCACTGCTTCCCGGCCAGCGGGTCACCAGCCGGGGGAGGCTGGCCGCCCCGCGCGGCGGTGACCTGACCGCAGCCGTGCTCTCCACCGCCGAACCGCCCACGCTGCGCGGCGACGCGTCGTGGCCGCAACGGGCCGCGGGGGTGCTGCGGGCCGGGCTGCAACGGGCCTGCGAGCCGCTGCCCGACGCGCCGGGCGGTCTGTTGCCGGGCCTGGTGGTGGGCGACACCAGCCGGCTGCTGCCGGAGGTGGAGGAGGACTTCCGGGCCACCGGGATGACGCACCTCAACGCGGTGTCCGGCTCCAACGTGGCGATCGTCGTCGGAGCGGTGCTGCTGCTGGCGCGCTGGGCGCGCGCCGGTCCGCGTACCGCCGCCGTGCTCTGCGTCCTCGCGCTCGTCGGGTTCGTCATTCTCGTGCGGCCCTCGCCGAGCGTGGTGCGTGCCGCCGCGATGGGCGCGATCGGGCTCGCCGCGCTCGCCGCCGGGCGGTCCCGGTCGGCGCTGCCGGCGCTCGCCGCCGCTGTCACCGGCCTGGTCCTGTACGACCCGGATCTCGCGGACGACCCGGGTTTCGCGTTGTCGGTCTGCGCCACCGGGGGACTGCTGCTGCTCGCGCCGGGCTGGCGGGACGCGTTGCGGCGCCGGGGCGTACCGACCGGGCTGGCCGAGGCGCTCGCGGTGCCGGCTGCCGCGCAACTGGCCTGCGGCCCGGTGATCGCCGGGCTGTCCGCGACGGTGAGCCTGGTGGCGGTGCCGGCGAACCTGCTGGCGGTGCCGGCCGTCGCGCCGGCCACCGTGCTCGGCGTGCTGGCGGCGGTGCTGTCGCCGGTGTGGCCGGGCGGTGCGGAGTTCCTGGCCTGGCTGGCGAGTTGGCCGGCGCGCTGGCTGGTGGCGGTCGCCGCGTACGGGGCGGACCTGCCGGCCGGGAACCTGCCGTGGGCGGGTGGGGTGGCAGGCGCCCTGCTGCTGGCGGCGGTGAGCGTGGCGCTGCTGCTCGCCTTCCGCCGACGCCGGGCGAGGCGGCTGATCGCTGTCGTCGCGGTGGCGGTGGTGCTGGGCGCGGTGCCGATCCGGCTGCTCGCCTCGGGCTGGCCGCCGCGCGGCTGGGTGGTGGTGGCGTGCGCGGTGGGGCAGGGGGACGCGGTGGTGCTGCCGGTCGCCGTCGGCCGGGCCGTGGTGGTCGACGCCGGCCCGGAGCCGTCCGGCGTGGACGCCTGCCTGCGCCGCCTTCGCGTACGCGAGGTGCCGCTGCTGGTGGTCAGCCACTTCCACGTCGACCACGTCGGCGGCGTGGCCGGGGTGTTCCGGGGCCGGCGGGTGGGTGCGGTGGTGGGTCCGTCCTGGTCCGAGCCGCCCTTCGGTGCCGCCCAGGTACGCGAGGCGGCCCGCGGGGCAGGTGCGCCGCTGACCCCGGTGCAGGCGGGCTGGCGGTGGTCAGCGGGTGCGGTGGACCTGGTCGCGGTCGGGCCGCCGTACCCGCTGCGGGGCAGCCGGTCGGATCCGAACAACAACTCGCTGGTGCTGGCCGCCACCGTGGGCGGGGTACGGATCCTGCTCACCGGTGACGCCGAGACGGAGGAGCAGCGGGCGATGCTGGAAACCACACCGGCCGCCGCGATCCGGGCCGACGTGTTGAAGGTCGCCCACCACGGGTCGCCGTACCAGGCGCCGGAGTTCCTGGCCGCGGTGCGTCCGGCGGTGGCGCTGGTGTGCGTGGGCGTCGACAACGACTACGGGCACCCCAACGCCGGGCTGCTGGACCGGCTGACCCGGGCTGGTGCGCGGGTGCTGCGTACCGACACCGACGGGGACGTCGCGGCGGTCCGGGGGGATGCCGGCCTCGCGGTGGTGAAACGCGGCGCCGAGTCGGGGCGGCCACGCTGAATCAGGGGAATCTTGTCGCGGTAGATGAGGAATCAAGTCAAATGTCTGGATTTGCGCTGTGTGCGGGCTGCGCCGTCACAGTCCCCGATGAGCAGGCCCGGCCGGGTCGGAGGGCGTGCGAGTATGGGCGACGTGACCCCCGCCGACCTGCCTCCTATTGTGCTCGTCCTCGGCGACGAGGAGCTGCTCGCCACGCGAGCGGTCACCGAAGCCGTCGCCCGGGCCCGCGAGGTCGACCCCGACGTCGACGTACGGGAGTACCAGGCCGGCACGCTCACCGTCGGTGAGATCGCCGAGATGCTCAGCCCGTCGCTGTTCGGCGGTCGCCGGGTGCTCGTGCTGCGCTCCGGGCAGGACGCCCGCAAGGACCTGTCGACAGCGCTGCTCGCGTACGCGAAGAACCCCGACCCGGAGGTGCAGCTCGTGGTGCTGCACCTGGGCGGGGCCAAGGGCAAGGCGTTTGCCGACGGTCTGCGGGCTGCGGGCGCCACAGTGGTGCCGGCGGTGAAGCTGAAGGGCGACCGGGAGCGGGCCGCCTTCGTGCGGGACGAGATCCGCCGCATCGGCGGCAAGTGCACGCCCGACGCGGCCGACGCGCTGGTCGCCGCCGTCGGGAACGACATGCGTGAGCTGGCCGCCGCCTGCTCGCAGCTGGTCGCCGACACCGACGGCCGGATCGGCGCGGACACCGTCGCCCGCTACTACCGGGGGCGGGCCGAGGTCACCGGCTTCACCGTCGCCGACGCGACGATGGTCGGTGACGTACCAGGCGCGCTGGAGGCGCTGCGGTGGGCGCTGCACGTCGGCGTCGACCCGGTGCCGATCGCCGACGCGCTGGCCGACGGCGTACGGACCGTCGCCCGGGTCGCCGCCGCAGGCCGGGGCAGCGCCTTCCAGCTGGCGAAGACGCTCGGCATGCCGGCCTGGAAGATCGAGAAGGCCCAGGTACGCGCCCGGGGCTGGACGCCGGAGGGCCTGGTCGAGGCGATGCGGGTGGCGGCCGAGTGCAATGCGGCGGTCAAGGGCGGCGCCGACGACCGGGCGTACGCGCTGGAGCGGGCCGTGTTCTCGGTGGCCGCGGCCCGGCAGGGCGGCGCCCGGTGACCCGAGCGTGGTCGACGGTGGCCACGGACGAGGAGCGGTACCGCCCGCTCTACGCCCGGGTGCTGGGACTGCGCTTCGTCAACCCGGGTGGGGTGCTCTGCTTCCTCTTCTTCGAGGGCGCGGTGGCGCTGGCTGTCCTGCTCGCGCTCGCCGAACTGGTGAGCTGGTGGGCGGTGCTGGTGCTGCCGATCGCGGTGGCCGCGATGGTCAAGCTCAACGACGTGGTGGCCGAGATGGTCGTCCGCACTGCGGCGCAGGTGCCCGAGCAGGAGCGGGACCGCTTCCGCCGCCAGATGGAGCCGGTGGTCGGCCGGGCCCGGGTGCCCACGAGTGCCCGCGCACTCCCGGGCGGCGCGACCACCGACTCCCGGGGCGTCCGCTACCACCATCCGCAACGCGCGACGTTCGACCACCCGAACGAGCAGTAGCGGCCCCGCGCTGCGCCTCCCCGACACCCCGCGCTGCGCCCTCCATGAGACGCCCGGCGTTGCGCCTCCCGACGCCGCGCACCGCGCCCTCCGGACGCCCCGTGCCGCCCGGGCTGGCGATCATGGGTTCGGTGGTGGGGCGTGTCGGGTCAGCCGGACTGGCTGCTGGGTCCGGTGCCCGCGTCGCCTCCCGACACCTCCCGCTCGCCCTCCGGGCGCCCCGCGCTCTCCCGCCGGAACGACCGCCGAAGACGCCGCTGGCCGCGATCACTCCGCAGATCTTGGTACGAAACGGCCCCCAGAGGGGCCGAAATCGTCCAAGATCTTCGGCGCGCGCGGCGCGTAGCGCGCCGAGGCGGGGGAGTGCGGACAGGCGGAAGCCCCGTGGCTCGTGGCCCCGGGGCTTCCGGTGGAATCTGTAGCGCTGGTCAGGCAGAGAACGAGGCGACGCGCTTGGCGATCGCCGACTTCCGGTTGGCCGCCTGGTTCGAGTGGATGACACCCTTGCTGGCAGCCTTGTCCAGCTTGCGGGTGGCCTCACGCATGAGCACGGTGGCCTTCTCGGTGTCGCCCGCCTCCGCAGCCTCGTGGAACTTCCGGATGGCGGTCTTCAGCGACGACTTGACCGACTTGTTACGCAGCCGGCGCTTCTCGTTCTGCCGGTTGCGCTTGATCTGGGACTTGATGTTCGCCACGCGACAGCCTCGTCTTGATAGCTCGGGTTGGTCTGCTTTCGCGCACGACGAGCATGCGTCATCGCCGCGCGAAAAGCCAGGCTACCAGGTCGGCCCCGGACGAGCCAAAACGCCTCCGGCCGGGGCCCACCCGACCCTCGTCACCAGCATGCCGCCGCACCCATGGACGCCGCCAGGCCGACCGGCGTTCCCAGGCTGGTCGGGCGGCGCGCCAGTTCGGGGAGGTGGCGGGGTCAGAGCCCGTGTGATGCCGCCTTTTCCCCGTGCTGGTGTGGATCAAGGGTGAGGGTCGGTGGACTGGTTCGCCAGGTCGGGGAAGTGGCGGGGTCGGGGGCAGTGTGATGTGGCCACTTCCCCGTGCTGGTGTGGATCAAGGAGGCGATGGGATGCGGCCGCCTTGCCGAACCGGGGTGGATCACGGGGAACCGGCGGGGTGGGGCCGGCTCGCGGACCAGGTTGCTTGTTGCCATGGCTGTCCCTCGTCAGTCAGGACCAGCCCTGCCGCTCGGCCAGCCAGGCGAGCGCCTGCTCCCCGCTCCACCGCTGGTGGGCGCGCAGGTGCGGGGAGGTGTTCGACGGTCCGGCGGCGGCACCGGTCAGGAAGTACCCGGCCAGTGCGGCGAGCGTCACGTCCAGCGCGTCGGCGGGCGCTCCCGCCGTCGCCGGGTGACCGGCGAACGCGGCGTCGGCGTCCAGGTCGCTGGCGTACGCGGTGAGCAGCAGCCCGGCCAGGTCGAACCAGGCCGGCCCGTGGCAGAGCCAGGGCCAGTCGCACAGCCAGGCCCGGCCGTCGGGGTCGATCAGGAGGTTGTCCACCCGCAGGTCGCCGTGGGCCAGCCCGGGGGCCGCGTCGGCGTACCCGGGCAGGCGCGACTCCAGCGCGACCAGCTCGGCCAGCGGGGCGCCGGCCGCCTGCTCGGGCAGCGGCTCGCGGCCGGCGGCCACCTCGCCCCACCAGAGGATGTCGTCGCGGGCCAGGTCCGCGAGGCGGGGGAGCCGGAGCGCGGCCAGCTCCGCGGGCGGGCCGGCGAGCGCGGCGGCCACCTCTGCGTACGTGGCGAGTGCGGCGTCCAGCTCGGCCGGCGCCCAGGGCAGCGCGGGGGTGTGCCCGTCGATCGCGTCGAGCGCGAGCGCGTACCAGCCGGACTCGGTGAGCGCCCAGCGCGGCCGGGGCACCGGCAGCCCGGCCGGGAGCCGGGCCAGGATCGCCGCCTCGTGGGCGTACCAGTCGACCAGGTGCCGCTGCCCGTGCAGTGCCGCCGCCTTGACGAACACGCGCTCCCCGGCGGGGCCGGTCAGCACGGCGGCGAAGCCGCTGGTGAATCCGCCGCCCGTCACCCGTACCGCCGCGGGTGGGCCGCCGATCCGGGCGGCCAGCGCGTCGCGCAGCCCGGCCGGCAGGTCGGCCCAGCCGGGCCGGACGGCTGTCGACCCGTACGGGACGGGCGGTAGGGAGATCGGGCGCACCGCACCATGCTGCCGCACCGGCGGCGCGCACCATGCTGCCGCACCGGCGGCGCGCGGCGAACCGGCGCGTCGGTGGGCTCTGCCAGACTGCCTGCCATGAGGACCGACGAGTTCTGGCAGCTGATCGACGACGCCCGCGCCGGTGCCGGGGGAGAGCCCGACGCAGTGGCCGCCCGGGCAGTCGCGCTGCTGGCTGAGCGCGACCCGGAGGAGATCGTCGGCTACGCCCACCACCAGCGGCGGGTGCTCGCCGCCTCCTACAAGGTCGACCTCTGGGGCGCGGCGTACCTGATCAACGGCGGCGCCTCGGACGACGGCTTCGAGTACTTCCGGGGCTGGCTGATGACGCAGGGGCGGGCGGTGTTCGCGCGGGCGGTCGGCGATCCGGACGCGCTGGCCGAGCTGCCGCAGGTGCGGGCCGCGGCGCTCAGCGGCGAGGAGTTCGAGTGCGAGGAGATGCTGGCGGTGCCGTGGGACGCGTACCGGAAGGCCACCGCGTCCGACCTGCCGGCCGAGCGTGACCCGGTTCCGGTGCCCGACCTGAACGACTTCTGGGACTTCGACGACGAGGAGGAGGCCCGCCGCCGCCTGCCGAGGCTGGCCGCCCTCTTCGTCGAGCCACCCGTGGAATAGCCGAGCCACCCGTGGAATAGCGGTGGAGTGAAGGGGGAGCCCGGGCGCGCGCCGGGCGACGTGGGACCATGGAGGGGGCCGGCGGCGCGCCGGCCCGCTCACGTCAGCCGACCAGAACGGACCGCTGTGCCACCGACGCTCGATCCCGGCGCGAACGCTCCTGGTGCCACCGACCCGGCGCGCATCCGGAACTTCTGCATCATCGCCCACATCGACCACGGGAAGTCGACCCTGGCCGACCGGATGTTGCAGCTCACCGGTGTGGTCGACCCGCGGCAGATGCGCGCGCAGTATCTGGACCGGATGGACATCGAGCGCGAGCGCGGCATCACCATCAAGAGCCAGGCCGTGCGGATGCCGTGGACGATCCGCGAGGGCGACCGGGCCGGCGAGACCGCCGTGCTCAACATGATCGACACCCCGGGTCACGTGGACTTCACCTACGAGGTGTCCCGTTCGCTCGCCGCCTGCGAGGGCGCGATCCTGCTCGTCGACGCCGCGCAGGGCATCGAGGCGCAGACCCTCGCCAACCTCTACCTGGCGCTCGAGAACGACCTGCACATCATCCCGGTGCTCAACAAGATCGACCTCCCGGCCGCGCAGCCGGAGAAGTACGCCGAGGAGCTGGCGCACCTGATCGGCGGCGACCCGGCGGACTGCATCAGGGTCTCCGGTAAGACCGGCGAGGGCGTGCCCTACCTGCTGGACGAGATCGTCCGGCAGTTCGTGCCGCCGGTGGGCGAGGCCGAGTCGCCGGCCCGCGCGATGATCTTCGACTCGGTGTACGACGTCTACCGGGGCGTGGTCACGTACGTCCGGGTGATCGACGGCCGGATCTCGGCCCGGGACCGGATCAAGATGATGTCCACCGGCGCGGTCCACGAGTTGCTGGAGATCGGCGTCATCTCGCCGGAGATGGTGAAGGCCGACGCGCTCGGCGTCGGCGAGGTGGGTTACCTCATCACCGGCGTGAAGGACGTGCGCCAGTCCCGGGTCGGTGACACCGTCACCATCAACAACAACCCGGCCAAGGAGGCGCTCGGCGGCTACAAGGACCCGAAGCCGATGGTCTACTCGGGTCTCTATCCGATCGACGGCTCGGACTACCCGAACCTGCGCGAGGCGCTGGACAAGCTCAAGCTCAACGACGCCGCGCTGGTCTACGAGCCGGAGACCTCCGGCGCGCTGGGCTTCGGTTTCCGCTGCGGCTTCCTCGGCCTGCTGCACCTGGAGATCATCCGGGAGCGGCTGGAGCGGGAGTTCAACCTCGACCTGATCTCCACCGCCCCGAACGTGGTCTACCGGGCCATCCAGGAGGACGGCGAGGAGATCGTGGTCACCAACCCGAGCGAGTACCCGACCGGCAAGATCGCCGAGGTGTACGAGCCGACGGTGCGGGCCACGGTGCTGACCCCGAACGACTACGTCGGCGCGGTGATGGAGCTGTGCCAGGGTCGCCGGGGCAGCCTGCTCGGCATGGACTACCTCTCCGCCGACCGGGTGGAGCTGCGCTACACGCTGCCGCTGGCCGAGATCATCTTCGACTTCTTCGACCAGCTCAAGAGCCGCACCAAGGGTTACGCCTCGCTGGACTACGAGCCCTCCGGCGAGCAGGCGTCCGACCTGGTGAAGGTCGACATCCTGCTGCACGGTGAGCCGGTCGACGCGTTCAGCGCGATCGTGCACAAGGACAAGGCGTACACGTACGGCACGACGATCGCGGCGAAGCTGCGCACGCTGATCCCGCGCCAGCAGTTCGAGGTGCCGATCCAGGCGGCCATCGGCAGCCGGGTGATCGCCCGGGAGACCATCCGCGCGATCCGCAAGGACGTGCTCGCCAAGTGCTACGGCGGTGACATCAGCCGGAAGCGCAAGCTGCTGGAGAAGCAGAAGGAGGGCAAGAAGCGGATGAAGATGGTGGGCCGGGTGGAGGTCCCCCAGGAGGCGTTCATCGCGGCGCTCTCGTCCGACTCCGGCGACGGCAAGCCCGCCGGCAAGAAGTAGGCCGCCGGAGCCACGAACCGGCCGGCGTCCCCTCGCAGGGGCGCCGGCCGTTCGCGTACCCAGGAAATTTTCAGCTGCTGGCAGCGCTCCCACCTGCGGGTTCGTCCCGGCCGGGGAGCGGCGGTCGATGCCGCCGGTTTCGGTTTTCGATGCGTCGGGCACTTAGCGGTCACGACAGTAACCGCACAGAACGTGCGAAATCGCTTTAGGAGGACCGACCGTGGAGTTCACCGTCTGGGGCATCGTCACCGCGCTCGTCGTGGGTCTGATCGTCGGCGCGCTGGGCCGGCTGGTCGTGCCGGGCCGGCAGAACATGC
>NZ_JALJRJ010000019.1:52100-139708 GCF_024519755.1 Micromonospora sp. Mcm103
GGTCTGATCGTCGGCGCGCTGGGCCGGCTGGTCGTGCCGGGCCGGCAGAACATGCCGATGTGGCTGCACATGGTGATCGGTGTCGGCGCCGCGCTGCTGGGCACCGTCCTGGCCCGCGCGCTCGGCATCGCCACGCAGACCGCCGGCATCGACTGGGCCGAGCTGGCCGTGCAGGTCGTGCTCGCCGCCATCGCCGTGGCCCTGGTGGCCGGCGTCGGCCGCCGCCGCAGCGTCTCGCGTTACTGATCGACGCATCACGCGCCTCGACGGGCGCCCGGCCTCACGGCCGGGCGCCCGTCGGCGTATTCGGCGCATTGAACCCTGTCGGTGCGCCGGGTCCGCCCGCCGCGCCGGGTTTCGGGGAGAAGCAGCAGGTCAGGGTACGTCTGAACAATTCGTCATCGGAGTCGGTTTGGATTTCCGGGCGGTCGGGAACTTAGCGATCACGACAGTAACCACACAAAAACGTGTGACCGGATCTTAAGGAGGAGGGCGACCATGGAGCTCACCGTTTGGGGCATCATCACGGCGCTGGTCGTTGGTCTGATCGTCGGCGCGCTGGGCCGGCTGGTCGTGCCGGGCCGGCAGAACATGCCGATGTGGCTGCACATGCTGATCGGCGTCGGCGCCGCGCTTCTGGGCACGATCGTGGCCCGGGCCTCCGGCTTCGCCGAGACCGCCGGTATCGACTGGCGCGAGCTGATGCTGCAGGTGCTCTTCGCCGCGATCGGCGTGGCCCTGGTGGCCGGTGTCGGCCGTCGCCGCGGCGTCTCGCGCTACTGACCCCGCACCACGCGCCTCGACGGGCGCCCGGCCTCACCGGCCGGGCGCCCGTCGGCGTATGCGGGTCCTGAACTGCCCGGACGGCATCGATGTCGGCCGGGCCTCCGGCTGCGATACGGTCGCCTGTGCCCTCCGTCACGAACACCCCCTGTTGTAAAGGAAATTTTCCTACTAAGGTGCGGCGGAGAAGGTTAGTGCCAAACGGCCCTGAGGGAGATATGGCGTGAACAGGTGGAAGCGGCTGGCTCCGGTCACCGCCATCGTGGCGTCGGCTGCGTTGGTGCTGACCGCGTGCGGTGGCTCCGGCGACGACGACAAGGCCGCCGACAACAGCAAGCTCACTGTGTGGATGATGGGTGAGGGCGGCGACGCCCAGACCAAGTTCCTCGACAGCGTCGAGGCGGAGTTCAAGAAGAAGCACCCCGAGACCGACGTCGTGGTGCAGTACATCCCCTGGCTCGAGGCGCCGAAGAAGTTCCAGGCCGCGCTCGCCGGTGGGGAGGGCCCGGACGTCACGGAGCTGGGCAACACCGAGACCCAGGGCTGGGCCGCGCAGGAGGCCCTGGCCGACGTCTCGGACAAGTTCAACGGCTGGTCCGAGGGCAAGGACATCCTGCCCGACCTGGTCAAGAACGCCCAGCTCGACGGCAAGCAGTACGGCGTGCCGTGGTACGCCGGCGTGCGCGCCGTCTACTACCGCACCGACTGGTTCGCCGAGGCGGGCGTGAAGACGCCGACGAACTGGGACGAGATGGTCGCCGCCGCGAAGGCCGTGCAGGCCAAGAAGCCGGGCACCTACGGCATCGCCCTGCCCGGCAACTCCGAGCTGCCGTTCTACTCCTTCCTCTGGGGTGCCGGCGGGGAGATCGCGACCAAGGAGGGCGACAGCTGGAAGTCCGGCTACAACACCCCCGAGGCGCAGAAGGCGGTCAAGTTCTGGACCGACCTGGTCACAGTGCACAAGGTCGCCCCGCCGGCCGCCGCCGGGTGGAACGAGGTCGACGCCCGTACCCAGTTCGCCACCGGCAAGGCCGCCATGGCGTTCGCCGGTAGCTGGCAGGGCGGCGCGATGAAGAAGGACAACCCCGACATCGAGAAGGTGTGGGGCACGTTCCCGATCCCCGGCCCGGACGGCAAGCCCGCCCCGGCGTTCGCCGGCGGCTCCGACATCGCCATCTGGAAGGACAGCGAGCGGCAGGCGCTGGCCTGGGACTACATGACCGTGCTGCTGAGCAAGCAGAAGGACAAGGAGTTCGCCAGCAGCCTCGGCTTCTTCCCGGTCTACCAGGACCTGGTCAGCAGCGGCGACTACGCCAACGACAAGGTGATGGCCGCGTTCGCCACCGCCATCCAGAACACCAAGCTGACCCCGCTCACCCCGAAGTGGGTCGAGGTCAGCCGCACCAAGACGGTGACCCAGGCGATGAACAGCTCGGTCATCAAGGGCCAGAAGACGGTCGAGAAGGCCACCGCCGACGCGGCCACCGAGATGGAAGGCATTTTGAACAGCAAGTGAGCCTACTGACAAAGAGCCCCGGCGAGGCCGCCGCGCGGGAGACCCCCGCGCGGCGGCGCCGTCGCCGGGTGGACCACCTTCCGTACCTGCTCCTCCTGCCCTGCCTGGCGATCATCGCCGTGCTGCTGCTCTGGCCGCTCGGCCAGGTCGTGTGGATGTCCTTCCACAAGCTGGACAGCGTCCGGCAGCTGCGCGGCGACCGCGAGTGGCCGTGGGTCGGCCTGGCCAACTACGCGCAGATCCTCGGCGACCCGTTCTTCCGTACGGTGCTGCGCAACACGGTGCTGTTCGCGCTCGCCAACGTGGCGCTCACGATGATCCTCGGCACCCTGGTCGGGCTGCTGCTCAACCGCCTGGGCAAGAAGATGGCCACGTTCGTGGCGAGCTGCGTGATGCTCGCCTGGGCCACCCCGGCGCTGACCGGCACGATCGTCTGGAAGTGGATCTTCGACGATACGAGCGGCCTGGTCACGTGGCTGTTCAACAAGCTGCCGGACGGGCTGTCCACCGCCCTGTTCGGGCGCAGCGACTGGACCGGGTACGGCTGGTTCAACGACCCGCTGCTGTTCTTCGCCATCCTGACGCTCGTGGTGGTCTGGCACTCGTTCCCGTTCATCGCGGTGAGCGTCCTGGCCGGGCTCAAGAGCGTGCCGACGGAGTTGCAGGAGGCGGCCCGGGTCGACGGCGCCGGGCCGTGGAAGGTCTTCTGGTCGGTGACGTTCCCGGTCCTGCGGCCGGTCTTCGGCATCCTCGTGGTGCTCTCCACGATCTGGGACTTCAAGGTCTTCACCCAGCAGTTCGTGCTGGCCGGCGGCACCCAGGACCGGTCCACGTTCATGCTGTCGATCTACTCGTACGCGGAGGCGTTCTCGCCGCCGCCCAAGTACGGCCTCGGCTCCGCAATCGCGGTCATCCTCACCGTGATCCTGCTCGTGGTGACCGCCCTGTACGTCCGCATGGTGCTGCGGCAGGAGGACGAATGATGAAGAAGATCGCCCTCAACGGCGCGGGCCTGCTGGTCGCTCTCTTCGCCGCGTTCCCGGTCTACTGGATGGTGGCGACCTCGCTGAAGCCCAACCGGGAGATCTTCTCGTCCACGCCCCGGCCGGTGCCGGCGGAGCCGACGCTGGAGCACTACCGGGAGATCCTCACCGGCAACCTGATCCCGGGCGTCACGTTCGCCGACTTCTTCCTCAACAGCGCGCTCGTCGCGCTGGCGACGGTGCTGCTGAGCGGGCTGGTCGCGCTGCTCGCCGCGACGGCCGTGGCCCGGTTCCGGTTCAAGCTGCGCACCACGTTCCTGATCATGCTGCTGGTGGTGCAGATGATCCCGCTGGAGGCGCTGGTCATCCCGCTGTTCCTGATGATCCAGCGGCTCGGCCTCTACAACACGCTGCCCAGCCTGATCCTCACGTACCTCGGCTTCTCGCTGCCGTTCGCGGTCTGGATGCTGCGCGGCTTCGTCGCCGCGGTGCCGAAGGAACTGGAGGAGGCCGCCGCCATCGACGGCGCCAGCCGGGCCCAGACGTTCCGCAAGGTGCTGTTCCCGCTCGTCGCGCCCGGCCTGGTCGCCACCAGCATCTTCTCGTTCATCACCGCGTGGAACGAGCTGATCTTCGCGTTGACCTTCATCAACGACCAGCAGAAGTACACGCTGCCGGTGGCGATGACGTTCTTCTTCGGCCGGGACGACACCGCCTGGGGCTCGGTGATGGCCGCGTCCACGCTGTTCACCCTGCCGGTGATCGTCTTCTTCCTGCTGGTGCAGCGCCGGATGGTCTCCGGACTGGTCGCCGGAGCGGTGAAGGGCTGAGGGCGGGCGGCCGTCAGGCCGCGGCGAACACCTCGGCCCGCACCTCGGTGGCCGGGTCGCCCTTCACCCGGGCCCAGGAGCCCTGCTCGGCGGTCCACTCCAGGTTGCCGAAACGGACCTTCTTCACGCCGTGGTCGTCGGCGTGCGAGACCAGCCAGTGCGCGTACCGCCAGCCGTTGCGGTCGTCGCCGGCCGGCACGGTGAGCGCGGTCAGGTCGGTCGCCGTGGGCAGCCGGGGCAGCCCCCAGTCCAGCGACAGGCTCTCCAGCACGGCACTGGCGGCGGCCGGGCCGCGCATCGTCGGCGGCGAGGAGACGGTGCAGGCCACCGCCCCTGTCGCGTGGCCGAGCAGCGCCCGGGTGAGGACCTCCGACTCGTCGGCCCACTTCTCGTACGCCTCGGGGAACGCCGACCGCTGCACCCGCTGGGCGGCGTCGGTGACCCGCATCCGCTCCCAGCCCTTGACCTTCTTCAGCGCGGCGTAGAACTTGTTCGCCGCGTACCGCGGGTCCTGGACCTGCTCCGGGGTGCCCCAGCCCTGGCTCGGGCGCTGCTGGAACAGGCCGAGCGAGTCGCGGTCGCCGTGGGCGATGTTGCGCAGGTGCGACTCCTGGTACGCGGTCGCCAGCGCCACCACCACCGCCCGCTCGGGCATCCGGCGCTGCATCCCGATGGCCGCGATGGTGGCCGCGTTCGCCATCTGGTCGGCGCCGAGCACCACCTCGCCGTCCGCCTTCACGGTGCAGGTCCGGCTGGACAGGGGGAGCCGCAGGTGCTCGCCGAACTGCTTGGTCACGACATAGACCGCGAGCAGTGCCAGCACGCACACCGCCACCCCAGATGCCACGATCGCCGCTCGCGTCCGCACCCGCACCCCCTGTCCCGACAGTCCGACAAGCGTACGTCCCACCCGCACCGGCGCGTCTCGGCCGACCGGCGGGCCCCACCTCGGCCGCAATGGCTCCAGCGGGGCCCGCCGCGCACCTCAGTCCCCGGCGGGCACCCAGGCGGCGGGACGCTTCTCCCGGAACGCCATGACGCCCTCGCGTCCCTCGTCGGAGAGGAAGTACCCGGTCGACAGCGCGGCCAACTCGGCGATCTCGGCCCGCAGGTCGGTCCCGGCGGGCCGGCGCAGCAGCTCCTTCGCCCCGGCCAGCGCCCCCGGCGCGCCCTTCACCAGCGACTCGCAGTAGCGCCCGACGGCGGCGTCCAGCTCGTCGGCCGGCACCGCGGCGGTGACCAGGCCGATCTCGGCGGCGCGGCGGCCGTCGAACGTGTCGCCGGTCAGGTACAGCTCGGCGGCGGCCCGCTGGCCCAGGCGCGGCAGCACGGTCGCCGAGATCACCGCCGGGATCACGCCGATCCGCACCTCGGTGAACGCGAACGTCGCCTCCTGCGCGCAGACCGCCAGGTCGGCGGCGGCGATCAGGCCCAGCCCACCGGCCCGGGCCGGCCCGGCGACCTTCGCCACCACCGGCTTCGGGCACTCCCGCACCGCCACCAGCACGTCGCCGAGCATCCCGGCGGGCACCGTGCCGCTGGCGTACGCGGCGGCGGTCTCCTTCAGGTCGGCGCCGGAGCAGAAGACCGGGCCGGTGTGGTCGAGCACGATCGCGCGTACCGCGTCGTCGGCGACCGCGTCGGCCAGCCCGGCCAGCAGCTGGGTCATCAGGGGCGTGGAGAGCGCGTTGCGGTTGTGCGGGCTGTCCAGGGTGAGGGTGGTCACCCCACGGGCCGTGGCGACTCGCACGAGAGCGTCCGGAGAGGTCATGCCGGGCACACTAGTGGCCATGCCCGGCGTCCTTCCAGAAGGCGAACCCGTCCCGCGCGACGGATCGCTGCCCGCCACCGCCCGTCGCGCCGTCGGCGCGCGCGGCTTCGGCGTGTACGTCCACGTGCCGTTCTGCGCCAGCCGGTGCGGTTACTGCGACTTCAACACGTACACCGCCTCGGAGTTGGGCGGCGGGGCGAGCCGGGAGACTTACGCCGACTCGGTGCTTGCCGAACTGGCGCTGGCCGCCCGGGTGCTGGGCGACTCGCCACCGCCCCGGGTCGACACCGTCTTCGTCGGCGGCGGCACGCCCACCCTGCTGCCCGCCGACGACCTGGCCCGGATCCTCGACGGCATCGACCGGGTCTGGGGGCTGGCCGCCGACGCCGAGGTGACCACCGAGGCCAACCCCGAGTCGGTGAGCCCGGAGTCGCTCAAGACGCTGCGGGCGGCCGGCTACACCCGGATCTCGCTCGGCATGCAGTCCGCCGCGCCGGGCGTGCTCGCGGTGCTGGACCGGCGGCACAGCGCGGGCCGGGCCACCGCCGCCGCGCTGGAGGCGCGCGACGCCGGGTTCGAGCACGTGAACCTGGACCTGATCTACGGCACCCCGGGCGAGACGGCCGACGACTTCGCCGCCTCGCTGGCCCAGGTGGTCGACACGGGCGTGGATCACGTCAGCGCGTACGCCCTGATCGTGGAGGACGGCACCCGGCTGGCCGCGCGGATGCGGCGTGGCGAGCTGCCGTACCCCTCCGACGACGTGGCGGCGGACCGCTACCTGGCCGCGGAGGCCGCGCTCGGCGAGGCCGGGTTCTCCTGGTACGAGGTGTCGAACTGGGCCCGCTCGGCGGCGGCCCGGTGCCGGCACAACCTGCTCTACTGGACCGGCGCCGACTGGTGGGGCCTGGGCCCGGGGGCGCACAGCCACGTCGGCGGCGTGCGGTGGTGGAACGTCAAGCACCCCAGCGCGTACGCGGCGCGGCTGGCCGAGGGTGCCTCGCCGGCGCTGGCCCGGGAGCGGCTCAGCCCCGAGGAGCAGCACATGGAGGACGTGATGCTGCGGGTGCGGCTCGCCTCCGGGCTGCCGCTGGACGTGCTGGACGAGCCCGGCCGGGCGGGCGCCGAGCGGGCCAGGGACGCCGGGCTGCTCGACGCCGGGGCGTACGCGCGAGGGCTTGTGGTGCTGACGCTGCGCGGACGGCTGCTGGCCGACGCGGTGGTACGCGACCTGCTGCCGTGACCGGCACCGGCCGGCCGCCCCCTCGGCCGGCCGGCGGTGTCACTTGATGAAGTTGTAGGTCATCGGGTAGCGGTAGAGCACACCCTCGTTGGCCTTGATCCCGCCGATGATCCCGAAGATCAGCGGCACCAGCCAGACCAGCATCGGGACGAAGAACAGGATCCCGCAGGTGATGACCGTGACGACCCAGGCGAGGACGCTGGCGATGGTCCAGGTGATCTGGAAGTTCAGCGCCGCGACCGCGTGGGCGCGGACCGTCGGGGACTGCTGACCGCGGGTCATCATCGCGATGAGCGGGGCGACCCAGCCGAGCAGACCGCCACCGACGATGACACCGGCGGCGCCGCCGAAGTGCGCCACCAGGGCCCACGTCTTCTCGTCGTTGTTGGCGTAGGAGGCCGGGCCGTACCCGCCACCGGCGGGGGAGCCGGGCATGCCGCCCGGCGGGGGGTAACCACCCGGCGGGGGGTAGCCGCCGCCCGGGGGCGGGTAGCCGCCCGGGGGCGGATAGTCACCGGGCGGGGGATAGCCGCCGGCGCCCGGCGCCCCGGACAGTGGAGCGGTGGGCGGTTCGCTGCCCGGCGACGAGCCGTAGGGCGCCGACGGGTCGGGCTGGGGGCCGGAGTCCCCTGCCCCTGGAGGGCGAGGAGGTTCTGTCATGGTCGCCACGGTAGGGGCACCGGTCAACCCGCACCAGAGCGACACAGACCGACGATGACCGGCTGTTCGGCCCTGGTGGGCGGCGCTGTGTGGTGGGCCGCACCGCAGGTCCGTCAGGCGATCATCGCGTCGGCGGGGGTGCCGACGTAGACTGGCACTCGCTACAGTCGAGTGCCAGCCGCCCGGCGGATGCCGCGTGCCGGCCCGGCCGAGGTGCGTCAGGAGGTGGGGAATGGGTCTCGACGACCGCAAACTCGCCGTGCTGCGCGCGATCGTCGAGGACTACGTCGCCACGCAGGAACCGGTCGGCAGCAAGGCCCTGGTCGAGCGGCACCAGCTCGGCGTCTCGCCCGCCACCGTGCGCAACGACATGGCGGTGCTGGAGGAGGAGGGCTACATCCGGCAGCCGCACACCAGCGCCGGCCGGGTGCCCACCGACCGCGGCTACCGCCTCTTCGTCGACCGGCTGTCCCGGGTCAAGCCGCTCAGCCCGGCCGAGCGCCGGGCGATCGAGCGCTTCCTGGTCGGCGCCGTCGACCTGGACGACGTGGTGCACCGCACGGTCCGGCTGCTCGCCCAGCTCACCCGTCAGGTGGCGGTGGTGCAGTACCCGAGCCTGGCCCGGTCCAAGGTGCGTCACCTGGAGCTGGTGCCGATCTCCACCACCCGGCTGATGGTCGTCATGATCGCCGACACCGGCCGGGTCGAGCAGCGGCTGGTCGAACTGCCCGCCCCGGTGCCCGCCGACGACGTGACCGACCTGCGCCGGCTGGTGAACGAGAAACTCGTCGGCTGCCAGCTCGCCGAGACGCCTCCGCTGGTGCAGGCGCTCGTCGAGGAGTCCGCGCCGCATCTGCGCCCGGCCATGACGACGCTCTCCACAGTGCTGCTGGAAACCCTCGTGGAACGGCACGAGGAGCGCCTCGCGCTGGCCGGCCAGGCCAACCTCACCCGGGGTGGCCTGCTCGACTTCCAGGGTTCGCTGCGGCCCATCCTGGAGGCGCTCGAAGAAGAAGTCGTACTGCTCAAGCTGATCGGCGAGACCGAGCCGAGCACCACCCGGGTGCTCATCGGCGACGAGAACGAATTCGACAACCTGCGGGCCGCCTCGGTGGTCAGCACCGGCTACGGACCGGGCAGCACGATCGTCGGCGGGCTCGGCGTGCTCGGGCCGACCCGGATGGACTACCCCGGCAATATCGCCATGGTGAGGGCCGTGGCACGCTACGTGGGCGAACTGCTGGCCCAGAACTGACCAGTCAGGGCCGACGGCCGGTTCCGGCCGACGACCGGAGCGACGCGAGACGAACATGAGGACACCTAACGCAGTGGCCAGGGACTACTACGGCATTCTCGGCGTGAGCCGGGACGCCTCCGACGACGAGATCAAGCGCGCCTACCGCAAGCTGGCGCGGCAGTTCCACCCGGACGTCAATCCGGACCCGGAGGCCCAGGAGAAGTTCAAGGACATCAACGCCGCGTACGAGGTCCTCTCGGACGACCGGAAGCGGCAGATCGTCGACCTGGGCGGCGACCCGCTCGCCCCGGGCGGCGGTGGCATGGGCGGCCCGGGCGGGCCCGGCGGCGCCGGTCCGTTCGTCGGCTTCCAGGACATCATGGACGCGTTCTTCGGCGGCGCCGCGGGCGGCAGCCGGGGGCCGCGTCCGCGTACCCGCCCCGGCGCGGACGCGATCCTGCGCCTGGAGCTGGACCTCAACGAGACCGCGTTCGGCGTCGAGGCGCCGATCACCGTCGACACCGCGGTGCTCTGCACCACCTGCTCCGGCGCCGGCACCGCCGCCGGCACCCACCTGGCCACCTGCGAGGCGTGCGGCGGCCGGGGCGAGGTGCAGTCGGTGCAGCGGACCTTCCTCGGTCAGGTGGTCTCCGCCCGGCCGTGCACCGTCTGCCAGGGCTACGGCACCACCATCCCGCACCCCTGCCCCACCTGCGCGGGTGACGGCCGGGTACGCACCCGCCGCTCGCTGACCGTCAAGATCCCCGCCGGGGTCGAGGACGGCATGCGGATCCGCCTGGCCCAGCAGGGCGAGGTCGGCCCGGGTGGCGGCACCGCCGGTGACCTCTACGTCGAGATCCACGAGCGGCCGCACGACGTCTACTCCCGCAAGGGCGACGACCTGCACTGCCGGGTCACGGTGCCGATGACCGCCGCCGCGCTCGGCACCCGGCTGACCATCAAGACGCTGGACAGCGAGGAGACGGTCGACGTCAAGCCCGGCACCCAGCCCGGCAGCACGCTGCGGCTGCGCGCCCGGGGCGTACCGCACCTGCGCGGCACCGGCCGGGGTGACCTCTACGTGCACCTGGACGTGCGTACCCCGACCAAGCTCGACGCCGACCAGGAGCGGATGCTGCGCGACTTCGCCAAGACCCGCGGCGAGGAGGTCGCCGAGCTGACCAAGCAGGGCGGCTTCTTCTCCCGGATGCGCGACGCCTTCAACGGGCACGCCTGAGGTGTCCGCGCCGCTGTTCCTGGTCGAGGCGCTGCCCACCGGTGACACGCTGACGCTGGACGGCCCGGAGGGCCACCACGCGGCCACCGTGCAGCGGCTGCGCGTCGGCGAGGAACTGGTGCTCGCCGACGGCCGGGGCGGCACCGCCGCCGCGGTGGTCACCGCCGTCGGCCGCGGCACGCTCGACCTGCGGGTCACGAGCCGGGGGTACGCGGACGCGCCGGTGCCCCGGCTCGTCGTGGTGCAGGGCATCGCCAAGGGCGACCGGGGCGAACTCGCCGTGCAGGCGATGACCGAGGTCGGGGTGGACGAGATCGTGCCCTGGGCGGCGTCCCGCTCGGTGGCGCAGTGGCGGGGCGAGCGGGGCGAACGGGCCCGGCAGAAGTGGGTCGCGACCGCCCGCGAGGCGGCCAAGCAGGCCCGCCGCCCGTGGCTGCCGGTGGTGGCCGGCGCGCCGGACGAGTCCACCGCCTCGGTGGCCCGCCGGATCGCCGGTGCGGCCGGGGCGTTCGTGCTGCACGAGGGCGCGCAGGACCGGCTGACCACAGTCGACCTTCCGGCCGCCGGGGAGATCGTGCTGGTGGTCGGCCCGGAGGGCGGCATCGCCGACCACGAGCTGGCCGCGTTCGCCGAGGCGGGCGCCCGCACGGTCCGCCTGGGCCCGTCAGTCCTGCGCACCTCGACGGCAGGCGTGGCAGGCCTGACAGTCCTGGCCACCCGCCTGACCCACTGGTAAACCCGCGCGCCCCCTCTTTGGTGCGCGCTGATCTTGCAGTTTCGGCCCGCGCGGCGCCCCTTTTGCGGCGTTTTGCCCGGGCCGGAAGTGCAAGATCGCCGGGGTCAGGGGTGGGGGTCAGGAGCGGAGGTAGGAGGCGCCGTTCAGGTCGATGATGGTGCCTGCCGCCCACTCGGCCTCGGGGCTGGCCAGCCAGTGCACCGCCGCGGCGATCTCCTCCGGCCGGGCCACCCGGTGGAACGGGGACTGGGCGCGCACCGCCTCGCCCCGCTCGCTCTTCAGGTGCTCGTTCGTCATGTCGGTCTCGACGAAGCCGGGCGCCACGCAGGCCACAGCGATGCCGTACGGCGCCAGGGCCACCGCCAGCGACTGGGCCATCGCGTTCATCCCGGCCTTGCTGGCCCCGTACGCCGGGTTGGCCGGCTCGCCCCGGAACGCGCCCCGGGACGAGACGTTGACGATCCGGCCCCCGCGGTCACGCATGTGCTGCGCGGCGCACCAGGCGGCGTTCGCGGCGCCGACCAGGTTGGTGTCGAGCACCTCCCGCCACCGCGCCCGCCACTGCTCGTAGCTGCTCTCGAAGACCGGGTGCGGTGGATCGGCCGGCCCGAACACCCCGGCGTTGTTCACGAGTACGTCGAGGCCGCCGAGTCGCTGGGCCGCCTCGTCCACCATGGCGCGTACCGCGTCGGGGTCGGCCAGGTCGGCGCGGACCACCACGTGCCCGTCGCCGGGCAGTTCGGCGCGCAGCCGCTCCGCCAGCTCGGCCGAGTCCCGGTGGTGGATCGCCACCCGGTCTCCACCGGCGGCGAACGCCCGCGCCACCGCCCGCCCGATGCCCCGCGAGGCCCCCGTCACCAGCACCGCCCGTCCCGACATGGCGGCCATCCTGCCGCATCCTGCCGGTCCGCCCGGCGGTGCCCCCGCCACGCTCGCGGCGACGTCCTTACACTGCTGCGATGGACTGCCTCTTCTGCCGGATCGTCGCCGGGGAGATTCCGGCCACCATCGTCCGCGAGACCGCCACCACCCTGGCCTTCCGGGACATCGACCCGAAGGCGCCCACGCACGTGCTGGTGATCCCCAAGGAGCACTACGCGGACGTGGCCACGCTGGCCCAGGGCGCGCCCGAACTGGCCGGCGAGGTGCTCCAGACCGCCGCCGTGGTCGCCGAGGAGGAGGGCCTGACCGTGGACGGGTTCCGGCTGATGTTCAACACCGGCCCGTACGGCGGCCAGGAGGTCTTCCACGTGCACGCCCACCTGCTCGGTGGCGCGCCGCTCGGCCCGATGCTCTGCCGATGACCGACGTGTCCGACCGGCTCGGCCGGATGGTGCGCCAGGCGCAGGCCACCGGGCGGATCCCGGCGGTGTCGGCCGCCCTGCACCGGGCCGACCGGCCGCTCTGGACCTGCACCGTGGGCGACACCGGCAACGACACCCCGCTGGGGCCGGAGACGGTGTTCCGGATCGGCTCGGTCACCAAGACCTTCACCGCGGCGCTCGTCATGCAGTGCCGCGACGACGGCCTGCTCGACCTGGACGACCCGATCGGGCGGCACCTCGACCTGCCCGCGCACGGCGACGCGACGGTACGCCGGCTGCTGTCGCACACCGCCGGCCTGCAGCGCGAGCCGCACGGCGACGTGTGGGACAGCCTGCGCGCCCCGGCCGTCGACGAGATGCTGGCCGACCTGGCCCGGGTCGAGCGGGTACTACCCACCGGCCGGCGCTTCCACTACTCCAACCTCGGCCTGGCGCTGCTCGGCGAGGCGGTCGCCCGGCTGCGCGGCGGCACCTGGGCCGAGGTGCTGGCCGACCGGGTGCTCACCCCCCTCGGGCTGACCGCCACCGGCCCGTACCCGACCGAGCGGGCCGCGACCGGGTTCCTGGTCGACGCGTACTCCGACGAGGCCCACCCGGAACCACCCGCCGACTTCGGCGCGGTGGCCCCCGCCGCGCAGCTCTGGAGCACCGCGTCGGACATGGCCCGCTGGGCCGCGTTCCTGGCCGACCCGGCGGCGGTGGACCCGGACGGCGCGGTGCTCGCCGCGACGACTGTCGAGGAGATGCGCTGGCCGCTCACCCCCACCGACGAGTCGGTCTGGTCGGCCGGCTTCGGGCTGGGGCTGATCCTGATCCCGCAGCCGGAGCGGGTGACACACGTAGGCCACGACGGCGCGATGCCCGGATTCCTCGCCGCCGTGTACGGGCGGCGCGGCGGGCAGGGCACCGCCGGGGCGATGGGCGCCGCGGTGCTCGGCTCGTCCGGTACCGGCGTCGAGGTGTTCGACCTGTCGCACCGGCTGCTGGCCGCCGCCGCCGAGCACGACCCGGCGGAGATCGAGCCGTGGCGTCCCGGCCCGCCCGCCCCGGACCACCTGCGCGGCGTGCTGGGCCGCTGGTGGGGCGAGGGCTTCGAGTACGTCTTCTCCTGGCACGACGGGACGCTGCGGGCGCGTGGCGCGGACGACCCGGCCGGGAAGCCGCCCGCGGTGTTCGCGCCGCTGCCGGACCGGCCGGACGTGTTCCGCACGGTCTCCGGCCGGGAGGTGGGGGAGCTGCTGCGACTGACCCGCGACGAACGCGGCGTGGTGGTCCGGATGCACTGGGCGACCTACCGTTTCACCCGCACCCAGGAGACCTTCGACGGGTACGACTTCCGCGCCGGCGCCTGACCGCCGGGCACCGGAAATGGGCGCGGTGCGTACGGTGCCGACCCGATACGATGGAGGTAACCGAACGCCGCGCCAGCAGGGCCCGGCGCCCGAGAAGCGGAGAGCAGGTGGCGCAGGGCCCGACGGGCCCGACCTATGACCGGCACCCCACCTCCCGGCACGCCGCGTGTGCAGACCAGGATCACGGTCCCCGACCAGAAGATCATGGTGAACCTGCTCGGCGCGGGCGACGAGATCCTGCGGCTCGTCGAGCGCTCGATCGACAGCGACGTCCACGTCCGCGGCAACGAGATCACCATCACCGGCGCCCCCGCCGACAACGCCCTCGCCGAGCGTCTCTTCAGTGAGCTGCTCGAACTGATCGAGAAAGGCGAGACCCTGACCACAGACGCGGTACGGCGTACCGTCGGCATGCTCGAGCAGGGCGGCGCCGAGCGGCCCGCCGAGGTCCTGACGCTCAACATCCTCTCCCGGCGCGGTCGCACCATCCGTCCCAAGACGCTGGGGCAGAAGAAGTACGTCGACGCGATCGACGCCCACACCATCGTCTTCGGCATCGGCCCGGCGGGTACCGGCAAGACGTACCTGGCGATGGCGAAGGCCGTGCAGGCGCTCCAGGCCAAGCAGGTCAACCGGATCATCCTGACCCGGCCGGCGGTCGAGGCGGGGGAGCGGCTGGGCTTCCTGCCCGGCACCCTGAACGAGAAGATCGACCCCTACCTGCGCCCGCTCTACGACGCGCTGCACGACATGCTCGACCCGGAGACCATCCCGAAGCTGATGGCCGCCGGCACGATCGAGGTCGCGCCGCTGGCATACATGCGCGGAAGAACGCTTAATGACGCGTTCATCATCCTGGACGAGGCGCAGAACACCACGCCCGAGCAGATGAAGATGTTCCTCACCCGGCTCGGCTTCGGCTCCAAGATCGTCGTCACCGGTGACGTCACCCAGGTGGACCTTCCCGGCGGGACGACCAGCGGCCTGCGGGTGGTCCGGGAGATCCTGAACAACGTCGAGGACGTGCACTTCGCCCAGCTCTCCAGCTCCGACGTGGTGCGCCACAAGCTGGTGGGCGACATCGTCGACGCGTACGCCCGCTGGGACGCCGAGCGGGAGAACCAGCAGGCGCAGAGCGTGCACGCCGTACCGGGGCGCACCGCCCAGGGCGGCCGGGCCGGCCGGCGCCGCTGACCCACCGGCGGAAGCCGTCACATCATCAGAGGAAGACAGTTGTCCATCGAGATCGCCAACGAGTCGGGTGTCGACGTCGACACCGACGCCGTGCTCGCCGTCGCGCGGCACGCCCTCGACGAGATGGGGGTCAACCCCCTCGCCGAGCTGTCCGTGCTGCTCGTCGACATCGAATACATGTCGGAGCTGAACCACCGCTGGATGGGTGGCGACGGCCCGACCGACGTGCTCGCCTTCCCCATGGACGAGGGCAGCGTCGACCACGGCCCGGGGGAGAGCAACCCGGCCGGCGGTGAGCCCGCCCTGCTCGGCGACATCGTGCTCTGCCCGGAGGTGGCGGCCAAGCAGGCCGCCGTGGCCGGGCACTCGGCCGCCGACGAGCTGCACCTGCTCACCGTGCACGGCGTGCTGCACCTGCTGGGCTACGACCACGCCGAGCCCGAGGAGGAGCGGGAGATGTTCGGTCTCCAGGCCCGGCTGCTGGCCAGCTGGCGGTCGACCCGGTCGCGGTGATGGACACCTTGGCGGCGGTCCGCACCCCCGCCGGTCTGCCTGATCTTCAACTCCTGGTCTTCGCTGCCGGGCTGGTGGTGCTCGCCGGCCTGATCGCGATGACCGAGGCGGCGCTCGCAGCGGTCTCGCCGGCCCGTGCCGCGGAGCTGACCCGCGACGGTGCCCGCGGCGGGCGTGCGCTCCAGGCGGTCGCCGGTGACGTGGTCCGCCATCTGAACCTGCTGCTCCTGCTGCGCCTGCTGGCCGAGCTGACCGCCACCACGCTCGTCGCGCTGGTGGCCGTCGACACGTTCGGCGCGGGCTGGCGGGCGGCGCTGGTGACCGCGGGCGCGATGACTGTGGTGAGCTTCGTGGTGGTCGGTGTCGGCCCGCGGACGATCGGCCGTCAGCACGCGTACGCGGTCGGCCGCGCGGTCGCGCCGCTGGTGCGCTGGCTGGGCCGCGCGCTCAACCCGCTGGCGTCGCTGCTGATCCTGATCGGCAACGCGGTCACTCCCGGCAAGGGCTTCCGCGAGGGACCCTTCGCGACCCAGGTGGAGCTGCGGGAACTGGTCGACCTGGCCGAGCAGCGCGGTGTGGTGGAGCACGGCGAGCGTCAGATGATCCACTCGGTCTTCGCGCTCGGCGACACCATCGCCCGCGAGGTGATGGTGCCGCGTACCGAGATGGTGTGGATCGAGGAACGCAAGACGCTCGCGCAGGCGCTGGCGTTGTTCCTGCGCTCCGGGTTCTCCCGCATCCCGGTGATCGGCGAGAACGTCGACGACGTGCTCGGTGTGCTCTACCTCAAGGACCTGATCCGCCGGGTGCAGGGCGACCAGGCCGCCCGGCAGATGCCGGTGGCCGAGCTGATGCGCCCGGCCACGTTCGTGCCGGAGTCCAAGCCGGTGGACGACCTGCTCTCCGAGATGCAGGCGGCCCGCAACCACCTGGTCATCGTGGTCGACGAGTACGGCGGCACCGGCGGGCTGGTCACCATCGAGGACATCCTGGAGGAGATCGTCGGGGAGATCACCGACGAGTACGATGTCGAGCGCCCGCCGGTCGAGCACCTGCCCGACGGGGCCGTCCGGGTGACCGCGCGGCTGCCGGTGGAGAATCTGGGCGAGCTGTTCGACACCGAGCTGCCCACCGACGAGGTGGAGACGGTCGGTGGCCTGCTCGCCCAGGCGCTCGGCCGGGTGCCCATCCCGGGCGCCGAGGCCGAGGTGGCCGGCCTGCGGCTGGTGGCCGAGGGCACCACCGGCCGGCGCAACCGGATCGACACGGTTCTGGTGAGCCGGGTCGACCGGGGTGACGCGCCGGAGGGCACCAACCGCAGCGAGCCGCCCGATTCGCGTGGCGACAACAACCGTTCCGAGGAGAGGCAACCCGCCGATGCCTGAGTCACCCGCCGTACCGGCCGCCCTGCCCACCCCCGCCGATCCGGCCGAGCTGAGCGCGGAGGACGCCAAGCTCGTGATCCTGGCCCGGGGAGCGCGGAGCCGGGTGGCGGCCGTGGAGGGCGCCGCGGTCCGCGACCAGGACGGCCGGACGTACGCGGCGGCGAGCGTGGCGCTGCCGTCGCTGACCCTGACCGCCCTTCAGCTCGCGGTGGCCTCGGCGGTGGCGGCGGGCGCGAGCCGGCTGGAGGCGGCGGTGGTGGTGACCGAGGCGTCGACGCTGGACGGGGCCGGGCACGCCGCGGTGCGTGACCTGTCCGCCGACGCGCCGGTGCACGTGGCCGCGCCGGACGGCACCGTCCTCGGCACGGTGGTCGAGTGACAACGCCCGAGGCGCGTCCCTACCGCGCCGGTTTCGCCTGTTTCGTCGGTCGGCCGAACGCCGGCAAGTCGACGCTCACCAACGCGATCGTCGGCACGAAGATCGCGATCACCTCGAACAAGCCGCAGACCACCCGGCACATCATCCGGGCGGTGCTGCACCGGCCGGACTCGCAACTCGTGCTTGTCGACACCCCGGGTCTGCACCGGCCCCGGACGCTGCTCGGCGAGCGCCTCAACGACCTGGTCCGGGAGACCTGGAGCGAGGTCGACGTGATCGGCCTGTGTGTGCCGGCGAACGAGCCGGTCGGCCGGGGCGACCGGTTCATCACCGGTGAGCTGGCCAGCCTCAAGGCCACGGTGCTGGCGGTGGTCACCAAGACCGACCTGGTCGACAAGAAGCGGCTGGCCGAGCAGTTGCTCGCGGTGAGCGAGCTGGGCGAGTTCGCCGACGTGGTGCCGGTCAGCGCGGTCTCCGGTCATCAGGTCGACACGCTCGTCGACGTGATGACCGGCTACCTGCCCGAGTCGCCGCAGCTCTACCCGGACGACATGCTCACCGACGACCCGGAGCAGGTGCTCGTGGCGGAGCTGGTCCGCGAGGCGGCGCTGGAGGGCGTACGCGACGAGCTGCCGCACTCCATCGCGGTGGTGGTCGAGGAGATGATCCCGGAGGGCAACCTCACCAAGATCTACGCCGACGTGTACGTGGAGCGCTCGAGCCAGAAGGCCATCGTCATCGGCCACCGGGGCAGCCGCCTCAAGCACGTGGGCACCACCGCCCGGCGGCAGATCGAGGAGCTGCTGGGCACCCGGGTCTATCTCGACCTGCACGTCCGCGTGGCGAAGGACTGGCAGCGCGACCCGAAGCAGTTGCGCAAGCTCGGCTTCTGACCGGCGGCCGGGGCAGGCCCGGCAGCGGATGATCAGGATCAGCCAGACCTATGGGACATCTCACTTTCCATAGGCGTTCTCGGCTGTTTCACAGTGTCCGGGAGCAGGGTAGGGACCATTGTCTCTGCCCCCGGACCCCGCCGCGAGCTGATGCGAAACCGCTACCTGGACCTGCTCCGCTTCCTGGCCATCCTGCGCGTCGTCACCTACCACGTCACCGGCTACGCCACGCTCACGCTGGTGTTCCCGGCGATGTCGGTGATGTTCGCCCTGGCCGGGTCGCTGATGGCGGCGTCACTGGACCGCAGCGGGGTACGCGCGGTCGGGCGCCGGCTGCGCCGCCTCCTGCCGTCGCTGTGGGTGGTCGCCGCGGTCTTCGTGCCGGCCATGCTGCTCACCGGGCTGACGTTCAGCCCGAAGGTGCTGCTCTGGCTGTTCCCGATCAGTGATCCGCCGGCCAACTACTGGGGCGGGCTGGCGCTCAGCCCGATCTGGTACCTGCGGGACTACCTGTGGTTCGTCCTCGCCTCACCGCTCGTGCTGTGGCTGTTCCGCCGGGCGCCGCTGCCCACGCTCGCCGCCCCGTACCTGCTGCTCGTCGCGATCGAGGTGGGCGTCCTGGCGAGCCCGCCGACGGTGCTGCGGGAGTTCGGCCTCTACTTCGGCGCCTGGCTGCTCGGCTTCGCCCACCACGACGGGATGCTGCGCCGGATGCGCAACCGGGTGCTGCTGCCGGTGGCCGCCGTGGTCGGCGCCGCCGGGCTGGCGTGGATCGTCACCCACCCGGGGCCGCGCGGATTCGACATCAACGACATCCCGCTGGGCAACGCGCTCTGGTCGGCCGCGTTCATCCTGGTGGCGATCGGCCGGGCGCCGGCCGGCGTGACCTGGGTCGACCGCGTGCCGGCGCTCGGCCGGGCGGTGACCGTGGTGAACCGGCGCGCGCTGACCATCTACCTCTGGCACATGCCGTTCGTGGTGCTCCTCACCCCGCTCGTCGGCCTGGTCGGCTGGTCGCCGCGCGACCCGGTGGGCCTGTGGCTGCGGGTGGGGCTGGTCTTCGCGCTCGTCGGCGTGGTGACGCTCATGGTCGGCTGGGTCGAGGACGTGGCCGCCCGGCGTACCCCCGAACTGGTCCCCGGCAAGCCGCGGCGGACCGTGGCCGACCGGGCGGCGGCCGCGCCGGCCAGCCCGGCCCCCGCCGGGGCGGAGGACGCGCTGGTGAGCGTCGGCGCCCGGGTGCCGGGCCCGCGCCGCCCGGCCGAGGACCCCGGCCGGGGAGAGGGCGTTCCGGCGTCCCGGCGGGACGCGCCCGGCGGCGACTGAGCGATTACCGGGCGCGGCCCGCTCAGCGCGTGCTGACAGTGACGTTGCCGCTGGTGGCGGACGCTTCGAGCGTCACCGACGCGGTCGGGTCGTCGGTGACGCGTACGTCGGTGTCGCCGGACGTCGCGGTGGCGCGCACCCGGTAGCGGCCGGCCGGTACGGCGAGGTCGACGTCGCCGCTCGTGGCGTGCGCCCGGGCCGGAGCCGGCTGGTCCAGCTCGACGACGATGTTGCCGGAGGTGGTCTCCACGTCGACGGCGGAGGCGAGCCGGCGGGCCTCGATGTCGCCGGAGCGGGCCCGCAGCCGTACCGGAGCGGCCGCCTCGACGACCCGGATGTTGCCCGACGTGGTGGACGCGCGGACCTCGCCGGTGGCGCCCCTGATGGTCAGGTCGCCGGAGCTGAGCGTGAACTCGACGGTGCCCACGTCGGTGAGGTCGACGTTGCCCGAGCCGGTGCCGCCGCGGATCACCACGCCGGGCGGTGCGGTCACCTCCCAGGAGATGCTGCACCGGTGCCCGCAGTCCGTGGGCAGGACGAGTTCGTCGCCCTTGATCTCGTACCGGCTGGTCGGCTCGTCGCCCTGGTAGCGGACCACGCGCTTGACGCGTACCTGGTCGGCGGGGCCGTTGGCCCGCACCACGACGTCGCCGGCGCCGTCGTCGTCCACGGTGATCTTCGTGATCCTGGTCCGCTCGGTGTTGTCGTAGTCGAGCCGGCGGAACGAGAGGGTGTCACACCCGGAGAGAACGATGAGCGTGGCGGCAGCGGTCGCGGCCACCGCGGTGCGGAGCGAAGCCATGGCCAGCACACTAGGTCCGGCCCGGCACCCGGCACATCGGGGATCGCCCGCCGGTGCACCCCGAGCCGACCCTGAGATCGCACCCGGAGGGAGAATGGCCTGATGGCCGGGTACCGCCGACAGCTCTACCGCGACGACGCGGTGGTGCTGCGTGTGCAGAAGCTGGGCGAGTCCGACCGCATCATCACGCTGTTCACCCGCCGGCACGGCCGGTTGCGCGCGGTGGCCCGGGGCGTGCGGCGCACCACGAGCCGGTTCGGCGCACGGCTGGAACCGTTCGGGCACGTCGACCTCCAGCTCGCCGGCGACCCCAAGGGCAACCAGGGCAGCTCGCTGCACACCGTCAGCCAGGTCGAGGCGATCGAGCTGTACGGCAAGCGGTTCCTCGGCGACTACCCCCGCTACACCGCGGCCAGCGCGATCGCCGAGACCGCCGAGCGGCTCACCCCGGTCGAGCGCGAACCGTCGCTGCGGCTGTTCCAGCTCACCCTCGGCGCGATGAAGTCGCTCGCCCGCGGCGAGCACGCCACCACGCTGGTGCTCGACGCGTACCTGCTGCGCGGCATGGCGTTCGCCGGCTGGGCGCCGGCGCTCGCCGCCTGCGCCGTCTGCGGCGAGCCGGGCCGGCACCGCGCGTTCTCCGTACCGGCCGGCGGCGCCGTCTGCCCGGACTGCCGGCCCCCCGGCGCCGCCCACCCCGCGCCCGCCACGCTGGAGCTGATGTCCGCGCTGACCTCCGGCGACTGGGGGTACGCGGACGCCGCCGAGACCGGCGTACGCCGGGAGTGCAGCGGGCTGGTCGCGGCGCACCTCCAGTGGCATCTGGAGCGCGCGCTACGCTCGCTGCCGCTGGTCGACCGGGGTGCCCCGGCGGCCGGCGCGGTCCCGCCGCCCGGCGTCGCGGGGCCGGATGTGGTCCCGCCGCGCTCCGGCGCCGGGCCCGTCGCCGGTGTGAACAGGGAGATGACCGAGTGATCCGATCGACGAGGGCGACCCGCCGCGAGCCGGTGCCGCCGACCCCGCACCCCTCCGGCGCCCGTCCGCCGGCGCTGCCGCCCGCCGCGGTGCCCCGGCACGTCGCCATCGTGATGGACGGCAACGGCCGCTGGGCCAAGGAGCGCGGGCTGCCCCGCACCAAGGGGCACGAGCAGGGCGAGCACAGCCTGTTCGACGCGGTCGAGGGCGCGATCGAGATGGGGATCCCCTACCTGTCGGCGTACGCGTTCTCCACCGAGAACTGGCGGCGCTCGCCCGACGAGGTCCGCTTCCTGATGGGCTTCAACCGCGACGTCATCCGCCGCCGCCGCGACCAGCTCGTCGACCTGGGCGTACGGGTGGTCTGGTCGGGCCGCGCGGGCCGGCTGTGGAAGAGCGTCATCTCCGAGCTGCAGACCGCTGAGGAGATGTCGCGCGGCAACTCGACGCTGACGCTGCAGTTCTGCGTCAACTACGGCGGCCAGGCCGAGATCGCCGACGCCGCCGCCGGGATCGCCCGCGACGTCGCGGCCGGCAGGCTCGACCCGGCCAAGGTGAACGAGAAGACGATCGCGCGGTACCTCTACCACCCCGAGGTGCCCGAGGTCGACCTGTTCCTGCGCCCTTCCGGCGAGCAGCGCATCTCCAACTTCCTGCTCTGGCAGACCGCGTACGCCGAACTGGTCTACCTGGACACGCTCTGGCCCGACTTCGACCGCCGTCACCTCTGGTACGCCTGCGAGCTGTACGCCCAGCGCGACCGCCGCTTCGGCGGCGCCCTGCCCAACCCGGTCGCCCCGGGCGCCTGACGTCACGCTTACCGACGTGCCGCGCTGGGTACCGATACCGGTAGACAGCAAACGCGGAGGTGAACCACATGATTCAGAAGCGGATCGCGCAGTGGGCGTTCATGGCGGTCGCCGTGCCGCTGGCGGCGGCCGGCGCGCGCCGGCTCAGCCACACCCTGGAGGCCCGTCGCGGCCCGTCCGGGGTGAGCCGTCTGCTGACCAAGGGCGCCGACCTGGTCCGGCCGCAGAAGGCCAAGCGTCGCCGGTTCTTCTGACCGCGACGTCCGGCCCTGGTGGCCGCGGCCGACATCCGGCCCGACCGCGACGCCCCGCATCCGGCTTTCCCGCCGGGCGCGGGGCGTTCCGCTCTACGATCGGCGCAGGGCGCGCCGCCGGGTGCGCGCCCGCCACGGGGGTGGAGGATGCGCGATCTCCGGTACGAGATGACTGCTGCCCTGGCCGCCGCCGACCTGGTGGAGCCGGCCCGCCGGGACGCCGTCGCCGCACTGTGCGCCGACGTCGCCCAGCGGTGGTGCGCCGACCTCGGGCACACCCCCGCCGTCCGCTCCGGTGAGATCGGCGAGCTGGCGGCGGGCGAACCGGCCGCCGGCTGGGCACCCGACCCGGACGGTCAGCGGGCCTGGTGACCCGTCCGGCCGTGCTGCCGGTGCGGCTCACGCCTCCACTTCGGAGCGGTCGCCCGCCCACAGCGTGTGGAACGAGCCGGCCCGGTCCACCCGGTGGTACGTGTGCGCGCCGAAGTCGTCCCGCAGGCCCTGGATCAGCGCGGCCGGCAGTCGCTGCGCCCGCAGCGCGTCGAAGTAGGCCAGCGACGACCCGAAGGCCGGGGCCGGGACGCCCGCCCGGGCCGCGTCGGCCACCACCCGTCGCCAGGCCGGTACGCCGGCGCTGACCCGCTCGGCGAACCACGGCGCGACGAGCAGCGTCGACAGGTCCGGCTCCGCGTCGTAGGCCTCCCGGATCCGGTCCAGGAAACCGGCCCGGATGATGCAGCCGCCCCGCCAGATGGTGGCCGTACCGCCCAGGTCGATGTCCCAGTCGTACTCCCGGCTGCCGGCCCGGATGTGGTCGAAGCCCTGCGCGTACGCGACGATCTTGCTGGCCAGCAGCGCGCGGCGCACGTCCTCGACGAACGCGTCCCGGTCGTCCACCTGCCACTTGTCGCCCGCGTCGGCGAACACCCGGCGGGCGGCCTCGCGCTGGTCGGCGTGGCCGGACAGCGACCGGGCGAACGTGGCCTCGGCGATGCCGGTGATCGGGATGCCGAGGTCCAGCGCGCTCTGCACGGTCCAGCGGCCGGTGCCCTTCTGCTCGGCCTGGTCGAGCACGATGTCCACGAACGGCTGGCCGGTGGCCGCGTCGGTGTGGCCGAGCACGTCGGCGGTGATCTCGATGAGGAACGACCCCAGCTCGCCGCCGTTCCACTCCCGGAAGATCTCCGCGATCTCCGCCGGGCTCGCCGACAGACCGGCCCGCAACAGGTCGTACGCCTCGGCGATGAGCTGCATGTCGGCGTACTCGATGCCGTTGTGCACCATCTTCACGAAGTGGCCCGCGCCGTCCGGCCCGATGTGCCGGCAGCAGGGCTCACCGTCCACCTGCGCGGCGATCTTCTCGAAGATCGGCCCCAGCTTGCGGTACGACTCGGCCGAACCACCCGGCATGATGCTCGGGCCGAGCAGCGCGCCCTCCTCGCCGCCGGACACGCCGGTGCCGACGAAGTGCAGCCCGTGCTCGCGCAGCGCTTCCTCCCGGCGGCGGGTGTCGGCGAAGTGCGCGTTGCCGCAGTCGACGACGATGTCCCCCTCCTCCAGCAGCGGGACCAGCTCGTCGATCACCGCGTCGGTGGGCGCACCGGCCTTCACCATCACGATCACCGCGCGGGGCCGCTCCAGCGAGCCGACGAAGTCCGCGAGCGACTCCGACGGCACGAACGTGCCCTCGTCGCCGTGCTCGGCCACGAGGCTGCGGGTACGTTCCGGCGACCGGTTGTGCACCGCCACGGCGAAGCCGTTACGGGCCAGGTTCCGGGCCAGGTTGCGGCCCATCACCGCCAGACCGGTGACCCCGATCTGCGCCGTCGCCTGCTCTGCCATGCGTACCGCCACCTCTCGTTCGTGCTGCCGTGCTGCGACCGTATCGCGGTCGCCGGGGGAGCGGGCGGGGACGTCGACAGGGCGTGATCGGCGGGTGGCCGTGCGTCTCGCGCGGGCGCGTCCGCGTTCTCTCCCGTAAATCGGGTGCGGACCTCCGGACGGCGGGATAGCGTTGCCGCATGCGTAAGTGACGCCCCACCTCCGAGCCCGGTCCACCGCCGCCAGTGCCGTGGACCCGTCCTGCTCCGGGCGTCCGCATTCCTTCCCCGCCACCGTCGGTCGCGGTGTCTGTCGTGATCGGAACGCACCGGAGCCCTCGCTCGGCGCGTCCCGGTCGGCGCGCCCGCACGACAGGAGGCCCGCGAATGCCCGCGAAGCGCAATCCGAAGAAGTCCCGCAAGCAGTCGTCGCCGCAGGTGACCACGCCGAACCTCGACGCGCTCACGGTGACGCCACCCGCGGTGGTGCTCCCCACCGAGCCGTTGGCGTCCACCGTGTCCCCGGTGGTGCTTCCCACCGAGCCGGCGGCGCCCGCCGTGTCTCCGGATGCGGTGTCGCCAGTCCTGGCTGCGCCGACGGTGTCGCCCTCGGAGTCTCCGGAGACCCCGGTCCTGCCGGGCGCATCCGCGACGCCGCCCAGATCGGGCCCACCGGCAGGGCGGCAGGCCCGGTTCACCGGGCGGAGCCAGCGCGCCGGCCAGACCCGGTTCTACGCCTTCCGCCGCAGCTGACCGACAGCCCCGCCCGAGCCTCCCCGAAGATCTTGGAGGATTCCGGCCCCCATAGGGGCCCTTCCGTACCAAGATCTCGCCCGGCTCTGGTTGATCATGAAGTTGGCGGCGACAAAACGGGCAACCGGTGCCGTCAACTTCATGATCAACGGGGCGGGGGCGGGGGCGGGGGCGGGGGCGGGGGCGGGGGTGAGGGAGGGAGGGGAGGGGCGGGTCAGCCGATCAAGGGGCGGAAGGTGCCCAGGGCGATGCTTGTGGCCAGGGCGCCGCCTGCCAGCAGCGCGGCGCCCGCCACGAGCAGGGCGTCGGCGCGGGTGAAGCGCTGCGGGCGGGCAACGGTGCGTGGGGTGCCCGCGTCGAAGCCCCGCGCGTCCATCGCCACCGCCAGCCGGGTACCCCGCCGGATCGCGCCCACCAGCAGGGTGAACGCGGTGGACGCGAACAGCCGCAGCTTCGCCACCGGGTTGCGGCCGGCGTCCACGCCGCGGGCCCGGCGGGCCATGCTGATCATCCGCCACTCCTGTTCCAGCAGCGGCACCATCCGGAACGCGGCGAGCGCCCCGATGGCGAACCGGGCGGGTGCCTTGGCGTTCTGGATCAGCGCGTCGGCCAGGTCGGTCGGGTCGGTGGTGGCGAACACGACGATGCCGGGCAGCGCCACGGCGAGCATCCGCAGCACCAGTCCGAGCGCGGTCATCAGCACGCCCTCGGTGACCAGCACCGGGCCGGCTTCGAGCAGGACCCGGCCGGAACGGTCGGCCGCGAAGAGCACCAGCGTGATCAGGATGCCGACGGCGCCGGCGAGCAGCGGCCAGGCCCGGCGGGCCAGCACCCGGTAGCGGACACCGAACAGCGGCAGCACCGCGAGTTCGACGGCGATGGCGATGGCCGGGGCCACCGGGTCGAGCGTCGCCACCAGGATCAGCGTGAAGACCACAGCGGCGGCCAGCTTCGCCACCGGGTTGCGCCGGGCCAGCGGGGCGCCGGGCGCGGCGACCGGTTCGAGGCCGATCACGTGACCACCCCGTCGGGGGAGCGGCGCAGGGTGAGCGTCCGGTCGGCCAGCGCGGCCACGAAGTCCTCGTCGTGGGTCACCGTGACCAGGCCGTGCCCGGCGTCGCGCAGCTCGGCGAGCAGGTCGACCAGCTCCAGCCAGGTCCGCCGGTCCTGGCCGAACGTGGGTTCGTCGCAGATCAGCAGGCGGGGCGCCGTGGCCAGCGCGGTCGCCACGCTCAGCCGCCGCGCCTCCCCACCCGAGAGGGTGTACGGGTTGGCGCCGGCCAGCCGGTCCAGCCGCAACCGGTGCAGCAACCCGTCCACGGTGGCGGTGACCGCCGACTCAGGCCGACCGGTGCGGCGCGGGCCGAGCGCCAGCTCGTCGCGCACCGTGGCGGTGACGAACTGGTGCTCCGGGTCCTGGAACACCGAACCGATCCGGCGGACCAGCGCGGGTGCCCGCCAGCGGTGCGGGGGAGTACGCGCGTCCCGCCCGGCGAGTTCCGCCGACGCGGTGACGGCGCCCGTGCCGGGCTTCAGCAGGCCGCCCAGGAGCAGCGCCAGTGTGGACTTCCCGGCCCCGTTGGGACCGAGGACGGCGAGCGCTTCGCCGGCGCGTACCCGAAGGTCGGTGGGGTTGAGCCGCGGCGGCAGGCCGAGCCGCTCCGCGGTGAGCAGCACGTCGCCGGGCGGCGTGGTGGCGTGCCGGGGCGGCGCGACGTGGCCGGGTACCCAGACCCCGGCGGCCGCAAGCGCCTCGCCGTGCGCGGCGAAGACCGCGTCGGGCGGCCCGTCGGCGCGCACGCCGCCGCCGGGTTCCAGCACCACGACGCGGTCGACCAGCGGCAGCGCCTCGGTGACCCGGTGCTCGACCAGGACCATCGTGGTGTCCGGGTCGAGCGCGTTCGCGACGGCCCGGCGGATCAGGCCGGCGCCGGCCGGGTCGAGGTTGGCGGTGGGCTCGTCGAGCAGCAGCAGCCCGGGGCGCAGCGCGAGCGTGCCGGCCAGCGCGAGCCGCTGCTGCTCGCCGCCGCTGAGCGCCGCGGTGGGGCGGTCCCTGTCGTACGGGAAGCCGACCCGGTGCAGCGCCTCGTCGACGCGGGACCAGATCTCCCCGGCGGGTACGCCACGGTTCTCCAGCCCGAACGCCACGTCGTCGCCGGAGCGGGCCATGACGAGCTGGGTCTCCGGGTCCTGGAAGACGATGCCGACGCGCTCGCGGGCCTTGCGCGGGTCCAGCCCGTCGATCTCGACGGTGCCCTCCTGCTCGCCGGAGTCCTCCGGCAGCAGCCCGGCCAGTGCGGCCAGCAGCGTGCTCTTACCGGCGCCGGAGGGTCCGAGCAGCAGCACCCGCTCGCCGCTCTCCACGCGCAGATCCACCCCGCGCAGAGCCCAGCGTTTCCGTCCCCCGTGCCGCCACCCGAACCCCCGGAGCACCACCCCGCTCACCGCCCACCACCCCCTCTCCCGGCCCAGCCTGCGTGATCAAGGAGTTCGCGTCCGGAGAACCGTGCCCGGCGGACGCAAACTCCTTGATCACCGGGGCGGGGCGAGGCGAGCCTCAGACCAGGGCGCGGTCGCGGCCGGCGGGGAAGCGGTCCAGGACGCCGGTGTTCGCCAGCGCGCGGGTGAGGACGTGCGCGCCCAGACCGGCGACGATCGTGGCGCTGACGATCGTGATCAGCGCATACGGGAGGCGGTAGGAGGCGAAGTCGAACGCCTTGTTCCAGTAGACGAAGTCGAAGATCGCCGCGCCGAGGCCGGTCAGCGCACCGGCCAGCACCGCCACCGGCAGTCGGAACGAGCGGTACCGGAACGCGGCGAAGGCCAGCTCGGCGCCGATGCCCTGCATCAGGCCCTGGAGGATCACGATGCTCGCCCACTGGCTCCCCAGCAGGGCGGAGATGATCGCGGCCACCGTCTCGCAGTACAGCGCGGCACCCGGCTTGCGGATGATCAGACCGGCGAGCACCGCCGGGATCAGCCACACGCCGTAGAGCACGGCCTGTGCCGGCGGGAAGAACGCGAACGCCGCGTCGGTGGCGCTCCAGAGCAGGCCCCAGGCCCAGAACACGACGCCGAAGGCGACGGCGATGACCGAGGCGACGACGATGTCGATGGTACGCCAGCGGTTGCTGTCGGTGTGGTTCACGGTTGGCTCCCAGTTCGTCGAGGTGAACCAGGAGAAGACGCACGCCGCGTCCGGTTGTCACCGGACGGCGACGCGGCTGGAGGTCGACCGAACTCCCTGCGCTGGCATTACCCAGATCAGGTTCGAGGGTCTGCGGGCACCGGCCCGCACTCTCAGCGCTGTGCGCTCCCCTGTCGGATGTGAAGTTGTCTCGTCGCAGACGCTAGCACCGACCACGGCCCGGGGCCCAGCAGGGCGAGTGTCGGTATGGTGGCGATCATGCTGGTGGATGCGCGGGGACTGACGTTCGAGGTACGCGCCGGCGGCCCCGAGGGCGGTGACCCGGTCCTGCTGCTGCACGGCTTCCCGCAGCACTCCGGGGAGTGGGACGCGGTCACGCCCGCGCTGCACGCCGCCGGGCTGCGCACGTACGCGCTCGACCAGCGCGGCTACTCGCCCGGCGCGCGTCCGGCGGACGTCGGGGCGTACCGGATTCCGGAGCTGGTGGCCGACGCGGCCGCCGTGCTGGACGCGCTCGGGGTGACCCGCGTGCACGTGGTGGGCCACGACTGGGGCGCGATCGTGGCGTGGGGCCTGGCGGCGGCGCACCCGGCGCGGGTGCGGACGCTGACCGCGGTGTCGGTGCCGCACCCGGCCGCGATGGGCCATGCGCTCGCCACCGACCCGCGGCAGAAGGTCAAGTCCGCGTACATCGCCTTGTTCCGCAAGCCCGGTACGGCGGAGAAGGTGCTGCTGGCGTGGAACGGCGCCACACTGCGCAAGCTGCTCAGCGGCGTGGGCGACGCCGGCACTGTCGCCCGGTACGCCGAGCCGATGCGTGAGCCGGGCGCGTTGACGGCGGCGCTGAACTGGTACCGCGCGATGACCGGTGCGGACATGAAGGCGGTCGCCCCGGTCGGGGTGCCCACCACGTTCGTCTGGAGCGACAAGGACGTGGCGATCGGCCGGACCGCGGCGCAGGCGTGCGCCGCGCACGTCACCGGTGACTACCGGTTCGTGGAGCTGTCCGGCGTCAGCCACTGGATCCCGGACGAGGCGCCCGGCCCGCTGGCCGAGGCGATCCTCGCCCGGTGCGCAGGAACGGAGGAGGCATGACGGTGAGCGCCGAGGCGTACCTGGCGGTGGTGACCGAGACGATCGGCCGGGTCGCCGCCGAGCAGCGGCAGAACGTCGCCGACGCAGCCGACCTGATCGCGGCGGCGCTGCAGGCCGACGGGGTGGTGCACGCGTTCGGCACCGGGCACTCCGAGGCGCTGGCCATGGAGATCGCCGGGCGGGCCGGCGGGCTGGTGCCCACCAACCGGATCGCGCTGCGTGACCTGGTGCTGATCGGCGGCGACCCGGCCGACGTGCTCGGACCGAAGCTGGAACGCGACCCGGCGGTCGCGCACCGCCTCTACGAGCTGGCGCCGATCCGTCCGCAGGACGTGTTCGTGCTGGCCTCGAACTCGGGCGTGAACGGGGCGATGGTCGAGTTCGCGTCCATCGTGAAGGAACGCGGGCACGGGCTGGTGGCGATCACGTCGGCACAGCACTCGGCCCGGATGACGTCGCGGCACCCGTCCGGCCGCAAGCTGGCCGACTTCGCCGACGTGGTGCTGGACAACGGCGCCCCCTACGGCGACGCGACGCTGCCGCTACCGGGTGGCGGCAGCGTCGGCGCGGTCTCCTCGATCACCGCGGCGTTGCTCGCCCAGCAGATCGTCGCCGAGGTGGTGGCCCGGCTGGTCGCGGCGGGGCAGCGCCCGCCGGTCTACCTGTCCGCGAACATCACCGGCGGCGACGAGCACAACGCCGAGCTGGAGGCACGGTACGCGGGCCGGATCCGCCGCGGTTCCTGAACCGGTTTCGTGATCAGCCGTACGGGGCACTGGCGCTCCTGCCGGTGGGCGTTCACCCGCCGGCCGTGCCGTCTCCCGGGGAGGTCCGCGAGTGTCGAAGGAATCCGAGAAGCAGCGCTGGCAGCGCAACTTCGCCGACCTGTTGCAGGAGCTGCGGGTCGCGCAGACCGGTGTGCAGATCCTCTTCGCCTTCCTGCTGACGCTGCCGTTCAGCAACGGGTTCGGCCGGACCACGGAGTTCCAGCGCGACGTCTACATCCTGGCGCTGCTGACCGCCGCCGCGTCCGCCGCGATGATCATCTCTCCGGTCGCGTTCCACCGGGCGCTGTTCCGGCAGGGGCGTAAGCCGGAGCTGGTCCGGTTCGCCCACCGGATGGCCACCGGTGGCCTGTTCTTCATGCTGATCGCGATGGTCAGCTCGGTCCTGCTGGTCACCGACTTCGTGCTGGACCGGCCGATCGCGTTCCTGCTCAGCGCGCTCACCGGCGTGTGGTTCCTGATCTTCTGGGCGATCCTGCCGTTCAGCCGGCGCAACTGGGGTGAGGACGACATCGACGACGAGGACGACAGCCCTCAGTCGCTGACCGACTGACGGTCCGCCAAATCGGACGTGCACGCAGCGCTACCCCTGGGTAACACCCGGGGGTAGCGTCGTTTTCGTCGCACGCGTCGACGCAGCCGGACCGCGAGGAGGCAGCCGTGACCACGACACAGAACAGCCGGCCCGAGTCACCGGACGGCGCGGGGCCGCTGCCCACCGAGGCGGGCCAGGTCTCCGAGAAGGAGGCCCGCCAGGTCGCCGAGGCGGCCCGCGAGTCGGCCTGGGACCGGCCCAGCTTCGGCAAGGAACTGTTCCTCGGCCGGTTCCGGCTCGACCTGATCGACCCGTGGCCCCGCCCCGACCCGGCCGAGGCGGCCCGCGCGGACGAGTTCCTCGGCGCGCTGCGCGCGTACCTGACGTCCGAGGTGGACGGCGAGGCGATCGAGCGGGACGCGCGCATCCCCGACGAGGTGTTCCACGGCCTGGCCGGGCTCGGCACGTTCGGCATGAAGATCGACCGGAAGTACGGCGGGCTGGGGCTGAGCAACCTGCACTACTGCCGGGCGCTGATGCTCGTCGGCTCGGTGAACCCGGCGGTCAGCGCGCTGCTCTCCGCGCACCAGTCGATCGGCGTGCCGCAGCCGCTGAAGATGTTCGGCACGCCCGAGCAGAAGGACCGGTTCCTGCCCCGGCTCGCCGCCGGTGAGGTCTCCGCGTTCCTGCTCACCGAGCCGGACGTCGGCTCCGACCCGGCCCGGCTCGCCACCACCGCCGAGCCGACCGCGGACGGCACCGGCTACCGGCTCAACGGCGTGAAGCTCTGGGCCACCAACGGCACGCTCGCCACGCTGCTGGTGGTGATGGCCCGGGTGCCGGCCGGTGAGGGGCGGCGCGGCGGCATCACCGCGTTCGTGGTGGAGGGCGACAGCGACGGCATCACCGTGGAGCGGCGCAACTCCTTCGTCGGACTGCGCGGCCTGGAGAACAGCCTCACCCGGTTCCACGACGTGTTCGTGCCGAAGGAGAACGTGATCGGCGGTGAGGGCAAGGGCCTCAAGATCGCTTTGACCACGTTGAACACCGGCCGGCTCTCGCTGCCGGCCATGTGCGTCGGCGCCGGCAAGTGGGCGCTCAACGTGGCCCGCGAGTGGGCGGCGGACCGGGTCCAGTGGGGCCGCCCGGTGGGCGAGCACGAGGCGGTGGCGAAGAAGCTCTCCTTCATCGCCGCCACCACGTACGGCATGGAGTCGATGCTCGACCTGTCCTGCATGCTCGCCGACGACGACCGCAACGACATCCGGATCGAGGCGGCGCTGGTCAAGCTCTACGCCAGCGAGATGGCCTGGCGGATCGCCGACGAGCTGATCCAGATCCGCGGTGGCCGCGGCTACGAGACGGCCGACTCGCTCGCCGCTCGCGGGGAACGGCCGGCCGCCGTCGAGCAGCTCCTGCGCGACCTGCGGATCAACCGGATCTTCGAGGGCTCCACCGAGATCATGCACCTGCTGATCGCCCGCGAGGCGGTCGACGCGCACCTGTCCGTCGCGGGCGACATCATCGACCCCGACGCCGGGCTGGGACGCAAGGCGAAGGCGGGCGCGCGGGCCGGCGCCTTCTACGCGAAGTGGCTGCCCACGCTCGCCGTCGGCAAGGGGCAGACGCCCGGGGCGTACCAGGAGTTCGGGCCGTTGGCCGGGCACCTGCGCCACGTCGAGCGGACCTCCCGCAAGCTGGCCCGGTCGACGTTCTACGCGATGTCCCGGTGGCAGGGGAAGATGGAGCGCAAACAGGCGTTCCTCGGCCGGGTGGTGGACATCGGCGCGGAGCTGTTCGCGATGAGCGCGGTCTGCGTCCGGGCCTACGCCGAGCGGGACGCGCACCCGGAGAACGTCGAGCTGGCCGATCTGTTCTGCCGTCAGGCGCGGCTGCGCGTCGACGAGCTGTTCACCGGCCTGTGGTCGAACACCGACTCGGTGGACGTGGCCGCCGCCAAGCGGATCGTCGCCGGCCGGTACGCCTCGGTGGAGGAGGGCGTCGTCACCCCGCCCGCCGACCTGCCCTGGGTGGCCCGCTGGGAACCGGGGCCGTCCACCGAGCAGGACGTCCGCCGTCGCATCCCGCCGGCCGGCTGACCGGACCACCCCGGCGGCCGTCCGCCCGGACGGCCGCCGCGGCGGTCAGCGCGCGATCGCCCAGGCCAGGATGCCGGCCAGGATCAGGCCGTTGAGCCCGGCCAGCACCAGGTACGCCGACGGCGGGATCTTGCGGCCCTTGCGGACGAAACTCACCAGCACGGCCGCGTATCCCAGCAGCAGCACGGCGACGACGATCAGGAAGTACAGCACCGGCACACCTTACCGGCCGCCACGCAGCCCCAGTTCGCGCAGCTCCAGCGCGGCGAGCGCGTCGACTGTCGCGTCGTCGCCGCGCCGCCACGCCTCGGCGACGTCGGGCGCGATCCGGGTCAGCTTCGACAGCGGCTGACCCGCCAGTGCGCGCAGCGCCAGCAGGTCCCGGCCGGCCGGGACGCCCGCCAGGGCCTTCGCCGCGCCGGCCCGGCGCATCCAGCGCAGGCGCAGCGGCAGCCAGCCGAACAGCACCAGGCCGAGCGGGAACACCAGCACCGCGACGGTCAGCCCGAGCGCGAGCTGCCCGACCAGCTCCTGCTGGTCGCGGCCCGCCTCGGCGACCGCGCGGGCGGCGTCGGCGGCGCGGGTGAACGGCGCGGTCAGCTCGTCGCCGACGATCGGCACCCGGCGGACCTTGCCGCCGGCCTCGGCCAGGTTATCGGCGAGCCCACCACCGGCCCCCTCCAGCTTCTGCCCGGGTACGGCGAGCTTCTCGACCACGTCGTGCAGCCACAGCGCGAAGCGGATCGCCGCGTACACCCAGACGACCACGAGCAGGTCGGTGAGGAACTGGCGGACGGCGATGGGAAAACGGTCGGCGTAGATCTTCACGCCGGACAGCGTCCCACGGCACGGGCGCGTCGGCACCTGGCCGATTTCCCGCTCAGTGCGACCCTTCACCGGCGTGACTGACCGCGTCCGCCACGATGTGCGCGACGTGGTCGTCGACCAGCGCGTACGCGATCTCCCGGCCGCGCCGCGACCCGCGCACCACCCCGGCGCCGCGCAGCACCCGCAGGTGCTGGGAGACGAGCGGCTGCGGCGCGCCGAGCTTCTCGACCAGCTCGTGCACGCAGCGTTCGCCCTCGGCCAGCTCGCTGACGATCGCGAGCCGGATCGGGGCCGAGAGCGCGCGCAGCAGGTCACCCGCACCCTCGAAGGCGTCGTACCCGTTCGTGCCGGTCACCCTGTAACGGTAACCAATCCCAGCTGCGCCGGCGGGCAGGGCCTCACCGCAGCAGCACCTCGTGCTCGACCGGCTCCGGCGGCGGCGTGGCCCGGTCGGCCCGCACCCGGCGCCGCAGCGCCCGCACACCGGCCGCCGCGAGCGCGACCAGCAGGAACGAGCCGATCGCCACGAGCACCACCGACGCGCCGGGCGCGGTGTCGGCGGTGGCGGCCACCCAGACCCCGGTGCCGGCGGCGAACAGGCCCAGCGCCATGGCCGCCGTCATGGTGGAGCGGAAGCCCCGGGTCACCTGCTGCGCGGTCGCCACCGGCACCACCATCAGCGCGCTGATCAGCAGCACCCCGACCGCCCGCATCGCGATGGTCACCGTGACCGCGGTACCGACCGCGATGACCAGGTTCAGCGTCCGCACCGGCAGGCCGGACACCCGGGCGTACTCCTCGTCGTGGCACACCGCGAACAGCGCCGGACGCAGCACCAGCATGGTCACCAGCAGCACCACGCCGAGGACGCCGATGGTGATCAGGTCGGTGCGGGAGGTGGTGGTCAGCGACCCGAACAGGTACGCGTTGAGCGACCCGCTGCTGGCGTCGGAGAGCCCGACCAGCATCACGCCACCGGCGATGCCGCCGTAGAACAGCAGCGCCAGCGCCAGATCGCCGGAGGTGCGCCCGTACGCGCGGACCAGCTCGATCACCACCGCGCCGAGCGTCGCGGCGATCACCGCCACCAGCACCGGGGAGTGGTTGAGCAGCAGTCCCGCGCCGACGCCGGTGAGCGCCACGTGCCCGAGCCCGTCGCCGATCAACGCCAGCCGCCGCTGCACCAGGTAGATGCCGAGCGCCGGGGCGGCCAAACCGATGATCAGCGCGCCGACCAGGGCGCGGAGCATGAAGTCGTACTGGAAGAGATCCATCTCAGATGCCTGTCCAGAGCCGGGCGGGCTCCTCGTCGCAGTGCGGGTGCACGTGCTCGTGGTCCGGGTCGGCGTGGTGGCCGGCCGGTTCGGGCACCGCGCCGTCGTGGGCGATCCCGCCCTGGTGCACCACCACGGCCCGGCTGATCAGCGGGCGCAGCGGGCCCAGCTCGTGCGCGACGAGCAGCACCGTGCCGCCGCCGTCGCGGAACGCGCGCAGCGCCCCGGCGAACGCCTCCTGGCTGGCCGCGTCCACCCCGGCGGTCGGCTCGTCGAGCACCAGCAGCTCCGGCCCGCCGGCCAGCGCGCGGGCGATCAGCGTGCGCTGCTGCTGGCCGCCGGAGAGCGTGGACACCGGGTCACCGGCCCGGTCGGCGAGCCCGACCGCGTCCAGCGCCGCCGCCACCGCCTCCCGGTCCGCCCGCCCGGCCGGACGCAGTACGCCCCGGCGGGCCAGCCGCCCGGACGCCACCACCTCGCGCACGGTGGCGGGCACTCCGCTGCCCGCGCCGAGCCGCTGCGGCACGTACCCGATGCGGTGCCACTGCCGGAAGCGGCGCTGCGGCGTGCCGAACAGGGCGACCGACCCGGCGCCGACCGGCACCAGGCCGAGCGCGGCGCGCACGAGCGTCGACTTGCCGGAGCCGTTGGCACCGAGCACGGCGACCACCTCTGAAGCGGTCACTGTCAGCGAGACGTCACGCAGCACCGGGCGGCCGTCGTAGCCGACGGTGGCGTGCGCGATCTCGATCACGGGTGAGGTCATGAACAGTCCAGAGCGGTTCGCAGGGTCTGCAGGTTGGTGCGCATCGCGGAGAGGTAGTCGCCGTCGGCGGGCGGGCCCTCCAGCGGGTCCAGGACCGCCGTCTTCGCCCCGACCTCACGTGCGATCGTCTCGGCGACCTTCGGGCTGACAAGCGTCTCGAAGAAGATCGTGCCGGCCTGGTGCTCCCGGGCCTCCTCGGCGACCTCGGCGAGGCGCTTCGGGGACGGCTCGGACTCCGGGGTGAGCCCGCTGATGCCGATCTGCTCCAGCTGGTAGCGCTCGGTCAGGTAGCCGAACGCGGTGTGGCTGGTGACGATCTCCCGGCGCTGGCAGGTGCGCAGGCCGTCGGCGTACTCGGTGTCGAGCTTCGTCAGCTCGGCGCGCAGCGCGCCGGCGCGGGCGGTGTAGTCGGCGGCGTGGTCCGGGTCGGCCTTGCCGAGCCGCTCGGCGAGCTTGTCGCCGATGGTGGCCAGCCGGGTCGGGTCGAGCCAGACGTGCGGGTCCTTGCCGCCGCCCTCCTCGGCGTGCCCGGCCTCGCCCTCGTGGTCGTGGTCGTGCCCACCGGCGGCGGCGTCCCGCAGCGGCGTGACGCCCGCCACGTCGAACGCGCGGTCGCCGCCGTTCTGCTCCACCGCCTCGTCCACCGCCGGCTGGAAGCCGCTGAGGTAGACGACCACGTCGGCGTCGACCACCTGGCCGACCTGCCGCGGGTTGAGCTCCAGGTCGTGCGGCTCGGCGCCCGGCTTGGTGAGGTTGCTGACCGCGACCGTGTCGCCGCCGATCCGCTCGGCGAGGAACTGGAGCGGGTAGAACGCGGCCACCACGTCGACCCGGCCGGGCTCGCTCGCGCCGCCCGAGCCGTCGGCGCAGGCGGTCAGGCCGGCGGCGGCGAGCAGGGCGGTGGTTGCGGCGGTCAGGATGCGGCGCGGTGCACGAACGGTCATGGGCTCAACTGTCCGCGACAACGAAAACTATTGTCAAAAACGCATGATTGCATGTCAGCGCAGGTCAGCTCGGCTCTGCTTCGTGCGGTCAGTCGACCATGAGCTTCGCCAGCGCCACCGCGATCAACAAGGTCAACATCACCAGCCGGAGCATCCGGGTCGCCGGCGCCTGCACCGGCCAGGTGACCGACATCAGCCAGACCAGCCCGCCGGCCAGCACGAGCAGCAGGACGCCACCCGCCGGGCCGGGCGCGAACAGGCCGACAAGCACCAGGGCCAGCGCGGCCAGGAACACCGCCGTCGGGTTGAGCCGTGCCAACCGGGACAGCACGGGACTCTGCGTACGCTGCATGCCACGAACTCTACGAGGAGGAACCCCGTGCTGGTCACCAACCGCTTCGTGGTGGAAGCCGAAACGGTGGACGAGTTCACCCGTGCGGCGCACGCCGCGCTGGCCGCGCTCGCCGCCCGCCCCGGCTACCTGCGCGGTGAACTGCTGCGGGCGCTCGACGACCCGGACCACTGGCTCCTGGTCACCGAGTGGGAGTCGGTCGGTGCGTACCGGCGGGCGCTCGGCGGATTCGACGTCAAGGTCACCGCCGTGCCGCTGCTCGCCCGATCGGTGGACGAGCCGTCGGCGTACGAGACGCTCGCCGGCGCCGCCCCGGAGGGGGAGGTCGTCGTCGTCGCCAGCGATCGTGCCGCAGGCCCGTACCGCTGAGTGCCGGGGCACTACCCTGGCGCGTATGACCGCTCCCGGACCGGCCGCGCCACCCCCGTCGTCAGTTCCGCCCGCGCCGCCGGCGGACCCCGGGGTGCCCACGCCGCCGCAGGGACCCGGCGCCGTGCCGCCGTTCGCCGCCCCGCCCACCGAGGGCGGGCGGACCCGGCTCTGGCTCGGCCTCGGCGCGGGCGCGCTCGCAGTGCTGATCTGCTGCGGCGGAGGCGGCGCCGCGGTGGTCGGCCTGGCCGTGAGCAACGCCCAGGCGATCGGCGAGCAGGGCCGGGCCGTCACGAACGACTACTACCAGGCGCTCGTGGCCCGGGAGTGGTCCAAGGCGTACGACACGCTCTGCGACGACATCCGGCGACGCGAGCCCCGGCGCGAGTTCGAGCGGCGAGTGGCGACCGAGCCGCAGATCTCCGGCTACCGGGTCGGCGAGGTCGACCTCAACACGCTCACCGTGCCGGTGGACGTCACGCTCGCCGGCGGCCGCCGGGAGGCGCAGACCGTGACGCTGGCACCCGACCAGCAGACGGGCGGCGTGGAGGTCTGCGGGGTGAGCTGACCGGCCCCCGGTATTCTGCTGGGCTCGGGACGGACACGGTCGTACCGTTGTCCCGAACAGCCCGGTTCTATCCATCTCAACCGCGCCGACCGCCAGCCGGCGTAGGAGGAAACATGCCAGCCGACCGTATCGACGCCGTCACCAGCCTCGCCAAGCGCCGGGGCTTCGTCTTTCCCTCCAGCGAGATCTACGGGGGCACCCGGTCGGCGTGGGACTACGGTCCGCTCGGCGTCGAGCTGAAGGAGAACGTCCGCCGGCAGTGGTGGCGGACCATGGTGCAGCAGCGCGACGACGTCGTCGGCCTCGACTCGGCGGTCATCCTGGCCCGCAAGGTCTGGGAGGCCAGCGGCCACATCGCCGAGTTCGTCGACCCGCTCACCGAGTGCCAGTCCTGCCACAAGCGATTCCGGGCCGACCACCTGGAAGAGGCGTACGAGGCCAAGCACGGCAAGCCGCTGACCTCGCTGACGGAGCTGAACTGCCCCAACTGCGGCAACAAGGGCACCTTCACCGAGCCGAAGATGTTCAACGGCCTGATGAAGACCTACCTGGGCCCGGTGGAGAGCGACGAGGGCATGCACTACCTGCGCCCGGAGACCGCCCAGGGCATCTTCGTCAACTACAAGAACGTCGAGACGGTCGCCCGCAAGAAGCCGCCGTTCGGCATCGCGCAGACCGGCAAGTCGTTCCGCAACGAGATCACCCCCGGCAACTTCATCTTCCGGACCCGCGAGTTCGAGCAGATGGAGATGGAGTTCTTCGTCGAGCCCGGCACCGACGAGCAGTGGCACGAGTACTGGCTCTCCGAGCGCTGGAACTGGTACCTCGACCTCGGCCTGTCCGAGGAGAACCTGCGCTTCTACGAGCACCCCAAGGAGAAGCTCTCCCACTACTCGAAGCGCACCGTCGACATCGAGTACCGGTTCCGGTTCGGCGGCAGCGAGTTCGCCGAGCTGGAGGGCATCGCCAACCGCACCGACTTCGACCTGTCCACGCACAGCAAGCACTCCGGCGTCGACCTGTCGTACTTCGACCAGGGCAAGGGCGAGCGCTGGATGCCGTACGTGATCGAGCCGGCCGCCGGCCTCACCCGCGCGGTGCTGGCGTTCCTGCTGGAGGCGTACGACGAGGACGAGGCGCCGAACACCAAGGGCGGCGTGGACAAGCGCACCGTCATGCGGTTCGACCCGCGTCTGGCCCCGGTCAAGGTCGCCGTGCTGCCGCTGTCGCGCAACGAGGCGCTGTCGCCGAAGGCCAAGCAGCTCGCCACCGACCTGCGCAAGCGCTGGGTGGTCGAGTTCGACGACTCGCAGGCGATCGGCCGCCGCTACCGCCGGCAGGACGAGATCGGCACGCCGTTCTGCGTCACTGTCGACTTCGACACGCTCGACGACAACGCGGTCACGGTCCGGAACCGGGACACGATGGCCCAGGAGCGCGTCTCCCTGGACCAGGTCGAGCGCTATCTGATCGAGCGCCTGCCCGGCTGCTGACGTCGCACGGAGAAGGGCGCCGTCGCCGACGGCGCCCTTCTTCATGTTCCCCGCACGGGACGACAGGTCGACGTGTCTGAATCCCGCGAGCCGGTTGTCGTTAGCCGGCGGGAGCACGGGGTAGCAGATCCCTCACCGGCAGCGGAGGGGGCGAGATGCGGCAGGCGACCAGCGGACCGTCCGCCACCCCGGCGCCCGCGGTGGTGACGCATCGGTGGCCCACCGCACTGGTCCTGGCCAGCGCCATGTTCCTGGTGCTGTTCGACAGCCTGGCGGTGGCCACCGCGCTGCCGCGCATCGGTGACGAGTTCCGCCTCGGCCCGGCCCGCCTCCAGTGGGTCGTGACGCTGTACTCGCTGAGCATCGGCGGCCTGCTGCTGCTCGGGGGCCGGCTCTGCGACCTGTGGGGGCGACGCCGGCTGATCGTCGTCAGCCTCGCGCTGGCCACTGTCGGCTCGGCCCTGGCCGGGCTGGCGACCGCGCTGTTCCCGCTGCTGCTCGGCCGGGTGCTGCAGGGCGCCGGGGCGGCCCTCGCCATCCCGGCGACCCTGGCCTCGGCGGCGACGTTCTTCCCCGATGAGCCGTGGCGCAGCCGGGTGTTCGCGGTCGTCGCCGCCGCCGCGAACACGGCCGGCCTGGCCGGGGCGATCGTCGGCGGCCTGATCACCTCGCACCTGGGCTGGCGCTGGGTCTTCCTGGCCACCGTGCCGGTCGGACTGGTGGCGATGGTGGCGGCCCGGCTGCTGCTGCCGGCGAGCCGGCCCGAACCGGGCGGCCGGCAGCGGCTGGACCTCGCCGGGGCGGTCCTCGCCACCGGCATGCTGCTCGCGCTGATCTTCGGTGCCAACCGGATCGCCGAGTCGGGTCCGGACCCGGTCGGGCTCGGCGCGGTCGCCGCCTCCCTGGTACTGCTGTTCCTGCTGGTGAGCGTCGAGCGGCGGGTGGCCGACCCGCTGGTCCGGCCGTCCCTGCTCCGGTCGCGCCCGCTGGTCGCCGGTTGCCTCGCCTTCGCCGCGCACTCGGCGGCGTACGCGGTGGTGGTGGTCGTGGGCAGCCTCTACCTGCAGGAGATCCACGGTCTGTCCCCGGCGGGCGCCGGGCTGGTGCTGGCCCCGGTGCTGCTCGGCGCGCTGGTCAGCGCCGCTCCGGCCGGCGCGCTGATCCGCAGGTTCGGCGCGCGGCGGGTCGTGGCTGTCGCCCTGGGCCTGTGCGCGGTCACGCTCGCGCTGGTGGCGGTCAGCGCGGGCGGCCCGCTGATCCTCGTCACGGCCATCCTGGTCGCCTGGGGGCTCAGCGCCGGTCCGATCTACGTCGGGCTGACCCGGGTGTGTGTCGGTGACGCGCCGCCGGGCGACCAGGGAACGGCCTCGGCGGTGTTCGAGTCGACCACCCACGTGGCCGGGGCGATCTCCGTGGCGGTCTTCCTCACGCTGCTCGCCGCCGGGGTCGGCTACGGCGTCGTGCAGTTCGTCGGCGCCGTAGCGGGCGGGCTGGGCGTCCTCGCGCTGCTGCTGATCATGCCGGCGGGGGAACCCGGGGCCGCGCCGTCGCCCGCGCCGCAGCGGGTGGCGGCCCGGTAGGCGTCGATACCCGAGAACGCCTCCCTACACTGGTCAGGTGACTGCCCCGACCCTGCCCGCGTTGACCATCGGCCCGCACCGGGTGTGGCCGCCGGTGGTGCTCGCGCCGATGGCCGGGATCACCAACGTCGGCTTCCGCCGGCTCTGCCGTGAGCAGGGCGGTGGCATCTACGTCTGCGAGATGATCACCACCCGCGCGCTCGTCGAGCGGAACCCGAAGACGCTGCGCATGATCGCCTTCGGCGCCGAGGAGCACCCTCGCAGCCTCCAGCTCTACGGCACCGACCCGGAGATCACCGCCGCCGCCGTACGGATCGTGGTCGAGCGCGACCTGGCCGACCACATCGACCTCAACTTCGGCTGCCCGGTGCCCAAGGTGACCCGCAAGGGCGGCGGCTCGGCCCTGCCGTGGCGTCGCCGGCTGTTCGCCCGGCTGGTCAAGGCCGCGGTGGACGCCGCGTCACCCGCCGGGGTGCCGGTCACCGTGAAGATGCGCAAGGGCATCGACGACGACCACCTGACGTACGTCGAAGCGGGGCTCGCCGCGCAGGACGCGGGCGTCGCGGCGGTCGCCCTGCACGGGCGTACGGCCGCGCAGCGCTACTCCGGCACCGCCGACTGGGACGCGATCGCCACGCTCAAGTCGGCGCTCGACGTGCCGGTGCTCGGCAACGGCGACATCTGGGAGGCCGACGACGCGCTGCGGATGGTCGCGCACACCGGCGTCGACGGTGTGGTGATCGGGCGCGGTTGCCTGGGCCGGCCGTGGCTGTTCGCCGACCTGGAGGCCGCGTTCAACGGGAGCGCCGAGCGGCGGCTACCGAGCCTCGGCGAGGTGGCGGTGACGATGCGGCGGCACGCCGAGCTGCTGGTGGAGCAGTTCGTGGCGGGCGCGCGCAACCCGGCCCGGGGCGAGCGGGACGGCTGCACCGACTTCCGCAAGCACGTCGCCTGGTACCTGAAGGGCTTTCCGATCGGCAGCGAACTGCGCCGCTCGCTCGCCATGATCGAGAGCCTGGCGCAGCTCGACGACCTGCTCGGCAAGCTCGACCCGGCCGTACCGTTCCCGGTGGAGAACCTCGGCCAGCCGCGCGGCCGCACCAACTCCCCGGGCAAGGTCTTCCTGCCCGACGGCTGGCTGGCCAGCCGCGACGACGACACTCCGCCCGACGGCGCCGAGCTGGACGACTCCGGCGGCTGACCCGCTGACCCCGGACACGCCGAAGGGCCCGACCCCTGTTCTGGGGTCGGGCCCTTCGCCATTGTCACTCGGTCAGGAGCTGTAGCCGCGGCTGGCGATCCAGTGCGCCAGGGCGTCCACGTCCATGCGGTACGAGGCCTGGTTCGGGTTGGCCGAGTCGGCGATCGTCACGACCTTCCCGCCGTCGCGGTAGCCGACCACGCTGATGTAGTGGCCACCCTCGAACGAGTGGGCGTTGCCGTCGGTGTCGGTCGCGGTGCCGGCGATGTTCGCCACCACGGCCCGGCCGTCGTCGACCGTGCGCACCACGTCGGCACGCAGCTTCTCCACCTTGTCGCCGGCCTTGTCCACCGGGATCTCGGTCGACTTGTAGACGTCCTTACCGGTCTCCTTGTTCAGCACCGGCGTGATGTCGTTGATGGAGTTGGTGCCGTCCTCGGTGGTGCCCATCTCCTCGGCCATCGCGTGCACGTCGATGTTCTTGCCCTGCACGCTCAGCGCGTTCCGGGCCGCGGCCGGGCCACAGAAGTAGAAGTTGGGCTGCGCCTCGTAGCGCACGTCCAGCTCCCGCTCACCGTGCTTGCGGTCGGTGGTGACCTGGGCGGCGGCACGCTCGGCCGGAGTGGCCTGGGCGGCGATGGCGGGGCCGGCGATGCCACCAGCGGTGGCGGCGATACCGGCGACGGTCAGAACGGTCTTGCGCAGCAGAGTGGTAGCCATGATCAGTTGCCTCTCTGTCGGGGGTACGCGGCGATGGGGGATGCCGCGAAGAAAGATCAGGTGGCCCGGTATGTGCGTCGGGCCGGTGACCTGCACGGGCGGCCAGGGGGACGGCCTGCTCCGGCGGCTCGGGGATGTAACGACCGGGGGCCCGGGGTCATTCCCGGGGCGCTGCCCGGCGGTGGGGCCGGCTCGACAGGCGCTGTCGGCCTGCTCGGCGGCCCGGTGATGTAACGACCGGCGTCCCGGCCCGATTCCCGGCCCGAGGGGGCGGGCGGTCGGCGGGTGCGGCGCGGTCTGCCATGTACAACGCCCCGCACCCACCCCCGATTCCACGCCACCGGTGACCCCCACCACCCGAAATCCGGACATCGCCCCCACCGGGCCCGCCGCCGACACCGACCCCGCCCGCCCTCACCGCAGCCACCCGGCCCGGCCACGCCCGAGGGGCTCCCCTCACCGGGGTGAGGGCGTCGATCATGAAGTTGGCGGTGTCTTGTGTCCGGTTTGTCGCCGTCAACTTCATGATCGACGGGTTCGGCGACCCCGCGCGGGTCAGGGAGTGGTTGGGGAGGGGTGGGGAGTGGGCTGGGTGGGGATCTGGGCTGGGGTGGTGGGCCAGGGGATTTCGGGGGACTGGTGGAAGGTGATGCCGGCGGTGGACCAGCGCGGGCCGTGGCCGGCGAGCCGGCTGCGGAACCGGGACCAGTCATGCGTCTCGCGGGGTGACCAGCCCAGCTCGGCGACGGCGGGCAGACGCGGGAAGAGCATGAACTCGACCTCGGCCAGCGTGGTGACCGACTCGGTCCACAGCGGGGCCTCCACCCCCAGCACCGCCTCGGCCGGTACGCCCCGCACGTGAGTGGCCGGATCCCACTCGTATGCCCGGCGTACGTCGATCAGGCCCGCCCAGTCGTGTCCGATCGGGGTGTCCGGGGCGTACTTCATGTCCAGGTACGCGTGGTTGCCGGGGGAGAGGATCAGCCGGGCGCCCCGGCGTACCGCGTCGGCGGTCTCCGGGTCGTCCCCGTTCGTACCCCACCACTGCAGGACGCGCCCGTCGACGTGTTCGGCCGGGGCGAGCTGGTGCCAGCCGACGACGGTCTTGCCGGTGGCGGCGACCAGCCGTTGCGCCCGCGCCACGAACGCGCGGTAGCTGTCGGCCGGCACCTTGAACGCCTCGTCGCCGCCCAGGTGCAGCCACGGCCCGGGCGTCAGCGCGGCCACCTCGCCGAGCACGTCTGCGACGAAGGCGTACGTCCGCTCGTCGGCGGGGTCGACGAAGCTGAAGCCGACCTCGGTGCCGGTGTACGGCGGCGGCGCGACCTTGCCGGGCGCCAGTTCGGGGTACGCGACGAGCGCCGCGTTTGTGTGGCCCGGCAGGTCGATCTCGGGCACCACTGTCACGTGGCGGCGGGCGGCGTACGCGACGATCCGGCGGTAGTCGTCACGGGTGTACCAGCCGCCCGGGCCGCCACCGACCGCTGTCGTGCCGCCGACCTCGGCGAGCCGGGGCCAGGAGTCGACGGCGATCCGCCAGCCCTGGTCGTCGGTGAGGTGCAGGTGCAGGTGGTTGAGCTTGTAGCGGGCCAGGTGGTCGATCACCCGCAGTACGTCCTCGACCGGGAAGAAGTGGCGCGCGACGTCGAGCATCGCGCCCCGGTAGGGGAAGCGGGGCCGGTCGACGATCGTGCCGCCGGGGATCGCCCAGCGCGCGGCGACAACGGCCGGGTTCTCGATCGGCGCGGGTAGCAGCTGCCGCAGTGTCTGCGCGCCGTGGAACAGCCCGGCCGGGGTGGCGGCGGTGATCCGCACGCCGCCGGCGGTCACGTCGAGGCGGTAGCCCTCATCCCCGAGCCGCACGTCGCCCGGCCCGCCGGAGCCGCCGGACTCGCTGGAGCCGCCGAAGCCGCCCGATCCGCCGAAGCTGCCGGAGCCGCCCGATCCGCCGGCCCCGGTGGAAGCCGCCGCGGCCAGCGTGAGCGTCAGCGGGCCGCCCTCGGCGGTGTCGGCGACCGGGAGCGGGAAGCCGGTGGCCGGGCGCAGCCACCCGGCGAGCTGTTCGGCCACGTCCCGCCCGGCGGGGCTGACCCGCAGCACCGCGTCCGCGCTCAGTGTGAAGTCACCCGCCGGGTCGGGGCGCACCTGCTCGGGCGCCGGCACCACGTCGTCGAGCCGGACCGGCGCCGGACCGGCGAGCGCCCCGGCGGCCCGGCCCGCGGCGACCCGGGCCAGCTCGGCGGAGGACGCCGCCACACCCGGCAGGCCGTCGGCGGGCGCCGCCACACCGGGCAGGTCGGGGGAGGAGGGCGCTGCCGCACCGGGCAGGTCGGGGGAGGAGGGCGCTGCCGCACCGGGCAGGCCGACGGGGGACGCCGCCGGGGCGGGCGCGCCGGGCGAGGCCGCATCCGGCGGCGGCAGGTCGCCGGAAGGGCTGGTGGGAGGGGTGTCGGACGGCTCCGGCCCGATCTGCGGGGCGGCGGGGTTTGTCGGCACGGCGACGGCTCCGAGGGTGTATTCGCGCGGGATATGGCAAAGGTCAGGTTCCGCGAGATGCAGTGACGTCAAGAGTACGAGGGGAAGCGGAATTGCGTGATCGTGCTCGTGGAAGCGTTCCCAAAAACCCGTACGAACGCGGATTGTGGTGACCGTTGTGCCGAAAGTCACCGAACGCTCCCAGGTTTCTCGAAACTCGCCTAGCCTTCGGCCCACCGACGCTGACGAGCCGGGATTGCCGGTGGTCACTACCGGGGTATGTCCGAACTGAACCTTCGTTAAGTGTCAATGGCGCGCGTGGGAGGCTCTGGTGGCAGCGCACGATCCGGTCGAGCAGAAGTACGTCTACGACTTCGCCGAGGGCAACAAGGATCTCAAGGATCTGCTCGGCGGCAAGGGGGCCAACCTGGCCGAGATGACGAATCTCGGCCTGCCGGTTCCGCCCGGCTTCACGATCACCACGGAGGCCTGCAAGGCGTACCTGACGACCGGGCGCGAGCCGGACGGCCTGGCCGCGCAGATCGAGGCGCACCTGGAGTCCCTGGAGCGCGAGATGGGCCGGCGCCTCGGCGACCCGGACGACCCGCTGCTGGTCTCGGTACGCTCCGGCGCCAAGTTCTCCATGCCGGGCATGATGGAGACCGTCCTCAACGTCGGCCTCAACGACCGCAGCGTCGAGGGACTCGCACGACAGGCCGGTGGCAGTGCTGACCGGGCCGCCTCCGGCGGCGCAGACAGGTTCGCCTGGGACTCGTACCGGCGGCTGATCCAGATGTTCGGCAAGACCGTCTGCGAGGTGCCGGGCGAGGAGTTCGAGCACGCGCTGGACGAGATCAAGAGCGCCAAGGGTACGCACAACGACCTCGACCTGGACGCCGACGACCTGCGCGGGCTGGTCGACGCGTACAAGAAGATCTTCGCCAAGCACACCGGCCGCGAGTTCCCGCAGGAGCCGCGCGAGCAGCTCGACCTCGCCATCCGCGCGGTCTTCGACTCGTGGAACGCGGAGCGGGCGATCCTCTACCGCCGGCAGGAGCGCATCCCGGCCGACCTGGGCACCGCGGTCAACGTGGTGACGATGGTCTTCGGCAACCTCGGTCCGGACTCCGGCACCGGCGTCGCGTTCACCCGCGACCCGGGCAGCGGCGCGCAGGGCATCTACGGCGACTACCTCGCGAACGCCCAAGGCGAGGACGTGGTCGCCGGCATCCGCAACACGGTGCCGTTGCAGGAGCTGGAGCAGCTCGACAAGACCTCCTACGACCAGTTGCTCGGCATCATGGCCCGGCTGGAGGAGCACTACAAGGACCTCTGCGACATCGAGTTCACCATCGAGCGCGGCAAGCTCTGGATGCTGCAGACCCGCGTCGGCAAGCGCACCGCCGCCGCCGCGTTCGTCATCGCCGGGCAGCTCGTCGACGAGGGCCTGATCGACCTGGACGAGGCGCTGCACCGGGTCAACGGCGCGCAGCTCGCCCAGCTGATGTTCCCGCGCTTCCAGCTCGACCACGAGTTCGAGGCGGTCGCCAAGGGCATCGGCGCCTCCCCGGGCGCGGCGTCCGGCAAGGTGGTCTTCACCTCGGCCCGGGCGGTCGAGCTGGCCGCCGAGGGGGAGTCGGTGATCCTGGTCCGCCGGGAGACCAACCCGGACGACCTCAACGGCATGATCGCCGCCCAGGGCATCCTCACCTCGCGGGGCGGCAAGACCAGCCACGCCGCCGTGGTGGCCCGCGGCATGGGCAAGACCTGCGTCTCCGGCGCCGACGAGCTGGACGTGAACGTGCCGGCGAAGAGGTTCACAGTGGGCGACCACGTGGTGAACGAGGGCGACGTGGTCTCGATCGACGGCACCACCGGCAAGGTCTACCTCGGTGAGGTGCCGGTCATGCCGTCCGAGGTGGTGCAGTACTTCGAGGGCGAACTCGACCCGGAGAACACCGACGACGCGCTGGTCCGCTCCGTACACCGGATCATGACGCACGCCGACGCGGCGCGGCGGCTGCGGGTACGCACGAACGCCGACACCGGCGCGGACGCGGCCCGGGCGCGGCGCTTCGGCGCCGAGGGCATCGGCCTGTGCCGCACCGAGCACATGTTCCTCGGCGACCGGCGCGAGCTGGTCGAGCGGCTCATCCTGGCCTCCGGCGACAAGGAGCGGGAGGACGCGCTGGCCGCGCTGCTGCCGCTGCAGCGGGCCGACTTCATCGAGATTTTCCGCGAGATGGACGGCCTGCCGGTCACCGTGCGGCTGATCGACCCGCCGCTGCACGAGTTCCTGCCTCCGCTGGAGCAGCTCGCGGTGAACGTCGCGGTCGCCCAGGAGCGCGGCGAGGACGTCGCCAAGGAGGAGGCGCTGCTCGCCGCCGTGCGGCGGATGCACGAGGAGAACCCGATGCTGGGCCTGCGCGGCGTACGCCTCGGCCTGGTCATCCCCGGCCTGTTCGCCATGCAGGTCCGCGCGATCGCGGAGGCCGCCGTCGCGGTCGTCCGCGACGGCGGCACCGCCTGCCCGGAGATCATGGTGCCGCTCGTCGGGGCCGTGCAGGAGCTGGAGACGGTACGCACCGAGGCCGAGCGGATCATCGCCGAGGTGGTCGGGGACAGCGGCGTCGAGGTGCTGATCGGCACGATGATCGAGGTGCCCCGGGCGGCGCTGACCGCCGGACAGATCGCCGAGGCGGCCGAGTTCTTCTCCTTCGGCACCAACGACCTGACCCAGATGGGCTGGGGCTTCTCCCGCGACGACGTGGAGGGCGCGTTCTTCTGGCGGTACCTGGAGCTGGGCATCTTCGGCATCTCACCGTTCGAGTCGATCGACACCGACGGTGTCGGCCGGCTGGTGCGCATCGCCGCCGAGGAGGGCCGGGCGGCCCGTCCGGGGCTGAAGCTCGGCGTCTGCGGCGAGCACGGCGGTGACCCGGACTCGGTGCACTTCTTCCACGAGGTCGGGCTGGACTACGTCTCCTGCTCTCCGTTCCGGGTGCCGGTGGCCCGGCTGGAGGCGGGCCGGGCGGCCATCACCACCACGGGTTCGGACTCCCGCTGACCGGGCGCGGGGCCGCCGGTGTCCGCCGGCGGCCCCGCGTACGCCCGGCGCGCCTTTCCGGCCTCCTCGGCGTAACCTGAGCTTCCGCCACGTGTCGATCAGGAGGGGTGGCCGCATGACCGCCGTCTGGGAGAACCTGACCATCGACGCCCGGGACCCGTCCCGGCTCGCCAGTTGGTGGGCGGAGGCCCTCGGCTATCAGGTGATCACCGACAAGCCGGACGAGGTGGAGATCCGCCGGACCCCCGACACGACGCCCGGGCTCGTCTTCGTACCGGTCGCCGGGCCGAAGGAGGGAAAGAACCGGCTGCACATCGACCTGCGCCCGGCCGACATGGAGGCCGAGGTGGAGCGCCTCGTCGACATGGGCGCCCGGCACGTCGACATCGGCCAGGGAGACGTGGAGTGGACGGTGCTCGCCGACCCGGAGGGCAACGAGTTCTGCGTTCTCCGGGAGCGCGAGGAGTGAGCCGGTCTTGCGAGCCCCGCAGTCGCGACCTCAGCGGTCCGGGAGCGCGAGGAGCGAGCCGGTTTTGCGAGCCCCGCAGTCGCGACCTCAGCGGTCCGGGAGCGCGAGGAGTGAGCCGGTTTTGCGAGCCCCGCAGTCGCGACCCCCTGCCAGTCCGGGAGAAGTGAGCGGCGACGCGGCGCGGCTGGTCGACGAGGCGCCCAAGGACACCGGGTACGGCCGGTCGCCGTTCGAGCGGGACCGCGCCCGCGTGCTGCACTCGGCGGCGTTCCGCCGGCTCGCCGCGAAGACGCAGGTGCACACCGCCGGCACGAACGACTTCCTGCGTACCCGGCTGACCCACTCGCTGGAGGTCGCGCAGATCGCCCGCGAGATGGGCGCCCGGCTGGGCTGCGACCCGGACGTGGTGGACACCGCCGGGCTGGCCCACGACCTGGGCCACCCGCCGTTCGGGCACAACGGCGAGTACGCGCTGGACGAACTGGCGGCCGCCTGCGGCGGCTTCGAGGGCAACGCGCAGACGCTGCGGGTGCTCACCCGGCTGGAGGCCAAGGTGCTCACCCCGGACGGACGTTCGGCAGGGCTGAACCTGACCCGGGCCGCGCTGGACGCGGTGAGCAAGTACCCGTGGCCGCGCCGCCCCGGCGAGCGCAAGTTCGGCGTGTACGCCGACGACCGCCAGGTCTTCGACTGGCTGCGCGAGGGCGCCCCGCCCGGCGCGCGGCGTTGCCTGGAGGCCCAGGTGATGGACTGGGCCGACGACGTGGCGTACTCGGTGCACGACGTCGAGGACGGCATCCACGGCGGGTACGTCGACCTGCGCCCGCTGCTGGCCGACGCGGACGAGCGGCGGGCGCTCTGCGCCGACGTGGCCGCCACCTACTCGGGTGAGGCGCCGGAGGACCTGGGCGAGGTGCTGGCCGACCTGCTCGCCGATCCGGTGCTCGCGCCGCTGGCCGCGTACGACGGCAGCCACCGTGCGCTCGCCGCGTTGAAGGCCACCACGAGCGTGCTCACCGGCCGGTTCGTCGCCGGCGTGGTGGAGGCCACGCAGGAGCGCCACGGCCCCGGTCCGCACCGCCGCTACGACGCCGACCTTGTGGTGCCGCGCCGGATCCGGGCGCAGTGTGCGCTGCTCAAGGGCATCGCCCTGCGGTACGTGATGCGCCGTCCCGGCGCCGAGGACCGCTACGGGCGGCAGCGGGACGTGCTGACCGGGCTGGTCGCGGCGCTGCTGGACCGGGCGCCGGACGCGCTCGACCCGGTGTTCGCGCCGCTGTGGCGGGACGCGGCGGACGACGCCGCCCGGCTGCGCGTGGTGGTCGACCAGGTCGCCTCGCTCACCGATCCGGCCGCGCTGGCCTGGCACGCCCGTCTGGTGTCGCCGAGCTGACCGGATCACCCTGCCGGAGCTTAGGCTAGCCTAAGCGGCATGACGGATCGCCCGAAGAAGCTCACCGCCGCCACGGTCGTCCGGACCACGCGGCCCACCCCGCACCTGATCCGCCTCGTGCTGGGAGGTCCGGAGCTGGCCGGGCTGCCCGTGGGCGCGTACACCGACCACTACGTGAAGTTCGTTTTCCCACCGGCCGAGGTGACCTATCCGCACCCGGTCGACCTGGCGACGATCAAGCGGGAGTTCCCGGCGGAGCAGTGGCCGCGCCTGCGCGCGTACACCGTCCGGGCCTGGGACGCCGCGGCGGGTGAGATGACAGTGGACGTGGTGCACCACGGCGACGAGGGTCTGGCCGGGCCGTGGGCGGCGGCGCTGCGTCCCGGCGACAGGGTGTTGTTCACCGGGCCGGGCGGTGCGTACGCGCCGGACCCGGCCGCCGACTGGCATCTGCTGGCGGGCGACGAGAGCGCGCTGCCGGCCATCGCCGCCGCCCTGGAGCGGCTGCCCGCGGGCGCTCCCGCGAAGGTGTACGTCGAGGTCGGCGGCCCGTCCGACGAACTGCCACTGGCCGGTGCGGACGGGGTCGAGGTGCGCTGGCTGCACCGCGACGGGCGCCCGTACGGCGCGCCGCTGGTCGAGGCGGTCCGGGCGCTGGAGTTCCCGCCCGGCCGGGTGCACGCGTTCGTGCACGGTGAGGCCGGCGCGGTGAAGGAGCTACGGCGGCTGCTGCGCGTGGAGCGCGGCGTGCCGCGGGGTGACCTGTCCATCTCCGGCTACTGGCGGCGCGGCCTGGACGACGAGGGCTGGCGGTCCACCAAGCCGGCCTGGAACGCCGCGGTGGAGGCCGAGGAGGCCGCCGCCGTCGTGTCCTGACCCGCCCCGCCCTCCCCGCCCCCGCCCCGCCCCGCCCCGCCCTCGCCGCCCCGCTCCCGACGCCGATCTTGGAGTTGTGGCACCTCTGATACCAGCGTGAAGCCGGCATTCCGGGCGCCACAACTCCAAGATCGACGGAGGCGGAGTGGGGCGTTTCGTCCTACCCGGGCGGCTGCGCTGCCCAGGATGGGGCCATGGGGGAAGACGTGGGCAAGCGGGTCGACCGGGTGGTGCTCGGGCTCGGCGTGGCCGGCGTGCTGGCCGTGGTGGCCTGGGGCGTGTTCGCCCGGGGCTCGCTGGCCCGGTTCGGCGAGTCCGGCCTGGCCTGGACCGTGAGCACGTTCGGCTGGTTCTTCGTGGTCGCGGCGGACGCCTTCCTGGTGTTGGCGGTGGTCGTGGCCGCCTCCCGGTTCGGCCGGATCCGGCTCGGGGCCGACGACGACGAGCCGGAGTTCGACACGCTGGCCTGGATCGCCATGATGTTCAGCGCCGGCATGGGCATCGGCCTGGTGTTCTTCGCCGTCGCCGAACCGATCCAGCACTACGCGACGCCGCCGCCCGCGTCCGGCGTCGAGCCGCAGACCGGTGCTGCCGCGGCGACGGCCATGCAGTACACGCTCTTCCACTGGACGCTGCATCCGTGGGGCATCTACGCGATCGCGGCGCTGGCGCTGGCGTACTCGACGTTCCGCAAGGGGCGTGGTAACCGGATCTCGTCCGCGTTCGCGCCGCTGCTCGGGGACCGGACCGAGGGCCCGCTCGGTCGGGCGATCGACCTGCTCGCCGTCTTCGCCACCGTGTTCGGCTCCGCGACCAGCCTCGGTCTGGGCGCGCTCCAGGTGGCGGCCGGCCTGGATCTGGTGGCCGGCGTGCCGGACAGCCGGGCCGTCGAGCTGACGATCATCGGCGCGCTCACACTCGCGTTCGTCGTCTCCGCGTTCTCCGGCCTGCACCGGGGCGTGAAGTGGCTGTCCACCACGAACGTGCTGATCGCGGTCGTGCTGATGCTGTTCGTGTTCGTGGTCGGTCCGACCGTCTACACGCTGGAGGTGCTGCCGGCCTCGGTCGGTGACTACCTGAGCGGCCTGGTGCGCATGTCTACGCGTACCGGGGCGTTCTCCGATCCTGCCTGGCTGGGCTCGTGGACGATCTTCTACTGGGCGTGGTGGATCTCCTGGGCGCCGTTCGTGGGCACGTTCATCGCCCGCATCTCGCGCGGCCGCACGGTCCGCCAGTTCCTGATCGGGGTGCTGCTGATACCCAGCGGCGCGAGCACCGTCTGGTTCGCGGTGATGGGCGGGACCGCCCTGCGTACGCAGACCACCGGCACCCGCGATCTGGTGGCGGACGTGGACGCCGGGTCCGAGCAGGGGCTGTTCGGGCTGCTCGACGCGCTGCCGCTGGCCACGCTGACGAGCGTGCTCGCCATGGTGCTGATCGGTCTCTACTTCGTCACCAGCGCGGACTCGGCGTCGCTGGTGCTCGGCTCGCTCAGCTCGCGGGGCGCGTTGCGGCCACACCGCGGGGTGGTGGTGCTCTGGGGCGTGCTGATCGGCGCGGTCGCGGCGGCGTTGCTGCTGGCCGGCGGCCTGGCCGCGCTGCAACAGGCGACCATCCTGGTCGCGTTGCCGTTCGTCGTGGTGATGTTGGGCCTGGCCGTCGCGGTGCTCCGGGAGATGGCCGCCGATCCGATGCTGCGCGCCGGGCCCCGGCCCCGCCGCTCCGGCCTGGCCGCCGCGGTGAACGCGGCCCGGTCGTACGAGGAGGAGGAACCGGCCCCCGTCACGCGCTGGTTCCACCGCCCACGCTCCTGAGTGGGGGTACCTCTGTTTGTAGTATGAGTGCTACATTCCGAGGCATGACTGCGGTCGAACTTCCCGGGGCCGTCGCGTCCCCCCGACCGCCCGACGAGGATCTCGTCCTCGACGTGCGGGATCTGCGTATGCGCTACGGCGCCGTCGACGTGCTGCACGGCGTCGACCTGACCGCCCGGCGGGGCGAGGTGGTGGCGCTGCTCGGGCCCAACGGCGCGGGCAAGACCACCACCATCGAGATCCTCGAAGGCTTCCGGCTGCCCTCGGCCGGCACGGTGCGCGTGCTCGGCACCGACCCGGCGCGCGGTGACGAGCGGTGGCGCGCACGACTGGGCGTGGTGCTGCAGTCCTGGCGCGACCACGGCAAGTGGCGGGTACGGGAGCTGCTCGCCCACCTCGGCGACTTCTACGCGCCGTACGCCACCGACCGGATCGCGCGCCCGTGGCCGGTGGACGAGCTGCTGGAGACGGTGGGCCTGGCCGCGCACGCCGGCAGCCGGGTGTCCCGGCTCTCCGGTGGTCAGCGTCGCCGGCTCGACGTCGCTGTCGGCATCGTGGGCCGGCCGGAACTGCTGTTCCTGGACGAGCCCACCGTCGGCTTCGACCCGGCCGCCCGGCGCGAGTTCCACGAGCTGGTGCACCGCCTGGCCGACCTGGACGAGACCACCATCGTGCTGACCACGCACGACCTGGCCGAGGCGGAGAAGCTGGCCGACCGCATCCTCATCCTGGCCGGCGGCCGGATCATCGCCGAGGGGTCGCCCGACCAGCTCGCCCGGCGTGTCGCGGGGGACGCCGAGGTGCGCTGGACCCGGGACGGCGAGCGGTACGTGCACGCCACCGCCGACGCCACCGCGTTCCTGCGCGACCTGCTCCGTGAGCACGGCGACCGGATACGCGAGCTGGAGGTGCGCCGGGCCAGCCTGGAGGACGCGTACCTGGCGCTGGTGCACGAGGAGGAGACAGGCATCCGTACCGGCCGGGCCGAGCGGGTGTGGCAGCAGGAGGCGAACCGATGAACCCGACCACCAACGCGCTACGGGCCGGGCTGCGGCGCGGCGTGATCGAGCTGCGCGCCACGTTCACCAACGGCCAGGATCTCTGGACCTACTTCTTCCCCACAGTGGTGCTGCTGATCGCCGTGTTCTGGATGCGCGGCTCGACTGTGCCCGGCACCGACTTCTCGCTCGGCGCCCGTACGCTGCCCAGCGCGCTCGGCATGGGCCTGCTCTTCGGCGGCCTGCTCGGGCTGGCCAACCAGCTCGTCATCGACCGGGAGGACGGCACGCTGCTGCGCGCCAAGGCGATCCCGGACGGCATGCTCGGCTACCTGGTCGGCAAGATCGTGCTGGTCTCGGCGGTCGCACTGATCGGCGTGGTCATCCAGCTCACGCCGGGGCTGTTCTTCCTCGACGGGCTGCGGCTCGGCGACCCCGGCGCCTGGCTCACGCTGGCCTGGGTGGTGCCGCTCGGGCTGGTGGCGACGCTGCCGCTGGGCGCGGTGATCGGCTCGCTGGTGGAGAACCCCCGCAACATGGGCCTGGTGATGCCGATCTTCGGTCTCATCGCGCTGTCCGGCATCTTCTACCCGATCAACGGCCTGCCCGGCTGGCTCCAGGGCGTCGCCCAGGTGTTCCCGCTCTACTGGCTAGGCTTGGGCATGCGCTCGGCGCTGCTCCCCGGCGACCTCGCGGCCGTCGAACTCGGCGGCTCCTGGCGGCACCTGGAGACGGTCGGCGTGCTCGGCGCCTGGGCGGTGCTCGGGCTCGTGCTGGCCCCGGTGGTGCTGCGCCGGATGGCCCGCCGGGAGTCCGGCTCGCGGGTCGCGGCCCGGCGGGAGCGGGCCATGCAGCGGGTCGGATGAGAGGGCGTCGATGAGCGAGACCGTGCACAACCGCATCGCGGTGCTGCGCGCCGAACGGGGCATCTCCCGCCGGCAACTGGCCGACGCGCTCGGTGTGCACTACCAGACCGTCGGTTACCTGGAGCGCGGCGAGTTCCGGCCCAGCCTGCACCTGGCGCTGCGCATCGCCGCGTACTTCGAGGTGCCGGTCGAGGTGGTCTTCTCGATCGAGCCGTTCCCGCGTATCGGCGACCCCGCGGCGGCCCGCTCGGCCTGAGCCGGCGGGGACGGGCGTGGCCGGCCACACGCCCGTCCCCCCGGCCGCCGGAACGTCGGTCCGGCAGGGCAGGATGTACGCCGAGGGGGTGGCGGTCATGGCGGGGCGGATCCGGGACGAGGACATCGCGCTGGTCCGCGAGCGTACCGCCATCGCGGACGTCATCTCCGAGGTGGTGACGCTCAAGTCGGCCGGCGGCGGCAACCTCAAGGGGCTCTGCCCGTTCCACGACGAGAAGAGCCCGTCGTTCAACGTCTCGCCCGCCCGCAACGTGTTCTACTGCTTCGGCTGCGGGGTCGGCGGCGACGCGATCAAGTTCCTGATGGACGCCGAGCACCTCAGCTTCGTCGAGTCCGTCGAGCGGCTGGCCGCCCGCGCCGGCATCCAGTTGCGCTACGTCGAGGACGACAGGTCGGCGCCGCGTCCCCGCCCGCAGCAGGGGCAGCGGCAGCGCCTGGTGGCCGCGCACGCCGCCGCCGTCGACTTCTACCGGGCCCAGCTCACCACCGCCGGCGCGCGCCCGGCCCGCGAGTTCCTCGCCGGGCGCGGCTTCGACCGGGCCGCCGCCGAGCGGTACGGCTGCGGCTTCGCCCCCGACGGGTGGGACCTGCTCACCAAGCACCTGCGTCAGCAGGGCTTCACCCACGACGAGCTGGTCACCGCCGGGCTGTCCCGCCCGGCCCGCTCCGGTTCGCTGATCGACAGGTTCCGCCGCCGCCTGATGTGGCCGATCCGGGACATCACCGGCGACGTGATCGGCTTCGGCGCCCGCAAGCTGTTCGACGACGACGACGGCCCGAAATACCTGAACACCCCCGAGACGCCGATCTACAAGAAGTCGCACGTGCTCTACGGCATCGACCAGGCCAAGCGGGAGATCGCCAAGCAGGGCAAGGTGGTGGTGGTCGAGGGCTACACCGACGTGATGGCCTGCCACCTGGCCGACGTGCCGACGGCGGTGGCTACCTGCGGCACCGCGTTCGGCGGCGACCACATCTCGGTGCTGCGCCGGGTGCTGTTCGACAGCGACGAGCGGGCCGGTGAGATCATCTTCACCTTCGACGGCGACGCGGCCGGGCAGAAGGCCGCGCTGCGCGCCTTCGAGGACGACCAGCGCTTCGTCGGGCGTACCTTCATCGCGGTCAGCCCCGACAACATGGACCCGTGCGATCTGCGCCTGGCAAAGGGCGACCTGGCCGTACGCGACCTGGTGGCCCGCCGCGAGCCCCTGGTGGACTTCGCACTCCGGCACGTGATCAACCGGTTCGACCTGGACACCGTCGACGGCCGGGTCGAGGCCATGCGCCGCGCCGCGCCGCTCGTGGCGAAGATCAAGGACCGGGAGAAGCGCCCGGAGTACGTCCGCAAACTCGCCGGCGACCTCGGCATGGAGATCGAGCCGGTGCAGCGCGCGGTGCTGGCCGCCGCGAACGGGCAACCGGCCCCCGGTGGGCCCGCCGCGTCCGGGCGCCCCCGCCCGAACGCGCCCACTGTGGACAGCCCTCGCTCCATGGTGGAGCGGGAGGCGCTGAAGCTGGCGTTGCAGGAGCCGGTCCTGGCCGGCCCGATGTTCGACGCGGTCGAGGCGACCGACTACCAGCATCCGGTGCACCTCGCGGTACGCGCCGCCGTGGCCGCGGCAGGCGGGGCGTCCGGCGCCACCGGCGGCGCGGTCTGGATCGAGCGGGTCCGCGATGCCTGCGACGACCTGGCCGGGCAGGCGTTGATCGGCGAGCTGGCGGTGGAACCGCTGCGTATCGACGGCGAGCCCGACCCGCGGTACGTCTCGATCACCATGGCTCGGCTCCAGTGGAGTTCGGTCACCGGCCGCATCCGTGACCTGAAGTCGAAGATCCAGCGAGTCAACCCGGTGAGCAACAAGGACGAGTACTTCGCCCTGTTCGGGGAACTGCTCTCGCTGGAACAGCACGCACGGGCACTGCGCGAGCAGGCCGCCGGAGGTTTGTGATGGGTCTGTTCAACCGCCGGCCGAAACTGCCCTCGGCGGACCGGCCGCCGCTGGTCGCCGACGAGCGGGTGCTCGCCTGGGCCGCCGCCGGCACCGGCGAGGGCGGCAACGACGGCGTGCTGGTCGCCAGCAACCGCGGGCTCTGGCTGCCCGGCCGGGTGGACCGCCTCGGCTGGCACGACATCCTCAAGGCGGTCTGGTCCGGCCGGGAACTCACCGTCACGCCGGCCGAGCCGGTCGCCGAGCGCGACGGCTACCTGGTGGTCGCGGACGGCCTCCCCGAGACGTACCTGCTCGTCGACCCGGGTGACCTGCCGCACCAGGTCCGGGCCCGGGTCACCGGCTCGGTGGCGTACACCTCGCACCACGAGGTGCCCGGCGGCTCCGGGCGGATCGCGGCCCGGCGGGTGCCCGGGGTCGACGGCCTGACCTGGACGGTCCGCTACGACCCGGGGACGCCGACCGACGACGAGGCGGTGACCGACGAGACCGCCCGGCTGGTCGCGGCGGCGCGGGCCGCCACCACCCCCGCCGACGCCTGACACCTACACCTTGAGGACGTCGACGTCGTAGAGCGGGATGGAGGCGTCGCGGGTGGCCAGGGTCAGGTTCTCCGTGATCGCCTGCGCCACCAGCATCCGGTCGAAGGGATCCCGGTGATGCGGCGGCAGGCGGCCTGCGGTGATGGCGTGGTCGTGGGTCACCGGGAGTTCACGGAAACCCATGTCCCGCACCCGCTCCGCGAGGTCGGGAGGACCGGAGAGCTTTCCCGCCTGCTGCTTGATGGTGATCTCCCAGAGGCTGACCGGGGAGAGGAAGACATCGGGGTCGTGGCGTAGCCGGTCGAGGAACTCGACGCCGAGGGTGGCGTCGCCGGTGATGGCCCAGAGCGCGACGTGGGTGTCCAGCAGCAGGGTCATGCGCCGATTCCGAAGTCGGCGGCGATCTCGGCGTTGGTCTGTGGCGAGTCCCAGTCACCGGAGAGGTCCACCTGCCCGGCGAGGGAGCCGACCGCCGTGCGGTCGGTTCGGCGCACGAGCGGCACGACCTTCGCCACGGGGGTGCCCGCCCGGTCGATGATGATCTCTTCGCCGCGTTCCACCCGCTCGATGATGCGCGACAGGTGGGTCTTGGCGTCATGCATGTTGTAGTGCGCAGCCTCAGCAGACACAGCGCGACCTCCTCAGTTAGCTAAGCACTTAGTTTAGGCGTGTGGGGCGCCCGGCGGCGGCCGGATAATCCGGTCGAGTGGCTGCGGCCCGGCTGTTAGCGTCGCGGGATGTTCGCCACCGACCGGGTCCGCCTGCGTACCCCCACCCCCGACGACGCACCGGACCTGTTCCGCCTGCACGCCGATCCGGAACTGCACCTGATCACCGACGACGGGCCGTTCCTGCCGCACCACGTCGGGCAGGTCCGGGCCCGGCTGGAGAAGCGCGTCGGCGAGCAGCCGGACGCGGGCGCCGCGGTGTCGCTGCTGGCCGAGACCGTCGCCGACGGCACGTTCCTCGGCACCGGCGTGCTGTGGGGGATCGACACGTTCAGCAGGCTCGCCCACCTCGGCATCACGCTGCTCCCCGAGGCGCGCGGCCAGGGCTACGGCACCGAGGTGATCCGGCTGCTCTGCCGGTACGGCTTCCGCAACCGCAACCTGCGCCGCCTGGAGATCGAGACGCTCGCCGCCAACACGGCCATGCGGCGTACCGCCGAGCGATGCGGTTTCGTCCACGAGGGCACCCAGCGGGAGCGCGGGTACGACGGCGACGGCTTCGGAGACATGGTGATCTACGGCCTGCTGCGGCGCGACTGGACGCCGTGAGCAGGCGCGGTCCCGCCCCGGCGCGGTCGAGGCGGCGCGGTCCCGCGCTCAGCCGGTGCGGTAGAACCGCTGCGCGCCCGGATGCAACGGGATCGGGCGGGTCGACGCGGCGCTGGACCGGTTGAAATTCGCCGCCTCCGGGTGCACCTGGATCAACTCGCCCTGCCAGGTGAACAGCACCCGGGTCAGGTCGTACGCCAGCTGGTCCGGCATGTCCGCCCCCACCAGGATCACGTTCGCCACCGTGATGGTCGGCGTCGGCTCGGGTGTCCCGTACACCTCCTTCGGCAGCGTCGCCGTGGTGTAGACGGCGCCGAAGCGGGCGCTCAACGGCTCGATCAGCTCGTCGATCGGCAGCAGCCGGAACGTGCCCGGTGCGGACGAGAGCAGATCCTTGACACCGGGGGTGGGCAGACCGCCGGAGAAGAACATGGCGTCCAGGCCCTTCGCCCGCATCCGCTTGACCGTCTCCGGCAGCGACAGGTTGAACCGCTGGATGTCCCGGTTCGGGTCCATGCCACCGGCGGTGAGCAGGCGCCCGGCGATGATGTCGGTGCCGGACTTCGGCGAACCGGTGGAGATGCGCTTGCCGCGCAGGTCGGCGAAGCTGCGGATCTTGCCGTCGGCGCGGACGATCACGTGCGTGTAGTTGCTGTAGACCCGGGCCAGCGCGCGTACCGGCTGCGGCTGCTTGTCGAACGCCCCGCGCCCGTCGACCGCGTCCGCCGCCGTGTCGGCCAGGCTGAACGCGATCTCCATGTCGCCGCTCGCCACCCGGGTGATGTTCTCCACCGACGCGCCGGTCGGCTCGGCCCGCGCCTCGTACCCGGGCAGATGGCGGGTGATCAGGTCGGCGTACCCGCCGCCGAGCTGGTAGTACACGCCTGTGGTGTTGCCGGTGGCCAGGAAGATCCGCCCGCCGTGCCACGCCTCCGGCGCGGAGTCCTCGGCCGCGCACCCAGCCACCAGCACCGCCGTCATCAGCGCGGCGGTCAGCCGCAGCCGGCGGCCGTTCACCGGCGGACCGCCGGTTCCAGCGCCTCCGCCACCCGCTGCACCAGCGTCGCCGTCTCGTAGCCGATCTGACCCAGGTCGCAGCCGGGCGCGGCCAGCACGCCGAGCAGCGCCCGCTCACCCACCGCCATCACCAGCATCACCCCGCCGTCCATGTCCACGATCTGCTGGCGTACCCGGCCGGCGGACATCAGCCGGGCCGCGCCCACGGTCAGGCTCGCCAGCCCGCTGATCACCGCGGAGAGCTGGTCGACCTGGTCCGGGGCGAGATCGGGCGAGGACGCCAGCCGCAACCCGTCCTCGGAGACCGCGAGCGCGTGCGAGACGTCCGGCACCTGCTCGGCGAAGTTCGCCAGCAGCCAGTCCAGTCCGGTGGTGGACGGTGAGGTCATGGTCTTCTCCCGTTGGGTGTGGTGTTCGGGGCACGGCGGGTCGCGCTGGCCACCCCCTCGGCGAGGGCGGACAGCCGGGCACGTACCACTTCGGGGTCGAGCAGGTCGACGGCCGGCGGCGGCGCGGTGGTGTCCGGCATCGGCTCGGGCAGGTGGCCGCCCACCTGCCGCCGGGGAAGCCCGGCGGCGGTGGTCGGGACGGGCGTCGGCGGCACGCTCACCGGCCGGATCCGCGCCGTGCTCGGCGCCAGCAACGCGCCACCCGGCGTGCGGACCGCGGCGACGCCACGCACCGGCCCGACGGCCGTGGCGCTGGTGACGAGACTGCGGCCGGCGGCCGGCCCGGACTTGAACCAGGCGGCGGCGCGCGGCCGCCGCTCGGCGGCCGGCCGGGACGCCACCGACTCGACCCGGGTCAGCACCGATTCCGGTACGTCGACCTGCGCCACAGTGCCGGTACCGGGGTTGTGCAACTGCACCCGGATCCCGTGCCGGGCGGCCAGGTGGGCCACCACGTGCAGGCCCATGCTGCCCGCCGCCGCGCTGGACAGCGTGGCCGGCGCGGCCAGCCGCTCGTTGATCTCGGTCAGCCGGCTCTCGCTGACGCCGATGCCCTGGTCGCGGACGCGCAGCACCAGCCCGTCGACCGTGCGCCGGCCGTCGACGAGCACCCGGGCCTCCGGTGGCGAGTAGACGGTGGCGTTCTCCAGCAGCTCCGCCAGCAGGTGCACCAGGTTGCCGGCCGCCGTGCCGTGCACCGCGGCGGTCGGCACGTCGATCTCCACCCGCGGGTAGTCCTCGATCTCGGACGCCGCCGCCCGCACCACGTCGTCCAGCAGCAACGCGCCCTCGTGCCCCCGGCCGGGCTCACCACCGGCGAGCACCAGCAGGTTCTCCCCGTTGCGGCGCAACCGGGCGGCGAGGTGGTCCAGCGCGAACAGCCGCGCCAGCGCGTCCGGGTCGGTCTCCTCGCGCTCGAAGTCGTCGAGCAGCCGCAACTGCCGGGTGATGAGCGTCCGGATGCGCCGGGCCAGCGCCTCCGCCATCCGGGTCACGTCCAGCCGCAACTCGGCCTGCTGACCGGCCAGCCGCAACGCGGCCCGGTTCACCGTGTCGAACGCCTCGGCGACCTGCGCCACCTCGTCCCGGCCGCGTCTGATCCCGTCGGTCATCCGGGTCGCCGGGCCCTCCGCCGGGGTCCGCTCGCCCGCCGCGATCGCGGTGATCCGTTCCGGCAGTTCCCGGTTCGCCATGGTCAGCGCGGCCACCCGCAGCCGGCGCAACCGGCGGCTCGTACGGACCGCCAGCAGCACGGCGGTGAGGAGCGAGCCGAGCGCGACCGTGCTCGTCGCGCCGGCGGTCAGCACCGCACGCAACCGGGCCGCCCCGGCCAGGTCCGCCGCGTCCCGGTCCAGCCCGTCGGACAGGTCCCGGCCGAGCAGGTTGTACCGGCGGATCGCGCCGCTCTGCGCCACGTACCAGGCGTCGCCGTCGCTCTTCAGCGCGTCCGGCGCGCCGTCGGTGTCGAGCACCGTGTCGCGCATCCGCCGGGCCGCCGTCACGTCCGTGCCGTCGACCTTGCGGTACCAGGCGGTTCTCGACGAGTCGGAGGCGATCCGCAGGAACTCGGCCTGCCGCTGCTCCCGGGCACCCCGCAACCGGCCCAGCCGGGCCAGCTCACCGCGTTCCAGCCCGCCCCGGACGAACACCGCCCGCAGCAGGTCGCGCTCCAGCGAGGACAGGTGCTCCTGGGCGGCCACCGCGGCCACCTCACGGGCCTGGTTGGCCAGATCGGCGTCGCGGAGCTGGCTCGGCAGCGCGTCCGCGACCGCGAGCAGCGACTCCACGAGCGACACGTACGCCGGGTCGGCGTCCTCGCCGGCCACCGCCTGCTCCCGGGTGGGCGCGAGCTTGTCCAGGCGCCGGCTGGCGTCGTTGAGCACGGGTGTCAGGTCGGGGGCGGCCCGGCGGGCGTCACCCTGCGCCGCGCGGTAGCGATCGACAGCGGTGTCCACCCGGCGTCGCTGCGCGTCCACGAGCGGGCGACCCGACGTACCGCCGCGCTGGCGCAACGCGGCCGTCTCGCCCAGCTCGCGCTCCAGCTCGTGCACCAGCCGTACGGTCGCGGTGGCGGTGCCGGCCAGCACGCGGGCCCGGTCGGCGTCGGCGGACGCGTCGAGCGCCGCGCCGGTCTGCGCCGCCCCCAGCACGACCAGGCCGGCGGTAGCCACCAGGATCGGGGCCAGCAGTTGGACGCGAACCGAGCGGAGGCGTCCGGTGCGGTCCGCGGAGCGGTGATGCCGGCGTACGCGAGCCGGGTGGGGCAGCGGCACGGGGGTCTCCGGGTCGGGTCGGTGGGCCGGGCCCGGACGCACGTCCGGGCCCGGCCCGTTCAGGTCAGCTCGCGCCGAGGTCGCTCAGCGCCCGCTCCGCGCCACGGTGCAGCGGCACCGGGTCGGTCTTGCGGGCGTTGCCCAGCTCGATGCCCTTCGCCGCCGGGTTCGCCTGGGCCAGGGCGTCCTTGGAGTCGAACACCGTCCGGGTGATCGCGCAGGCCACGTCGGCGTCCAGGTCGTCCCGCACCAGCAGCACGTTCGGCACCACGATGGTGGGCACGTCGGCCGGGGTCCGGTAGATGTCCTTGCCGATGGTGCCCGCCTGGTACGCCGGGTTCAGCTCGGCCATCTTCGGCAGCAGCGGGCTGATGTCGACGAACTTCACCTTGTCTCCGGACGTGGTGAACAGGTCGGTGACCCCGCCGGTCGGTACGCCGCCGGACCAGAAGAAGCCGTCGATGCTGCCGTCCTTCATGCCGTCGACGGTCTTGGTGAGGTCCAGCCGCTGCGCCTGGATGTCCTTGGCCGGGTCCAGCCCGGCGGCGGTGAGCAGGCGGTTGGCGATGACCTCGGTGCCGGACTTCGGCGACCCGGTGGAGATCTTCTTGCCCTTCATGTCGGCCACCGACGTGATCCCCGCGTCGGCGCGGACCACCACCTGCGTGTAGTTGTCGTAGATCCGGGCCAGCGCCTTCACCGGCTGCGGCGCGGTGAAGCTCCCCTTGCCCTGCACCGCGTTGACGGCGGTGTCGAACAGGGAGAACGCCACGTCGTACTGGCCGGCGACGAGCTGCTCGACGTTCTGCACCGAGGCGCCGGTCTCGGCGGCCGTCCCGGTGAGCTTGCCGTCGGTGGTCTTGCTCAGCTCACCGGCGAGCGCGTTGCCGACCACGTAGTAGACGCCGGTGGCGTTTCCGGTGGCGATGCCGACCCGGGTGTCCTTGGTGACCTTGCAGCTGACCTCGCGGGCGGCGTCGTCCTTCGCCGCGCCGTCCTGACGGCCCCCGCAGCCGGCGGCACCGGCGGCGACCAGGACAAGTGCCCCGACGCCCGCCACTATCCTCGCGTCGATCCGTCCCACTCTCTCTCCTCCCCAAGGTCCACGGATTCTTCGACCGCCGGGCTGCCGGGGTGCCCGGCGGCGCCACGTCGGACGTACACGCCCGCGACCGCGAGCGCGGCGAGTGCCGCGCCGATCGCCATGGGCAGCGGTTCCAGCCAGAGCAGCACCAGCCCGGCGATCGCGCCGACGATCCGCTCCGGCACGCCGGCCGGGCCCACACCGGGTAGCCAGCCGCCGGCCGCGACTGCCAGCACCGCGACGCCGAGCGCCGACACCAGGCCGGCCGTCACGATTCGCCCGGGCCCGCCGATGCCGAGCAGCCCGAGGCCGGTCGGCGTGATGACGAAGGCCAGCGGGATCAGGTACGCCGGCAGCGCGTACCGCAGGGTCTGCCACATGGTCGGCACCAGCCGGCCGCCGGTGACCGCGGCGGCGGCGACAGCTGCGAGCGCGGTCGGCGGCGAGACCTCGGACAGCACCGCGAAGTAGAAGACGAACATGGCCGCTGCGGGCGCCTCGACGCCCAGGTTCAGCAGCGCCGGGCCGATGATCACCCAGCCGATGACGAACGACGCGGTGACCGGCACGGCGAGGCCGAGCAGGCTGAGCGCGACGGCGGCGAGCACCGCGGTCAGCGCCAGCACCACCGCCGGCTCCGAGCTGACCGCCTGCGCGCCGTCGATCAGCAGCGCGGCGGCCTGCGGCCCGAGACCGGTCTTCGTGGTGGTGGCGGTGATGATGCCGGCCGCGGCGCAGACGGCGCTCACCGCGAGCACCCCGCGTACGCCGTCGCGCAGCGCCGCCACCAGCCGGGCGGGCGTGAGCCGGTGCCGGCGGTCCAGGAAGGACAGCGCCGCCGCGATCACGGTGGCGATGACGACCGCCCGCATCGCCGACGCGCCGAGCGCCAGCACCACGATGATCACGAGAAGCGAGAGGAAGTGGTAGCCGAAGCGGGCCAGCAGCCGCCACGCCGAGCCGGTGTCGATGACCACCGGGCGCACGCCGGAGCGCCGGGCGTCGATCTCGACGGAGAGCAGGATGCCCAGGTAGTAGAGGATCGTCGGCACCGTGGCCCAGCCGAGCACCTGGAGGTAGGACACGCCCAGGTACTCGGCGATGATGAACGCGGCGGCGCCCAGCGTCGGCGGCGACAGGATCGCCCCCACGCCGGCCGCGGCGAGCATGCCGCCCGCCCGCTCGGCCGGGTAGCCGGCGCGACGCAGGATCGGCCAGGTCACCGCGCCGATGCTGACTGTGGTGGCGGCGCCGGAGCCGGAGACCGTGCCGAGCAGGAAACCCGAGGCGACTGCGGTACGCCCGGCGGCCGTCCGCGAGCGGCGGAACGCGGCGGCGGACAGCTCCACGAAGAACCGGCCCGCGCCGGACAGGTCGAGCACCGCGCCGTAGATCGTGAACAGCACGATGTACGAGGCGGCCACGTCCAGCGGGGTGCCGTAGAAGCCGCTGTCGGAGTTGTAGAACGCGTCGACGAGCTGCCCGAAGTCGAGCCCCGCGTGCGCCACCGGCCAGGACTGCGGCAGCAGGCCGCCGTAGTAGCCGTACCCCAGGAACAGCACGCACACCGCGGGCAGGATCCATCCGGTGGTACGCCGGCACGCCTCCAGCAGCAGGAGCAGCAGCCCGGTGCCGAACGCCACGTCCAGCGGATCCAGCAGGCCCTGCCGGTCGAGGAAGGCGTCGTACCCGCCGCCACCGGCACCGATGGTGACCGGCAGCACCGGGTAGAGGCAGACGACGAGCGCCGCGAGGGCCAGCAGCCAGTCCACGGGCGTGGGCCCGCGCCGGTCGTCCGCGTCGGCCTCGGCGCGTCGCAGCCGCACCCCCGAGGGGTACGCGAGGAACACCACCGGCAGGACGCCGGCCAGGAAGAAGATGAGGTAGTACTTGCTGCCCTGGGCCAGCGGGAAGAACACCTGCCAGAGCGTCAGCAGTCCGACCGCGACGGTGACGCCGGTGAAGAGGACCCCGACCGGGCCGGCGAGCACCCGTCCCGGTTTCTCCTCCTCGAACCGGGCCGCCAGCTCACGGGCGTCCCGGGTCTGGTCCGGGCTCTCGCCCTTGTCGCGGGCTTCGTTCTCGTCCCGGGTGTGGTGCTCGTCCGCGGTGTGCTCGCCTGCGGTGTGGTGCGCTGCTCGGCTGTGGTGGTGCGTCTCGCCCGGCCCGTCGTCGGCCCACTCGGGCCCGGCGACGCTTCCGTCGTCCGGCGGCAGCGACACCACCTCGGCGTCCACGTCGGACCCCGGTCGTCCGCCGGACGGCGGCCGGGGTTTGGGGGGAGTCGCGTCGGAGGGGCGAACGGACGGCACGAGGGGGCACGATACGCGAATAGCGCGCATGTTGGGAACATTGCCGATCGTGATTGCAATGAGTGACGGAATGGAGGTTCGCTCACTCGCGTCGCATATTTCTTGAAACTGTCTCGCAATGATGGGAGGCGGTCTCTCGCGGCTCTCTCCCGATATCTCTTACAACGATGAAAAGCGGGCGTGCCCGTGATGCTTGTCGTCACGCAACGTGTCCACTCAGGTGGGTGCGTCTCCCGTGTCGGCTCGCGCGGGCGGCACCCGTCGCGCCGGGACGTGCGCGCTCGTGCCCGCCGCGCTCACCCGGTGGGGAAATGGCCGGAGAGCGTGTTCGCCGGCTCGCGTTTCCAGGAGCATCTCCACTTCCCCGAGGTGGTGGCATCGGAGGACGGATCACGCGTCACTTCAGCGCCCCGGCCGTCGCCGTCCGTACGCCGCCGCTCTCGCTTTCGCGCACGCCGGTGGTCGACCTCGGTGAGTGGAACGTCATGGGTGCTTCCGGTCCCGTTTGACACCCATGACGTTCCACTCGTCGTGACGGTCGTCGAGATGGTGGCGATTGGTGGTCGCGGGGGAGCGGCCGCCCGCCCGGATTTCGGGCGGGGAGTGGCGGGGGGCCGGTGGGAGCGCCGCCCCCGCCTCCTTTGCTCTGCACCCATCGGCGCACATGGTTACGGAGCGTGTCCGCCGCGCGCATGGCTGCAGAGCAAACGGCGGCGAGAGGGGTGAAGGCGGCGGCAGGGTGCGAGCAGTGGGGCGCGGGTGGGGGCGCGGGCGGAAGTCGAGGGCAGGGCTCGGCCGGGGACCGGGCCGGCAGGGAAGGGGCAGGGAAGGGGCGGGGACCGGTCGCCGGCGGTCGAGTGACCGGTTTGCGGGTGCGGTGGTTATCGCTGCCCTCGTCAGGGCATGTCGTGCGGGACGACATGACGACGAGGAGGTGCCATGGCCGCCCGCGACGACGCCCACGACGTCCACGAGGACACCCGCGACGGGCGCGAGGACGCCCCCGCCGTGCGCGACGACGCCCGCGCCGGGCACGACCGGCCCGACGGGCGGAAGCACGCCGGACCGGTGGGGCCGGACGACGGGCCGGACAGCCCGACCGACCTGTCGGCGACGGGCTGGATGGCGACCCTCAAGCGGACCGTCCGGGAGTTCCAGGACGACAGCCTGACCGACTGGGCCGCCGCGCTCACCTACTACGGCGTCCTCTCCATCTTCCCGGGCGTACTGGTGCTGATCTCGGTGCTGGGCCTGCTCGGCGACCGGGCCGCCGAGGGGGTACGGGACACCGTCGGGCAGGCGGTGCCGGAGGAGAACATCCGCCGCATCATCGAGAGCGCGATCGACCAGGCCGGCCAGTCCGGCGGGCTGGCGAGCATCGCGGCGATCATCGGTCTGGTGGCGGCGTTCTGGTCGGCGTCGGGCTACGTCGCCGCGTTCATGCGCGCCTCGAACAGCATCTACGACGTGCCGGAGGGGCGGCCGATCTGGAAGACGCTGCCGGTACGCCTCGGTGTGACCGCGGTGATCGGCGTGATGCTGCTGATCAGCGCCGTGATCGTGGTGTTCACCGGCGGGCTGGCCGAGCAGGCCGGCAACGCGATCGGCCTGGGCGAGACCGCCGTGACGGTGTGGAACATCGCCAAGTGGCCGGTGCTGCTGGTGCTGGTGAGCCTGATGTTCGCGATCCTCTACTGGGCCTCGCCGAACGCCCGGCACGGCGGCTTCCGCTGGGTCAGCCCCGGCGGCGTGCTCGCGGTGGTGCTCTGGCTGGTCGTGTCCGGCCTGTTCGCGCTCTACGTGAGCAACTTCGGGTCGTACAACAAGACGTACGGCGCGGTGGCCGGTGTGATCATCTTCCTGGTGTGGCTGTGGCTGAGCAACGTCGCGATCCTGCTGGGCGCGGAGTTCGACGCCGAGCTGGAGCGCAGCCGCGCCATCGCGGCGGGGCACCCGGCCGACGAGGAGCCCTACGTGGAGCTGCGCGACGATCGCAAGCTGCGCAAGAAGGGCCACGCGCCCTCCCACTGACCCGAGAACGCACCCGACCCGAGATCGCGTCGCCCTGCCCGGAAGTCACACGGGCGGGGCGGCGCGTTTTCATGATCCGGAACTCGCTTTTGTTCGTATGGACAAAAGTTTGCATCAGGCGTGCCGAAGCTATGGACATGCGGCCCGGAAGGCTCCTACTGTGTCGGACACGACACACAACGCCGATGCGGAGGTGACTGCCGGTGCGGACGGTCGACCCCCTGCACGTACGGCTTCTGCGACTGCTCCGGGACGAGGGCGCGGTGTCCCGCGCCGAACTCGGCGACCGGCTCCAGATGCCCCGTCCGCGCCTGCTCGCCGAGCTGGAACGCCTGGTCTCCCTCGGATACGTGGCCGAGGCCGGGCTGGCCGCCTCCCGGGGCGGGCGCCGTTCCACGCTCGTCGAGCTGAGCCCGCACCTGCGCTTCGCCGCCGTCGACCTGGGCGCCAGCTCGATCGACGTGGAGGTGGTGAACGGCAGGCTGGAGACGGTGGCGGCCTACACCGAGGCCGCCGACATCCGCTCCGGCCCGAAGGTGACGCTCCAGCGGGTGAACGAGCTGCTGCACAAGGCCAAGGTGGACGGCGCGTACGAGCGGCTCGACGCGGTGGGCATCGGCGTACCGGGGCCGGTCAGCTTCCGTGACGGCGTCCCGGTCTCCCCGCCGATCATGCCCGGCTGGGACCGGTTCCCGGTCCGCGAACTGCTCACCCGCGAGCACGGCTGCCCGGCGGTGGTCGACAACGACGTCAACATCATGGCGATCGGCGAGCGGCACGGCGGCGTGGCCCACTCCGTCGACGACTTCCTGTTCATCAAGATCGGTACCGGCATCGGCTGCGGCATCTACCTGCACGGCGAGGTCTACCGGGGCACCGACGGCTGCGCCGGGGACATCGGCCACATCCAGGTCGACCCGAACGGTCCGATGTGCAGCTGCGGGAACCTCGGCTGCCTGGAGGCGGTGTTCAGCGGCGCCGCGCTGGCCCGGGAGGCGACTGTGGCGGCCCGCACCGAGGTGTCGCCGGCGCTGGCCGAGCGGCTGGCCGCCCGGGGCGTGGTGACCGCGCTGGACGTGGCGCAGGGGGCGATCGAGGGGGACGTCACCTGCATCCAGCTCATCCGCGACGGCGGACGGCGGGTCGGCAGCGTACTGGCCGGGCTGGTCAGCTTCACCAACCCGTCGATGATCGTCATCGGCGGCGGGCTCGCCCAGCTCGGCCACATCCTGCTCGCCGAGATCCGCAGCGTCGTCTACCGCCGCTCGCTGCCGCTCGCCACCGGCAACCTGCCCGTCGTCCTGTCCGAGCTGGGCCCGCGCGCCGGCGTCGCCGGCGCCGCGGTGCTGGCGAGTGACCTCGCGTTCGGAGAAGCAGCATGAGCGAGATCGGACAGCCCGAGGCCCGGCCGCTCGTCGAGGCGCCCGCCGACGCCGTCGCGGGCGAGGTGGTCCTGCGCCTCACCGACGTCGTCAAGACGTTCCCGGGGGTACGCGCGCTCGACGGCGTGCAACTGGAGGTGCGGGCCGGTGAGGTGCACTGCCTGCTGGGGCAGAACGGCGCCGGCAAGTCCACCCTCATCAAGGTGCTGGCCGGGGTGCACCGACCGGACTCCGGCGAGGTGCGCTGGCGCGGCGAGCCGGCCTCGTTCGCCAACCCGCAGGCCGCCATGCGCGCCGGCATCGCCACCATCTACCAGGAACTCGACCTGGTCGACGACCTGTCGGTGGCGGAGAACGCGTTCCTCGGCCACGAGCCGCGCCGGTTCGGTTTCGTCCGGCGGGGGCACATGGCCCGGCGTACCCGGCAGATCCTGGCCCGGCTCGGCCACCCGGAGATCCCGCCGGGACGGCTGGTGCGGCACCTGCCCGCCGCGGGCAAGCAGATCGTCAGCATGGCCCGGGCGCTGTCCCACGAGGCTCGGCTGATCATCATGGACGAGCCGAGCGCGGTGCTTGCCCACGACGAGGTGGCGAACCTGTTCCGGATCATCCGGGAACTCACCGCGCAGGGCATCGCGGTCATCTACATCTCGCACCGGCTGGAGGAGATCCGCGAGATCGGCGACCGGGTCACCGTACTCAAGGACGGCCGGACCACGGCGGCGAGCCTGCCGGCCCGCGAGACACCGACCCGCGACCTGGTCGCCCGGATGACCGGGCGGACCATCGAGTACGTCTTCCCGCAGCGCCCGGCCGACCACGGGGGCGGCGCGGAGCTGTTGCGGGTGGACGGGCTGACCCGGCCCGGCGAGTTCGCCGACGTCTCGCTCGGGGTCCGGGCGGGAGAGATCGTCGGCATCGCCGGGCTGGTCGGCTCGGGCCGGTCGGAGCTGCTGGAGACCATCTTCGGCGCGCGCCGGGCGCACGCCGGGACGGTCCGGGTGAACGGCCGCGCGCTGCGCCCCGGGAGCGTGGGCGCGGCGGTACGGGCCGGGATGGGCATGGCACCGGAGGAACGCAAGAGCCAGGCGCTGCTGCTCGGCGAACCGATCTACCGCAACGTCACGCTCGCCACGTTCAGCCGGTACGCCCGCCTCGGCTTCACCGACACCGGGCGGGAACGCGCCGAGGCGGACCGGATCGCCGCGTCGCTGGAGCTGCGGCCCCGGGACGTACGCCGGCCGGTGCGCACGCTGTCCGGCGGCAACCAGCAGAAGGTGGTGGTCGGGCGGTGGCTGCTCGGTGACACCCGGCTGTTGCTGCTCGACGAGCCGACCCGGGGCGTGGACGTGGGCGCTCGCGCCGAGCTGTACCAGGTGATCCGCGATCTGGCCGCCCGCGGCGTCGGGGTGCTGCTGGTCTCCAGCGAGGTGCCCGAGGTGCTGGGCCTGGCCGACCGGGTGCTGGTGATGCGGGAGGGCCGGGTGGTCCGCGAGGCCCCGGCCGGCGAACTGGACGAGAACACCGTGCTCGACCTCGTCATGGCGGGGTCCCTCATGGAAGGCGCACCGGCATGAGCGAAGCCACTGACACCTCGCTGCCCGCGCAGTCGCCGCCGGTGGAGCGGGCGGAGACCGCGAAGGTCGGCGCGCCGGCGCGGCTCTCCTGGTGGCGCGGCGACGGCGGGGAGGGCGCCAAGCGCAACCTCGGCCTGCTCGCCACGCTGGTCGTGCTGGTGGTCATCGGCATCCTGACCCGCCCCGACCTCTACGGCGACCCGAACTGGGTGTGGGGCAACACGCTCACCATCGGAAAGCTCGCCTCGGTGGTGGGCGTGGTCACCGTCGGCATGACCTTCGTGATCATCGGCGGCGGCATCGACCTGTCGGTCGGCGCGATCGTCGCGCTCGCCGGGGTCTGGTGCACCACAGTCGCGACGCAGAGCTACGGCGCGGGCGGCATGATCTTCACCGCGCTCACCGTTGGGCTCGCCGTCGGCGTGGTGAACGGGCTGCTCGTGTCGTACGGGCGGCTGGTGCCGTTCATCGCCACGCTCGCCATGCTCGTCGCAGCGCGAGGGCTGGCGGCGGAGATCTCCGACAAGCAGACCCAGGTGTCGGGCAACACGTTCATCAACGGCATCGCCAGCACGAACGTGCTCGGCATCCCGCTGCTGGTCTACATCCTGGTGGCGGTGGTGGCGGCCGGGTGGGTGCTGTTGAACCGGACCACGTTCGGCCGCCGTACGGTGGCGGTCGGCGGCAATCCGGAGGCGGCCCGGCTGGCCGGCATCAACGTCCGCCGGCACACCGTGATGCTCTACGCGCTGTCCGGCCTGTGCTGCGGCATCGCCGCGGTCATGCTGACCGCGCAGGCCACCTCCGCGCAGGCGGCGATGGCCAACCTCTACGAGCTGGACGCGATCGCCGCCGCGATCATCGGCGGCACGCTGCTCAGCGGCGGGCGGGGAACGATCATCGGCTCCCTGCTCGGAGTGATCATCTTCTCCACGATCACCAACCTGTTCGCCATCAACAACCTCTCCGCCGAGGCCCAGAACATGGTCAAGGGCGGCATCATCGTCGCCGCCGTCCTGGTCCAGCAGGTGCAGTTCGGCAGCCTCACCCAGTTCTTCGCCCGCAACCGGGCCACCACCACCTGACCCCACGCGCACATCCCGGCCGCCGTCGTACCGACGGTGGTCCGGTCCGCCACACCCGAAACCACCCCACCACCTCATCCCAGGAGGCGTCATGAGAACACCGCGCCATGACCTGTCCCGCCGCCGGCTGCTCTTCGGCGGGGCCGCCGTCTCCGCCGGGGTGCTGCTCGCCGGCTGCACCAGCAACGAGCAGAACCCGACCGAGGCGCAGACCAAGGCGGCCGGTTCCGGCGCCAACACCGAGACGGGCAAGAAGGTGAGCATCGGCTTCTCCGCCCCCGCCGCCGACCACGGCTGGATCGCCGCCATCACCAACAACGCCAAGGCGCAGGCCGGGGCGTACCAGGACGTGGAGCTGAAGTCGGTCGAGGCCGGCGCGGACGCGGCGGCCCAGCGGGCGGCGCTGTCCACGCTGATCTCGCAGAAGCCCGACGTGATCGTGCTGCTGCCGCACGACGGCAAGGAACTCAACGCGTTCGGCCTGGAGGCGATGAAGGCCGGCATCCCGGTGGTCAACCTGGACCGGGCCTTCCCGGACGCGCGGGCCTACCGGCTGCAGATCAAGGGCGACAACTACGGCATGGGGGTGGCCGCCGCCACCTACATCGCCGAGCAGTTCAAGGCCAAGGGCGTCAGCAACCCGGTGATCGGCGAGATCCCCGGCATCGAGTCGCTGGAGCTGACCCAGGAACGGTCGAAGGGGTTCGCCGACACGCTCGCCTCGTACGGGTTCAAGGTCGCCAACCGGCGGCCTGCGGAGTTCACCGTGGACTCCGGTCAGCAGGCCGCCACCGGCCTGTTCCAGGCGCTGCCGAAGATCGACGCGGTCTGGAACCACGACGACGACCAGGGCATCGGCGTGCTCGCGGCGGTCAACCAGGCCAACCGCAAGGAATTCATCATGGTCGGCGGCGCCGGCTCCAAGAAGGCCATGGAGGACATCGCCGCCGACAACACCGTTCTCAAGGCCACAGTCACCTACAGCCCGTCGATGGCTTCCTCGGCCATCTCCCTGGCCCGCCTGATCGGCCAGGGCAAGGGCATGTCCGACCTGGTCGAACTCCAGGTACCGAAGGAGATCGTGCTCGCCTCCGAGACGATCACCAAGGAGAACGCGAGCGACTACCTGAAGCTCGGGTTCTGACACACGGGGGGAGACCCACCTTGTCCAGTCACGACAGCATCCTGCGGGTCGGCATGGTCGGCTACGCGTTCATGGGCGCCGCGCACTCCCAGGCGTGGCGCACCGTGAACCGGGTGTTCGACCTGCCGGCGCGGGTGCGGATGGCGCTCGTCTGCGGCCGCGACGAGCCGAAGGTGGCCGAGGCCGCCGACCGGCTCGGCTGGGACGGCTACACCACCGACTGGCGGCGGCTCGTCGAGTCCGACGAGATCGACGTGGTCGACATCTGCACACCGGGGGACAGCCACCGCGAGATCGCACTCGCCGCGCTCGCCGCGGGCAAGCACGTGCTGTGCGAGAAGCCGCTCGCCAACAGCGTCGCCGAGGCCCGCGAGATGACCGGGGCCGCGGCCCGGGCACGCGAGTCCGGGGTACGCGCGATGTGCGGCTTCAACTACCGGCGGGTGCCCGCTGTCGCCCTGATGCGGCAGCTGGTGGCCGACGGGCGGATCGGCGAGATCCGGCACGTCCGGGCGACCTACCTCCAGGACTGGATCGTCGACCCGCAGTTCCCGCTGGTGTGGCGGTTGCAGAAGGACAGGGCGGGCTCCGGCGCGCTCGGTGACATCGGCGCGCACATCATCGACCTGACCCAGTACGTCACGGGTCAGCTCGTCAGCGGGGTCAGCGCGCTCACCGAGACGTTCGTGCGTCAGCGGCCGCTCGTGGCCGGGTCGAGCGGCCTGGCCGCGCAGGCCGACGGCAACGGCAGCGCCATGGGGCAGGTGACAGTGGACGACGCGGCGGTGTTCGTGGCCCGGCTCGACGGGGGAGCACTCGCCACGTACGAGGCGACCCGGTTCGCCACCGGCCGCAAGAACGCCCTGCGGGTCGAGATCAACGGCTCGCGCGGCAGCGTCGTGTTCGACCTGGAACGCCTCAACGAACTGGAGTTCCTGGACGCCACCCGGCCCACTGCCGAGCAGGGCTTCAGCCGGATCCTGGTGACCGAGCCGGACCACCCGTACCTGGGTGCGTGGTGGCCGCCCGGCCACATCATCGGCTACGAGCACTCCTTCACCCACCAGGCACGCGACTTCGTCGAGGCGGTCGCCACCGGCGCCGACCCGGCCCCGTCGTTCGCCGACGCGTTGCAGGTCCAGCTCGTGCTCGACGCGGTGACCCGCTCGGCCGAGCGGGCCGCCTGGACGGAGGTGGAGCCCGCTCTGGCCGAAGCTTCCGCCTGACCCGGGCGGCCCTGCGGGGCCCGCCCGACACTCACCGGCGCCGGCCGGCGAGGGCCCGCCGCGGTTGCGCCCCGCGGCGGGGACGAGGCCGGCTCCGGGGAGCGTGCCGCCGGTGTCCGCCGGCACGACCAGCACGGCCCTCCGGTGCGGCCGGACCGGGATTCCCCGGCCGCACCGGCGGACCGGCCTTACCTGGGGAGGTAGCGCGAATGCGTACGGGTGTGTGGCTGGTGGGTGCGCGCGGCTCGGTCGCCACCACCGCCGTGGTCGGGGGACTGGCCCTGCGGGCCGGGCTCACCGCGCCGACCGGCTGCGTGACCGAGCTGCCCGACCTGCGCGGGCCCGCCCTGCCGGGCTTCGCCGATCTCGTCTTCGGCGGCCACGACGTGGTCGCCACCCCGCTGAACAAACGCGCCGAGGCGCTCGCCGCCGCAGGGGTGCTGCCCGCCCGGCTGGCCGACGCCGTGGCACCCGACCTGGCCGCCGTCGATGCGGCGCTGCGGCCCACGCCCACCGACGGCGACCAGGGCGAACGGATCGCCGCAGTGGCGCGCGACCTGACCGACTTCCGGACCCGGCACGGGCTGGATCGGGTGGTGGTGGTCAACGTCGCCGCCACCGAACCGGCGCCCGTACCGCATCCGGCCCACAGCGACCCGGCCGCGCTGCGCGACGCGCTGACCGGCCCGGCCGACGTGCTGCCGCCCAGCTCGGGATACGCGTACGCGGCGTTCACCGCCGGCTGCCCGTACGTGGACTTCACCCCGTCCACCGGTGCCCGCCTGCCGGCCCTGGCCGCGCTCGCCGCCGAACGCGGACTGCCGTACGCCGGGCACGACGGCAAGACCGGCGAGACGCTGCTCAAGTCGGTGCTCGCGCCGATGTTCGCGATGCGGCACCTGGCCGTGCGGCTCCTGGTCCGGCACGAACCTGCTCGGCGGCGGCGACGGCGCCACGCTCGCCGACCCGGCCGCCAACGCCGCGAAGGTGGGCAGCAAACAGCGGGTGCTCGCCGAGACGCTCGGCTACCTGCCGCAGGGCCACACCCGGATCGAGTACGTCGAGGAACTCGGCGACTTCAAGACCGCCTGGGACCTGGTCACGTTCGCCGGTTTCCTCGGCACCGGCATGCGGATGGAGTTCACCTGGCACGGCTGCGACTCGGCGCTGGCCGCGCCGCTCGTGCTGGACCTGGCCCGGCTCACCGCCGCCGCCCACGCCGCCGGCCACCACGGCCCGCTGACCGAGCTGGCGTTCTTCTTCAAGGACCCGCTCGGCGCGACCGGCCACGCGCTCGGCGACCAGTGGACGGTGCTGCGGGACTTCGTCGCCAGTCTGCACGCCCGGGTGACGCCGTGACCCGCCTGGCCGACCTGGCCGAGCTGGTGCGGGCGCCCGCCGCGCTCTCCGTACCCGGGGATGTGCTCTCCGGCGCGGCGGCCGCCGGTGCGCTCGGCCCGCGCACACCGGCGCTGGCCGGCGCGTCGGTGCTGCTCTACTGGGCCGGGATGGCCGCGAACGACTGGGCGGACCGGCGGCTGGACGCGGTCGAGCGGCCGGAACGCCCGATCCCGTCCGGCCGGGTGCTCCCGGCCGTCGCGCTCGGCGTCGCGTCCGGCCTGACCGCCGCCGGGCTCGCGGTCGCCACCGCCGCCGGGGGCCGCCGCGCGGCAGCAGTCGCGCTCCCACTCGCGGCCACCATTTGGGGGTACGACCTGCGCGCGAAGAACACCCCCGCCGGCCCGGCGGTGATGGCCGCCTGCCGCGGGCTGGACGTGCTGCTCGGCGCGTCCGGCGGCCGGGTGGTCCGGGCGCTTCCGGCGGCGTTCACCGTCGCCGCGCACACCTGGACCGTGACCGCGCTGTCCCGCCGCGAGGTGACCGGCGCGGACCGGCGTCTGCCGGGCCTCACGCTCGCCGGCACCGCGCTGATCGCGGCAGCCGTCCCGGCCCGGCCGACGTCGCCCGTCACCGGCCGCCGCGGCTCCAGCCTCGCCGCCCGGTTCGGTGACCTCGTGCCGGCGGTGCTCGCCGCCGGGTACGCCACCCGGTACGGCCGGGCGCAGGCCCGGGTGCTCGCCGACCCGTCACCGGCCCGGGTGCGGGCCGCCGTCGGCACCGGGATCACCGGGCTGCCCGCGTTGCAGGGCGCGCTGACCGCCCGCGCCGGGGCCCGGCTGCTCGGCCTCGCCGTGGCCGGCGCCGCCCCGCTCGGCCGCCGCCTGGCCCGACTGATCTCACCGACATGACAGCTCTCCCCGACGTGGCCACCGAACCGTTGTCCGGGCCCGGCGCGCTGCGCTTCGGGTACGGCACCAACGGCTTCGCCAACCACCGGCTCGGCGACGCACTGGCGGTGCTGGCCGACCTCGGGTACCAGGGTGTCGCGCTCACCCTCGACCACGACCACCTGGACCCGTTCGCCCCCGGCCTGGCCCGCCGGGTCGCCGCCGTACGCCGCCGGCTGGACGCGCTCGGGCTCGCGGTGGTGGTCGAGACCGGCGCCCGGTACCTGCTCGACCCGTGGCACAAGCACGCGCCGACGCTGCTGCACGACGACCCGGCCCGGCGGATCGAGTTCCTGCGCCGGGCCGTCCGGATCGGCGCCGACCTGGGCGCGGAGGCGGTCTCCTTCTGGGCCGGCGTACGCCCGCCCGGCGTACCACCTGCCGTCGCCGCCGACCGCCTGGTGGCGGGCTGCGCGACCGTGTGCGCCGAGGCGGCGGAGGCGGGCGTGCCGCTGGGCTTCGAACCCGAGCCGGGCATGTTCGTCGAGGACATCGCCGGGTGGTGGCGGCTGCGCGAGGCGCTCGGCGCGCCACCAGGCTTCGGCATCACGCTCGACGTCGGACACTGCCGCTGCCTGGAGCCGCTGCCGGTGCCGCGGTGCGTGTCGGCGGTCGCCGACCATCTGGTCAACGTGCAGATCGACGACATGCGCCGGGGTGTGCACGAGCACCTGGAGTTCGGCACCGGCGAGATCGACTTCCCGCCGGTGCTGCGCGCCCTGGCCGACGCCGGATACCGCGGGCTGGTGGCCGTGGAACTGCCCCGCCACTCGCACGCCGCCCCGGCCGTCGCCGCCCGCTCACTGGACTTCCTGCGCGCCGCCGCCTCGCGCGGCGAGGGGCGGTGACCCACCACCTTCCACCCGGCAGAGGGGAGACGGCATGACACCCGACCGACTGCGCGCCGCGCTTCGGGGCGTACCCGATCCGCAGTGGCTGGACGCGGCGCTGCGCCGCGTCGCCACCGAACCCACGGCGATCGGGCGGTTCTTCGCCGCCGCCGCCCGGCGGTGCGGTCGCCTGCCGCTGCCCGACCTGCCGGGCTGGACGGCGGACGAGGCGGCCCGGGCGCTGCTGCTGACCGCGTTGCCGCACGGCCACGCCGCCGCCGCGGAGACGCTGTACCGGCAGGGCGACGCCGCCGAGAAACGCGCGGTGCTGCGCGCGTTGCCGCTGCTGCCGATCGGCGCGGAGTGCGTGCCGCTGCTGCACGACGCGATCCGCACCAACGACACCCGGCTGGTCGCCGCCGCGCTCGGCCCGTACGCCCGGCACCTGGAGCAGTCGACCTGGCGGCAGGCGGTGCTCAAGTGCGTGTTCACCGGCGTGCCGCTGGCGGTGGTCGACGGCCTGCTGGAGCGGGCCGACGGCGAGCTGGCCCGGATGCTCGCCGCGTTCGCCGCCGAGCGGCACGCCGCCGGCCGCGACATGCCCGCCGACGCTGCCGACCTGCTGCGCCGGCTGACCATCCCCACCACGGAGGCGTGACATGCGCATCTTCGACCCGCACATCCACATGACGTCCCGCACCACAGACGACTACGAGCGGATGGCCGCCGCGGGTGTCCGCGCGGTGGTCGAGCCGGCGTTCTGGCTGGGCCAGCCGCGTACCAGCGTGGAGAGCTTCGTGGACTACTTCGACTCGCTGATCGGGTGGGAGCCGTTCCGGGCCGGCCAGTTCGGCATCCGGCACCACGCCACTGTGGCGTTGAACCCGAAGGAGGCGAACGACCCGCGCTGCCGCCCGGTGCTCGACCTGCTGCCCCGCTACCTGGACAAGGACGGCGTGGTGGCGGTCGGCGAGATCGGCTACGACGCGATGACGCCGGCCGAGGACGCCGCGCTTGCCGGGCAGCTCGCCCTGGCCGTCGCGCACGACCTGCCCGCGCTGGTGCACACGCCGCACCGGGACAAGGCGCGCGGCGTCGAGCGGACGCTCGCGGTGGTCGCCGAGTCGGGCATCGCGCCCGGACGGGTGCTCGTCGACCACCTCAACGAGGTGACAGTGGAGCTGGTCCGCGACACCGGCTGCTGGCTGGGCTTCTCGATCTACCCGGAGACGAAGATGTCGCCGCCGCGGATGGTGGAGCTGCTGAAGCGGTACGGCACCGAGCGGATGCTGGTGAACTCGGCGGCCGACTGGGGCCGGTCGGATCCGCTGCTGACCCGGGCCACCGGGGAGGCGATGCTGCTGGCCGGGTTCGACGCCGACGACGTGGACCGGGTGCTGTGGCGCAACCCGGTCGAGTTCTACGGCCAGTCCGGCCGGCTCGACCTGACCGACCTGGAGGCGAGCGACCCCACCTTCGCCGGCAACTCGATCGCGCGCGGGGGGCAGTGATGCGGCTGCGCCACGCCGACGGCACGACAGTCCACCTCGGTTACTGCACGAACGTGCACCCGGCCGAGGACCTGCCGGGCATCGTCGCCCAGCTCGACACGTACGCGGTCGCGGTCCGCCGGGCACTCGGCGCCGACCGGCTCGGGCTCGGCCTCTGGCTGGCCGCGCCGGTGGCCGCCGCGCTCGCCGCCGACCCGCCGGCCCGCCGCCGGCTGCGCCACGAGCTGACCGTACGCGGGCTGGAGGTGGTCACGCTCAACGGCTTCCCGTACGCCGCGTTCCAGGCCCCTGTGGTCAAGGGCGCGGTGTACCACCCGGACTGGACCACGCCGCAACGGTCGGCGTACACGCTGGACCTGGCCCGGGTGCTCGCCGACCTGCTGCCCGACGACGCCGTCCGGGGCTCGATCTCGACGCTGCCGATCGCCTGGCGCAGCCCGTGGGACGCCGGGCGGGCCGCCACCGCCCGGCGTCGCCTGGACGCGCTGGCCGAGGGCCTGGCCGCCGTGCAGCGGGAGACCGGCCGGGTGATCCGGGTCGGCTTCGAACCGGAACCGGGCTGTCTGGTGGAGTCGACGGGACAAGCACGCGAGGTATTCTCAGACATGGATACCGACCGGCTCGGGATCTGCCTGGATCTCGCGCACCTGGCGTGTGCCTGGGAGCAGCCAGCGGATGCCCTGGCCGGGCTGCGTGCCGCCGGTCTCCCCGTGGTGAAGGTCCAGGTGTCCGCAGCGATCGAGGCGCCCGACCCGGCCGCCGCGAGCGCGGCGCTGCGCCGGTTCGTCGAGCCGCGGTTCCTGCACCAGACGCGGGCTGCCGGTTGCGCCGTCGCCACCGATCCGGCCGATCCGGCGTACGCGGCCGACGACCTCGACGCCGCACTCGACGCGCGGCTACCAGGGGCGTGGCGGGTGCACTACCACGTGCCGCTGCACGCCCCGCCCGAGCCGCCGCTGCGCTCCACGGTCCCGGTGCTGCGCGAGGCGCTGGCCGCGTTGTACGCCGGTCCGGTCGCCGGCTGCGACCACCTCGACGTCGAGACGTACACCTGGGGGGTGCTGCCGGAGGCGCGGCGGCCGCGCGGCGACGCGGAGCTGGCCGCCGGCATCGCCGCCGAGCTGGCGTTCGCCCGCGACGAACTGACCGCGCTCGGCCTGGCCGACGGCGGCGCGCAGGGCGCTCCGGGTCCGCGGGCGGCGGAAGGCGTGCCCTCGTGAGCCGGCGGCTGGTGGTGCTCGACGTGGTCGGGCTGACGCCGCGGCTGCTGGCGCACATGCCCCGGCTGCGCGCGGTGGCCGAGACCGGGTTCGCCGCCGAGCTGGGCACCGTGCTGCCGGCGGTGACCTGCTCGGCGCAGTCCACGTTCCTCACCGGCGAGCTGCCCGCCGGGCACGGCGTGGTGGGCAACGGCTGGTACTTCCGCGACCTGGGCGAGGTGCTGCTCTGGCGGCAGCACAATGCTCTCGTCGGCGGCGAGAAGGTGTGGCAGGCGGCCCGCCGCGTCGAGCCGGGCTACCGGGTCGCCAACGTCTGCTGGTGGTACGCGATGGGCGCGGACGTGGACTGGACGGTCACGCCGCGCCCGGTCTACCACGCCGACGGCCGCAAGGAGCCGGACTGCTGGACCGACCCGCCCGAGCTGCGGGACACGCTCACCGACGCGCTCGGCACCTTCCCGCTGTTCAGCTACTGGGGTCCGGGTGCCGGGCTGCCGTCCTCGGCGTGGATCAGCCGGGCCGCCCAGCGCATCCTCACCGACCACGCCCCCGACCTGACGCTGGTCTACCTGCCGCACCTGGACTACGACCTGCAACGCTTCGGCCCGTCCGACCCGCAGGCAGCCGCCGCGGCGGCGGAGCTGGACGGGGTGCTCGGTCCGCTGCTCGACGCCGCGCGCGAGCAGGTAGCCACAGTGGTGGCGTTGTCCGAGTACGGCATCACCGACGTGTCCCGACCGGTGGACGTGAACCGGATGCTGCGCGCCGAAGGGCTGTTGCGGGTCTACACCCAGGCCGGGATGGAATACCTCGACCCGTGGACCTCACGGGCGTTCGCGGTGGCCGACCACCAGGTGGCGCACGTCTACGTCAGGGATCCGGCGGAGGTACCGGCGGTGGCGAAGCTCTGCGCGTCGCTACCGGGCGTGGCCGAGGTGCTCGATGCCGCCGGGCAGGCCGGGCACGGGCTCGATCATCAACGCTCGGGTGAGCTGGTGCTGGTGGCCGAGCCGGACGCCTGGTTCACGTACTACTACTGGCTCGACGACGCGCGGGCGCCCGACTTCGCCCGGCTGGTGGAGATCCACCGCAAGCCCGGCTACGACCCGGCGGAACTGTTCTTCGACCCGGCCGCGCCGGGCGCGGCGAAGCGCCGGGCGGCGGTGGCGCTGGCCCGCAAGAAGCTCGGGCTGCGCTACCTGATGACAGTGGTGGGGCTGGACGCGGGCGCACGGGCGGTGCGTGGTTCACACGGGCGCCTGCCCGCCGACCCGGCGGACGGCCCGATGCTGATCTGCTCCGACCGGGCCGCGATCCGGCCCCGGGTGGAGGCCACCGATGTGAAGGCGTTGCTGCTCGAACTCGCCGGACTGGCAAGGGAGGCACCATGACCGTAACCGTCGCACCGACCGATCCGGCCCTGCTGCGGGGCCGCTTCGACGCCGCGCTAGCCGCGTTCCTGGACGCGAGAGAGCCGGATCGGCCGGACGACGGTACGGGGGCCGTCCACACCGCTGTGCGCTGGTTCGTCCTGGCCGGCGGTAAGCGGATGCGGCCGCTGTTCTGCTACTGGGGCTGGCGGGGGTTCGGCGGCCCGGACGCCGGGCCGATCGTGACCGCCGCTGCGTCGCTGGAGCTGTTCCACGCGTTCGCGCTGATCCACGACGACATCGTGGACCGCAGCGACCGCCGCCGGGGCGCGCCGACGCTGCACCGGTTCTTCACCGACCTGCACGCCCGGTCCGGCCGGCCGGGCGACCCGGCGGCGTTCGGGCGGCAGGCGGCGCTGCTCTGCGGCGACCTCTGCGCCACCTGGTCGGCGCAGATGTTCCACGGATGCGGGCTGCCGCCCGAGCGGCTGCGCCGGGGGCACGTGCTGCTGGCCCGGATGCGCTCGGAGGTGATCGCGGGGGAGTACCTGGACGTGGTCGGGGCGGCCGGGGACGGCTCGATGGCGAGCGCGCTCACAGTGGTACGGCTGAAGACGGCTCGCTACACGGTGACCCGCCCGGTGCAGATCGGCGCCGCGCTCGCCGGTGCCCCACCGGAGGAGGTGGCCGCGCTGGCGGGCTTCGGCGACCCGCTCGGGGACGCGTTCCAGCTGCGCGACGACCTGCTCGGCGTGTTCGGCGACCCGGCGGTGACCGGCAAGTCCAACCTGGACGACCTGCGGGAGGGCAAGCCGACGGTGCTGCTGGCGCTGGCCCGGGCGTCCGCCTCCCCGGCCGGTGCGGCCCGGCTGGGGGAGCTGGTCGGCGATCCCGGCCTCGATCAGGCGGCGCGGCCGAGGTGCGGGGCATCGTCGAGGAGTCCGGCGCCCGGGAGGCGGTGGAGCGGATGATCCGCACTCGTGCCGACGCGGCGCTTGTCGCGCTGGAGGCGCTGCCACTGGCGGAACCGGCGCGACGGGTGCTGGCCGGGCTCGCGGAGCGGGCGGTCGACCGCCACGAGTGACACCCACTTTTGTCGCTGAGCGGCGAAAGTCAAAGCCGATCGATCAGAAGCTATGGACAGGCTGATCGAAAGGTCTTAATGTCGTGCACAGCACAACGCTGTTTCGCCGAGGTGATCGCCCGCACCAGATCGCCCCGCACCGCCCGCCTCGGCGAGGTGACCTCCGGTCCTGACCGGAGGTCGCGGCCCGCCGACCTCCCGGCGGGCCGGCGCAGCATCCCCTGCTCGGCATCCGGCGCGACGCGCGCCCGGTCCTGGCTGCGCGCGTCAGGAAGGGACAGCACAGCATGTCCAGCCACCACCACCCCCGTGCCCGACGACCGTTCGCCGCTGCCGCAGCGCTGCTGCTCGCAGCCACCGCCGGCACCGTCACAGTGGCCGCGGCGTCCGTCCCGGCGTCCGCCCACCCGATCTCGGCGAGCGACTTCCAGCAGGTCGAACTCGCCCGCGGTGTCGCCGAGACCGGCGAACCGATGTCGCTCGCGGTGCTGCCCGACCGGTCGGTCCTGCACACCGCCCGCAACGGCACGCTGCGCCGCACCGACGCGGCCGGCGCCACCACAGTCATCGGCACGCTGCCGGTCTACACCCACGACGAGGAAGGGCTCCAGGGCGTCGGCGTCGACCCCGGCTTCGCCTCCAACCGGCACATCTACCTCTACTACGCCCCGCCGCTGTCCACCCCGGCCGGCGACGCGCCCGCCACCGGCACCGACTTCTCCGCCTGGCAGGGCGTCAACCGGCTGTCCCGGTTCACGCTCAACGCCGACTTCACGCTCAACCAGGCCAGCAAGGTCGACGTGCTCGACGTACCGGCCGACAGGGGGCTGTGCTGCCACGTCGGCGGCGACATCGACTTCGACGCCGCGGGCAACCTCTACCTGTCCACCGGCGACGACACCAACCCGTTCGACTCGGCCGGATACGCGCCGATCGACGAGCGCACCAACCGCAACCCCGGATACGACGCGCAGCGCAGCGCCGGCAACACCAACGACCTGCGGGGCAAGATCCTGCGGATCAAGGTGAACGCCAACGGCACGTACTCGATCCCGGCCGGCAACCTCTTCGCGCCCGGCACCGCGCGGACCCGCCCGGAGATCTACGCGATGGGCTTCCGCAACCCGTTCCGGATCAGCGTCGACAAGGCCACCGGCGTCGTCTACGTGGGCGACTACGGGCCGGACGCCGGCACCACCACGGCCCGCGGCCCGTCCGGGCAGGTCGAGTTCAACCGGGTGACAGGGCCCGGCAACTACGGCTGGCCGTACTGCACCGGCACCAACACGGCGGCCGAGACGTACGCCGAGTGGGACTTCGCCACCGGCACCGCCGGCCCGAAGTACAACTGCACCGGCGGCCCGACGAACAACTCGTTCCGCAACACCGGCCTGGCCACGCTGCCGGCGGCGAAGCCGTCCTGGATCCGCTACGCCGGTGACGCGGGCAGCCCGCCGGAGTTCGGCGGCGGCTCCGAGTCGCCGATGGGCGGCCCGGTCTACCGGTACGACGCGGCGAACCCGTCCACCACGAAGTTCCCGCAGTCGTTCGACGGGCAGTTCTTCGCCACCGAGTTCGGCCGGGGCTGGATCAAGCCGATCCACGTCGGCGCGGACGGCTCACCCGGCACCATCGACACGTTCCCGTGGACCGGCAAGCAGGTGATGGACTCGGCGTTCGGCCCGGACGGCGCGTACTACGTGCTCGACTACGGCACCGGCTACTTCAACGGCGACGCCAACTCGGCGCTGTACCGCTTCGACTATCTGGGCGGCGCCAACCGCGCCCCGGTGGCCCGCGCCGCCGCCGACCGGACCTCCGGCGCCGCGCCGCTCGCCGTGACCTTCTCCTCGGCCGGCTCGTCCGACCCGGAGGGCGGCGCGCTGACGTACGCCTGGACGTTCGGCGACGGCGGCACCTCCACCGCCGCGAACCCCTCGCACACCTACACCGCCAACGGCAGGTACACCGCCACGCTCACGGTGCGCGACCCGCAGGGCGCCACCGGCACCGCCAGCGTGACGATCACAGTGGGCAACACCGCGCCGACAGTGGTCATCGAGACGCCCGGCAACGGCAAGCTGTTCTCCTTCGGCGACACCGTGCCGTTCCGGATCACCGTCACCGACCCGGAGGACGCCACCATCGACTGCACGAAGGTCAAGATGACCTACGTGCTCGGCCACGACCAGCACGGCCACCAGATCACCTCGGCGACCGGCTGCACCGGCTCGATCGCCGTACCCGTCGACGGTGAGCACGACGACGCGGCGAACATCTTCGCCGTCTTCGACGCCGAGTACACCGACTCGGGCGGCCTCACCACGCACACCCAGCACACGCTCCAGCCCCGGCACCGGCAGGCCGAGCACTTCAAGACCTCGTCCGGGATCAACACGTTCGACAAGGCCACCGCCGAGGGCGGCAAGACCGTCGGCGACATCCACGACGGGGACTGGATCGCGTTCCAGCCGTACCTGCTCGCCGACGCCACCGGGTTCACCGCCCGGGTCTCGTCGGCCGGGGCCGGCGGCACGCTCCAGGTGCGGGCCGGCTCGGCCACCGGGACCGTGCTCGGCTCGGCCACCGTCCCGGTCACCGGCGCCTGGGACACGTTCACCACAGTGACCGGCACGATCGCCGGTCCGCCGGCCGGCACCACCACGCTCTACCTGACGTTCGCCGGTGGCACCGGGGCGCTCTACGACTTGGACGCGTTCACGCTCACCACGTCGGCCGTCCGCACCGGCCCGGTGAAGGGCCTGGCCGGCAAGTGCCTGGACGTGCGCAACGCCGCCACCGCCGACGGCACCCAGATCCAGCTCTACACCTGCAACGGCACGACGGCGCAGTCGTGGACCGTGACGCCGAACGCCACGGTGAAGGCGCTCGGCAAGTGCCTGGACGTGTCGGGTGGCGCCGGCGCGGACGGCACGAAGATCCAGCTCTACACGTGCAACGGCACCGGCGCGCAGAACTGGTCCGCGCAGGCCGACGGGACGCTGCGTAACCCGCAGTCGGGCAAGTGCCTGGACGTGTCCGGCAACAACTCGGCCGACGGCACTGCGGTGCACCTGTGGACCTGCACGGGCGCGGCGAACCAGCGCTGGACCCTGCCGTGAGGATGAAGGAGAACCAGATGAAACTCGTGCGTACCGCACTGGCGGCGGTGACCGCCGTCCTCGCCACCATCGCCTGCACCGTCCCCGCGAGCCCGGCGGCCGCCGCCGACGCCCCCTACGACGTGCTCGTCTTCTCCAAGACCGCCGGTTTCCGGCACGACTCCATCGCGGTCGGCACGCAGGCCGTACGCGAGCTGGGCGCGGCGAACAACTTCACCGTGACCGCGACCGAGGACGCCGCCCAGTTCACCACCGCCAACCTGGCCCGCTTCGAGGCGGTGATCTTCCTCAACACCACCGGGGACGTCCTCAACGCCAGCCAGCAGTCGGCGTTCGAGGCGTACATCGGCGCCGGCGGCGGGTACGTCGGCGTGCACTCCGCCGCCGACACCGAGTACGACTGGCCGTTCTACGGCAACCTCGTCGGCGCCTGGTTCGCGTCCCACCCGGCCATCCAGCCGGCCACCGTGAAGGTGGAGGACCGGGCGCACGCCGCCACCGCGCACCTGCCGCAGCGGTGGAACCGCACCGACGAGTGGTACGACTACCGCACCAACGCCCGCTCCACCGCACACGTGCTGGCCAGCCTCGACGAGTCCTCGTACTCCGGTGGCTCGATGGGCGGCGACCACCCGCACGCCTGGTGCAAGACGTACAGCGGCGGCCGGTCCTTCTACACCGGCGGCGGCCACACCCAGGCGTCGTACGCCGACACGGCGTTCCGGGCGCACCTGCTCGGCGGCATCCGCTACGCCGCCGGGCGCACGAAGGCCGACTGCCGGCCGGAGACCGGCTACACCGCGCTCTACAACGGCGGCACCACCGGCTGGTCGCAGGCCGGGCCGGGCAGCTTCACAAACGCCGACGCCACGCTCACCTCGGTCGGCGGCATGGGCCTGTACTGGTACAGCGCGAAGCAGTTCACCGACTACTCGCTGAAGCTGGACTGGCGGCTGGCCGGTGACGACAACTCGGGCGTGTTCGTCGGCTTCCCGCCGTCGAGCGACCCGAACTCGGCGGTGGACAACGGCTACGAGATCCAGATCGACCCCACCGACGCCGCCGACCGGACCACCGGCGCGATCTACGGCTTCAAGTCGGCCGACCTGGCGGCCCGGGACGCGGCGCTGAACCCGGCGGGGGAGTGGAACACCTACGAGATCCTGGTCGAGTCCGAGCGGCTCCAGGTGTTCCTCAACGGCGTACGCATAAACGACTTCACGAACACCGACCCGGTGCGGTCGCTCGCCGGGCACGTCGGCATCCAGAACCACGGCACCGGCGACGACGTGTCGTTCCGCAACATCCGGATCAAGGAACTCGGCGGCACGCCGCCGCCGACCGGCAACACCACGGTCCAGGCCGAGGCGTTCGGTTCGGCGAGCGGCGTCAGCGCGTACCCCAAGGCCGGCGCCAACGGCGGCCAGACCCTGGGGTACGTGGACCCGGGCGACTGGGCCGCGTACCCGGGGCTGGACCTGACCGGTGTGACGTCGCTGCGCGCCCGGGTGGTCTCCGGCGGCCCGGGTGGCACGCTCCAGGTGCGGACCGGCTCGCCGACCGGGCCGGTGCTCGGTCAGGTGGCGGTGCCGAACACCGGCAGCTGGACCACGTTCGCCGACGTGAGCACCGCGCTCACCGGCGTGCCGTCCGGTACGCAGACCGTGCACCTGACGTTCACCGGCAGCGGCTCCGGGCTGTTCGACGTCGACGACTTCACGCTGGTCCGCTCGACCGGCACCGGCGGCGCGGGCCCGATCAAGGGCCTGGCCGGCAAGTGCCTGGACGTGCGGAGCGGGTCGTCGGCCGACGGCACCCAGATCCAGCTCTACACCTGCAACGGCTCGTCGGCGCAGTCGTGGACGGTGACGCCGAACGGGCCGGTGAAGGCGCTCGGCAAGTGCCTGGACGTCTCCGGTGGCGGCAGCGCCGACGGCACCAAGATCCAGCTCTACACGTGCAACGGCACCGGCGCGCAGAACTGGTCCGCGCAGGCGGACGGCACGGTGCGTAACCCGCAGTCGGGCAAGTGCCTGGACGTGTCCGGCAACAACTCGGCCGACGGCAC